>CAZWUZ010000117.1:8824-10968 GCA_964637655.1 uncultured bacterium | reverse complement strand
AGCCGCCGCGCCTCGACGAGCCCTACCGGGGCATTACGCAGGTGTTCGACGGGATTGACCGCCGTCAGTACCTGACCGGCGACTTTCACGCCGCCATCACGCTCGCTTCGGGGTCTCCGCTGGCGATGCGCGACGCGGCAGCCACGCGCCTGGACCCGGTCACGCGCTGCCTGCATACCGATTTCTGCGGCTGGCTCCCCGACGACCTGCTGATGAAGGTGGACCGCGCGACGATGGCGGTCTCACTCGAGGCGCGCGTCCCGCTGCTCGACCGCAAAATCGTCGAGTATGCCGCGGGCCTCCCCGTGCGCGAGAAGGTGAAGGGGAAGGAACTCAAAATTGCGCTGAAGCGCGCGGCGGGCGGGCTGCTGCCGTGGGAAATCGAACGACGGAAGAAGCAGGGATTTACCGCGCCGCTGGCGCAGTGGCTGGCGCAGCCGAAGTTCCACAGCTGGCTGCGCGACCTGCTCGGCGACAGCCGCACGCGGCAGCGCGGGTTCTACAGCGCGGCGACGCTCGACCTGGCGGCACAGGCAGCACCGACGATGGGCGAAGCGACGAAACTCTGGCTGCTCGCCACCTTCGAACTCTGGTGCCGCCAGTTTCTTGACAGGGGACACACACTTTCAGAAACGGAACTATCGTAAATGCGTCTGAAAGTGTGTGTCCCCATTTCGAAAGTGTGTGTCCCCATTTCGGTGGAGGCGTGGCATGGCTGAACAGGTGCTGATTATCCGGTCGGGACGGGACAACCTGCTTGGCTATGCCTGCCGGGTGGTGCGGGAAAAGTATCCTGACGCGGAAATCACCGTGCTGGCGCAGGTCCCGCATGTGGCGCGCGCCGAGGCACTGCACGGAGTGCGCGCGGTCATTCCGTTTCCCGGTGAGCGATTTGCCACGGAGCTGCTGCCGGCAGAGACGCGGCAGCGCCTGACGGAGACGGCATGGCATGAGGTGGTGGTGCTGCAGAACAACCGCGACGGGGCGGGCTATGCCCCGGTCTTTGCGCTGGTGAGCGCGTTTCATCGCGGCGCGATGAACACCATCGACATCACGGGGAAGTACACGCCGGTCGGCGGACGCTGGCAGCGCCTGGCTGACGGGTGCGCCATGGTCTGGCGCGCGCTGCGCGCCGCCTGCTGAAAATCCACGGCTTCCACCACGGAGCACACAGAGCACACGGAGTGATGGGGCTGTACCGGCCGTTGTCCCGTAGTGCCCCGGATGAAGGAAACGGCTTGCCGGGGATGCTGCTACAGCGAGTCGAAGTAGCCCTGGCGCAGGTCGCCTTCGCGTTCGACTTCGGGTTTCTGCTTGTCGTATTCCGCCTGTGATTCAGCGGCGGGGACCAGCGGGGCGCGGTACTCGAACAGCATGATTTCGCCATCCCACTCAGCGATGGTCTGGAAGATGTAGCTCGCCTTGTCGCCCTCGGGGATGACGTAGCCGCGGATATTCAGCGCCTCCTTGATGTTGCGCGCGAGCCGCTTGTGCTTGAGCACATGCAGCTCGTCGATGAAGAGGTCGAACGTGGGCAGATTGACGCGGATCATGGGAACTCCTTGACTGCGGGGTTGACAACTGCAAACAAAATAGCATACAATCCCGTTCGCAACAACTCGTGGACCGCTAGCTCAATGGTAGAGCAATGGATTCTTAATCCATAGGTTGTGGGTTCGAGTCCCACGCGGTTCACCAGTAGTCGCCACCCCGAAAATCAGGACCGCCGCACCTTCCTTTGCTTCTGGCGGCTGTCCCACGCGGTTCACCAGTAGTCGCCACCCCGAAAACCAGGACCGCCGCACCTTATCTTTGCTTCTGGCGGCTGTCCCACGCGGTACGCATCTTTCCAGAGCGAGTCGTTCCGACGCACCAGTAGTCGCCACCCCGAAAATCAGGACCGCCGCACCATCCGTTGTTTCTAGCAGCTATCCGTGTCGAGAATACAGCGGAACCTTCATGGGTAATTGCGACCGTTTCCGTCGCTGGCGAATGCCCCCCCCTCACCCGCCGCTGCGCGGCGCCCTCTCCCTGAGGGAGAGGGGAAACAGGGAACAGCGGACTTGTTGTGCCCAGCGTCTTCTGCAGGGAGGGGAAACAGGGAACAGCGGACTTGTTGTGCCCAGCGTCTTCTGCAGGGAGGG
>CAZWUZ010000117.1:0-8724 GCA_964637655.1 uncultured bacterium | reverse complement strand
TGTGCCCAGCGTCTTCTGCAGGGAGGGGAAACAGGGAACAGCGGACTTGTTGTGCACAGCGTCTTCTGCAGGGAGGGGAAACAGGGAACAGCGGACTTGTTGTGCCCAGCGTCTCCTGCAGGGAGGGGGAACATGGAACAGCGGACTTGCTGCTATGGGACGTCTTCTGCGAAGGGAGAGGGTGAACATGGAACAGCGGACTCGCTGCCGCGACGTTGACACCATCCATCCGACCATATATACTGATTGACAAAACTACCCGCACGACAAGGTGCAGGCCGCAACACGCGAGGGTGGCGGAACTGGCATACGCGCCGGACTTAGGATCCGGTCCCGCAAGGGATGGGGGTTCAACTCCCCCCTCTCGCACCAGTGGCGGCAGACAGGGAAAGGAACACGGACCATGAGCACGGAAACAGCGAAGCAGGAACCATTGGCCTATCGCGTAACCAAGCGCGAGAACTGCCTGGTGGAGATCGAGTTGCAGGCCGACGCGGCGCAGGTCGAGCAGAAACTGCAGGCACAACTCAAGCAGCTGGCGGGCAAGGTCGCCATCCCGGGGTTCCGCCCGGGCAAGGCGCCGATGTCACTGCTGCGCCGGCGCTACGGCGCGGACATTCTCGACGACCTGGCCCTCGACCTGTCGACGAATGAACTGGCCACGGTGCTGGTGAAGGAAAAGGTGCGCATGGTCGGGCGGCCGCGGCTGCTCGGGCATGAACTGGGCGAAGGCAAGGCCAACACCATCCGCGTCGGGGTCGAGGAATTCCCGAAGGTGGATGTCAGCGACAGCAGGTACAAGGGCGTCACGGTGTCGGTGCATGCCACGAGCGTGCTCGACAAGGACGTCGACGAGGCGGTCAACAGCATGCTCGAAGACGATGCGGAACTCGCCCCGGTGAGCGGGCGCGCGGCGCAGCAGGGTGACCTGGCGGAAGTGAAGGTGATCATCACTCCGGCGGGCGGCCCGGCGAAGGCGGAGGAGACCTATCGCCTGCGCCTCGGGCAGGATGAACTGGTGGCGGGCTTCGACGCGTATATCATGGGGAAAGAGACGGGTGCCTCGTTCACGGTGCAGCATGCGCTGGCGGACGCGGCAGCGGACACCCCGAAGGCCGACTATGCGGTGACACTGGTCTCACTGCAGGCGAACCGCGCGCCGGAACTGACGGACGAAATCGCCAAAAAGCGCGGGGCGGAAAACGCGGCCGACCTGCGCGCGAAGATGCGGGAGCGGCTCGAAGAGTGGTCCGCGCAGACGAAGCAGCGCGAACTGCGCGGCAACCTGCGCAACGAACTGGTGAAATTGTATCCTTTGGCGGTCCCCCCGAGTTTCGTCGCCGGGCTGGCGGAGGACATGATTGCCGATGCGGAACGCGAGATGAAGCAGTACGGCGGCACGTTCGACCGCCAGCAGATGGGCGGGGCGGTGCAGGCGGCGGCGGAGACCAAGGCGCGGGTCATGCTCATCCTCGAGGCTGTTGCGGTGCAGGAGAAAATCGAGGTGACGGACGCGGACGTCACGGCGGATACCGAGCGGATGTTCGCGCAGACCCAGTTGCCCGAGGCGGACCGCAAGCGCATCGTCAAGCGCTGGCGCGAGGACGGCACCTGGGACAACATGCGGTTCAACCTGAAGCAGGACAAGGCGTTCAACTTCATCGTTGAACATGCCGATATCAAGGAGCAGAAGGCGGAGGCCTGACCATGCCATTAGTACCCATTGTTATCGAACAGACGGGACGCGCGGAGCGCTCGTATGACATCTACTCGCGGCTGCTGAAGGACCGTATCGTCCTGCTCGGCGACAGCATCGACGACCACATCGCCTCGCTGGTGGTCGCCCAGTTATTGTTCCTCGAAGCCGAGGACCCGGACAAGGATATCTCCCTGTACATCAACAGCCCGGGCGGGGTGATCACCTCGGGCATGGCCATTTACGACACCATGCAGTACATCCGCCCGGACATCTCGACCATCTGCATCGGGCAGGCGGCAAGCATGGCGGCGGTGCTCCTCGCGGCGGGGTCGAAGGGGAAGCGTTTCGCCCTTCCGCACGCGCGCATCATGATCCACCAGCCGCACGGCGGGGCGCAGGGCCAGGCGACGGACATCGACATCCAGGCGAAGGAAATCCTGCGCATGCGCGAGATGCTCAACATCATCCTCGCGGACCATAGCGGACAGTCGCTGAAACAGATACAAAAAGACGTCGAGCGCGACAACTTCATGAGCCCGGTCGAGGCGAAGAAGTTCGGCCTGCTCGACGAAGTCATCGATCGGCGGCCGGCCGGCAGCGGGCCGAAGCACACGGACGCGGACAAGGAGTAGACGATGCAGAGCAAGAGCGGCGGCGGCACCAAGGGCGACCTGTACTGTTCCTTCTGCGGCAACAACCAGGAGAAGGTCAAACGCCTGGTGGCGGGCCCGGGGGTGTACATCTGCAACGAGTGCATCGCCCTGTGCAACGACATCCTCGCCGAGGACCCGGCGGCGGAGCAGCAGCAGGCCGCGACGGCGACCAAGGACGTGCCGACCCCGCCCGACATCCGCGCCGAACTCGACCGCTACGTCATCGGCCAGGACCACGCCAAGCGCGTGCTCGCGGTCGCGGTCTACAACCACTACAAGCGCGTGCGCGCCTCGGGGTTCCTCAAGAAGGGGAACGAGGACGTCGAACTGCAGAAGAGCAACATCGTCATGATGGGCCCGACGGGCTCGGGCAAGACGCTGCTCGCCCAGACCATGGCCAAGATCCTCAAGGTGCCGTTCGCCATCGCCGACGCCACCACCCTGACCGAGGCGGGCTACGTCGGCGAGGATGTCGAGAACATCCTGCTGCGCCTGCTGCAGAACGCGGAGTACGACGTCAAGCGCGCGGAGCAGGGCATCGTCTACATCGACGAGATCGACAAGATCGCCACCAAGTCCGATTCGCCCTCGATTACCCGCGACGTCAGCGGCGAGGGGGTGCAGCAGGCGCTGCTCAAGATCCTCGAGGGGACGGTGGCCAATGTCCCGCCGCAGGGGGGGCGCAAGCACCCGCAGACGGAGTACATCCAGCTGGACACGACCAACATCCTGTTCATCTGCGGGGGTGCGTTTGTCGGTCTCGACAAGATTGTCGAGAAACGCCTCGGGCAGAAGGTGATGGGCTTCGGCGCCAAGGTGCAGAAGAAGCGCGAACGCTCGGTCGGCCAGGTCATCCGCAACGTGATACCCGACGACCTGCTGCGCTTCGGGCTCATCCCCGAATTCATCGGGCGGCTGCCGATCATGGCGCCGCTGCACGAACTCGACGAGGTCGCGCTGCGCGCCATCCTGCTCGAGCCGAAGAACGCGCTGGTCAAGCAGTACAAGCGCCTGTTCGAGATGGAGAACGTCGACCTGACGTTCACCGAGGAGGCGGTCACCGCCATCGCCCGCGCGGCGATGAAGCGCGAAACCGGGGCGCGCGGACTGCGCGCCATCATGGAGAGCATTATGCTCGACGTGATGTACGACATCCCGGGGCAGTCGGGCATCAGCAAGGTTGTTATCGCGCCTGAGACCGTCACCGAGGGGAAGAAGCCGCTGCTGATCTACGACCGCGACGCGGAGAGCGCGTAGCGATTCAGTCCTGACCCTGCGCCCGGCATTTCGGAACCGGGCACGGGACGGCATCGGAGGGAGGGCCTATGCCGCGCCGCACCACTGGCAAGAACGGTACGTCCGCAAAACCGCGCAGCGCCGACCGGGGAACCCTGCTGGTTCCCTTTGTGCCGCTGCGCGATGTCGTCGTCTTTCCGCAGATGGTCATCCCCGTCTTTATCGGGCGCCAGTCGTCGGTGCAGGCGGTCGAGCGCGCCATGCGCGGCGACCGCAAACTGTTCGTCGCGGCGCAGACCGACCCGCGCGCCGACGAACCGACCCTCAAGCAGCTCTACCACTACGGCGCCCGCGCGGAGCTCCTGCAGGTGCTGAAACTCCCCGACGGCTCGCTCAAGGTGCTCATCGAGGGTAATTCCCGCGCGCGGCTGCTGCGCCTGCAGGTGCAGCAGGGGGCGGCGCTGGCCACGGTCCTCCCCGAGGAGTTCGCGGTGTCGCCCAACGTCACGGTGCGCGCGCTGCTGCGCACGGTGCTCGACCAGTTCGGCGACTACGTGAAACTCAACCGCCGCATCCCCCCCGAGGTGGTGGTGGCGGTGACCAACCTCGACGACATCGGACTGGCCGCGGACATCGTCTGCGCCAACCTGGTGCTCAAGGTGGCGGACAAGCAGGCGCTGCTCGAGCAGGTCGACCCGGTGGCGCGGCTGCGCATGCTCTCGGCCAAACTGCACAGCGAGATCGAGATCCTCACGCTCGAGAAGCAGATACGCCAGCAGGTGAGCCGGCAGATCGAGGATTCGCAGAAGGAATACTACCTCAACGAGCAGCTCAAGGCGATCCAGAAGGAACTCGGGCGGCAGGCGGAAGGTAACGAGGAGATCCGCGAACTCGAGGAGAAGATTGACAAGGGGGCGCTGCCGGAGGACGTGGCGGCGCGCGCGCGCAAGGAACTCAAGCGCCTCGAGAAACTGCAGCCGCTGTCAGCCGAAGCGGGGGTGGTGCGTACCTACCTCGACTGGCTGGTGGAACTGCCGTGGACCGTGAAGGCGCTCCCGCCTATCGACCTGGCGGGGGCGGAACAACTGCTTGATAGCGAGCATTACGGACTCGAAGATGCCAAAAAACGCATCGTCGAGTACCTCGCGGTGCATGCGCTGGTGGAGAAGGTCAGGGGGCAGATTCTCTGCTTCGTCGGGCCGCCGGGCGTGGGCAAGACCTCGGTGGCGCGCTCGATCGCGCATGCCATGGGGCGGGAGTTCGTGCGCCTGTCGCTGGGCGGGGTACGTGACGAGGCGGAAATCCGCGGGCACCGCCGTACCTATGTCGGGGCGCTCCCCGGGCGCATCATCCAGTCGCTGCACAAGGTCAAGTCGCGCAACTGCGTCTTCCTGCTCGACGAGATCGACAAGATGAGCACGGACTTTCGCGGTGACCCGTCGGCGGCGCTGCTCGAGGTGCTCGACCCCGAGCAGAATGCCGCGTTCTCCGATCATTACCTTGAGATTCCCTACGATCTGAGCGAGGTGTTTTTCATCACCACCGCCAACACCATGTACGACATCCCGCTGCCGCTGCGCGACCGCATGGAGATCATCCGGTTCGCCGGGTACTCCGAACACGAGAAACTCGCCATCGCGCAGCAGTTCATCATCCCGCGGCAGGTGCCGGCGCACGGGCTGCCGGCGACGGTCTTTACCGACGACGCGGTGCGCGAAGTCATCCGCCGCTACACGCGCGAAGCAGGCGTGCGCAACCTCGAACGCGAACTTGCCTCTGTCTGCCGTAAACGCGCCACGGAGACGGTGAAGGCGCGGCAGGCGGCGGTCCCGGTCAGGGGAAAGAAGACCGTGGTGGCGGAACCGGCGGGGACAATCACCCCGACGGTGATTCGCGAACTGCTGGGCGTGCCGCGCTACCGCAACAGCCAGGCGGAGGAAAAGCCGGCGGTCGGGGTTGCCTGCGGGCTGGCGTGGACGGAACTCGGCGGCGAGATCCTCAACGTCGAGGCGGCCATCCTGCCGGGCAAGGGACACGTGCAGTTGACGGGCAAACTGGGCGACGTGATGAAGGAGTCGGCGCAGGCGGCCATCACCTATGCGCGGGCGCAGGCAAAGGCGCTGAAGGTGCCGGCTGATTTCCACCGCACACGCGACATCCATATCCACGTCCCTGAGGGGGCCATCCCCAAGGACGGGCCGTCGGCGGGCGTGACCATGGCGACCGCGCTCGTTTCCGCGCTGACGCGGCGCCCTGTGCGGCATGACCTGGCTATGACGGGGGAAATCACCCTGCACGGCAAGGTGTTGCCGGTCGGGGGGATCAAGGAGAAGGTGCTCGCGGCGCAGCGCGCGGGCATCAGCGAGGTCATCCTGCCGCAGGAGAACGAGAAGGACTTCAACGAACTGCCGGAGCGCGAGCGCGGCAAACTGACCGCGCATTATGTGTCGCGCATCGACGAGGTCCTTCGCCTCGCCCTCAAGAAGTGATGGGGCCGGGTGTTGACAAATTGACAAACTCTCGATTTGCAACTATAGAATATTCTGATAATTAATGTGCAACATTATGACCTATGGGTTATTACGAAAGATAAATATATGAACCACGAAATTATGCAGGCACGGCACACTACTACGGCGTTCACCACGGAGCACACAGAGCACGCGGAGCGTTGGCGGTCCGCCGAAGTCAGCTCCGCGGTCTCCTCTGCCGGTCATTCCCGAATTGTGCAATCGGGAATCCAGCAGTATCCTGATGCGGTTTTCCGTGGTTTCCGTGTGCTTTGCGGTGCAAGCCTGTTCTGCCCGGTGGTGGCACGATGAGCAAACCGTCGACAACCGGGTTCGGGTATCTTGGCAGTGCGGCGCTGGTGGAACAGCTCGCGCCCCTCTACCCGCACGGGGTGCCGCAGATTGCCGTGGCCGGCCCGTCCAACGTCGGCAAATCGTCGGTGGTAAATGCGCTGCTGCGCGCGAAGGTGGCGTATACGAGCAAGACACCGGGGCGCACACAGACGGTGAACTTTTTCCGCACGCAGCTGCCGCCGCCTGCCGTCATCCGCGCAGCTGACAAAAGCGCGCCCCCGCTTGATCTCGTGCTGGCTGACGTGCCCGGCTACGGGTTCGCGCAGGTGCCGGTGGCGCAGCGTCGCGGCTGGCGCCAGCTGCTCGAGGCCTACCTGACGCAGACGGAGGAGTTGCGGGCAGTGATCATCCTGCACGATATCCGCCGCGAATGGACTGACGCCGACAATGAACTGGCGGAATACCTGTCGCATCAGGGGAAGCGATGGGAACTGGTGCTGACCAAGGCGGACAAGTTCAAGCGCGGGGCGGCGCTGGCGGCGCAGCGGGCACTGGCCGCCGCGGCGGGGCGGCAGCCGGCGCAGTTGCCGCTCTTTTCCGCATTGACGGGCGCGGGCTTTGACGATATACTGACACTATTGTGGCAACTGACAGCAGACGCGGCATAAGGCCGCACGGGGAGCAGAACATGGCGAAGTGGGAAGCAGTGGACAGCACGGGTACCTCGTACAACGGCGACAACAAGGCAGCGCTGGCGGAGCTGGTGGCCGAGGGCAAAGTGCAGAACAATGACGGCCTGTACGACGAGCCGCGCAAGAAATGGACAACGGTCGGCGCCTACCTTGGCGTGCCGGTAAAACCGCCGGCGGGTGCGGCCGGTCCGGTAGCTCCCCAGACAGCGGAAGACGGTATGAGCGCCGGCATGAAGGCGGGCATTGCTGCCGGCGTACTGGTGCTGGTGCTTGGCACCTGGTACGTGCTGCGCGACAAGCCGCTGCCGCCGCCGGTGGTTACCTCGACGCAGGACGAACTGCCGGCGACGGCGGAACCGGCCGGGCGTGCGGAACGGACTGATGAGCGCCGCAGCGGTGACCGCGCCGCCGTGCTCGCGGTGGACGAGGAGTACAACGTACGTATCGAGAGCGTCGGCAGCCGCGGCGACGGGATGACCCGCATCAAGGGGATGGTAGTGTTCGTGCCGGAGACGCGCGAAGGTGAAGAAGTGCGCGTGCGCATCACCCGCCTGTCGCGCAGCACGGCGCAGGCGGAGAAAATCGGGCCGGCCACCGGGCCGGTCGAGGAGAGCGCGGCGCCCGCCCGCGGTGAGCGGCAGGAGAGCGGCGACCGCAGCCGCGCGGTGCCCGTCGAGGTCGGCAAGGAATACGATGTCACCATCAGCGAGGTCGGCTCACGGGGTGACGGCATCGCCCGCGTCGAGGGATTTGTCGTTTTTGTTTCGGGCGCCAGCGAGGGACAGGACGTGCGCGTGCGCATCACGCGCGTCAGCCGCAGTTCGGCGCAGGCGGAAGTCGTCCGCTGAGGCATGCCTGATTCCGGCGTCTGGCATGGCGATCCGGCGCTGCTGGCGCCGGACCGTGAGTGGGTGCTGAAAATCCTGCGCTACCGGCCCGGGCAGACACAGGGGGCGGAGAAGGCGCTGGCCGAGGTCGAGGCGGCACGCGCGGCCATCATTGCCGCGGCGCAGCCCCGCGTCGCCTGGCGCGACCTGTCGCTGACGCATGACGGTCCGACCCTCACGTTTGGCAAAGTCAGCGTCACCAATGGAAAACTGGCGCAGCATCTCGACGGCTGCGGTGCGGTCATCGTCATCGCCGCCACCGTCGGAGAGGAAGTCGACGCGGCCAATGCCGCCATGATGCAGGCGGGACAGTACGCGCGCGCGGTGGCCGGTGATGCGTGGGGGAGCGCCTGCGTCGAGTCGGCTGCCGACCAGTTCACCGCGACGCTGCCGTGGCCGGCAACATCCCTGCGCGAGCGCTTTTCCTCGGGCTACAGTGGCTGGTCGCAGACCGACAACGCGGCGCTGCTCGCCCTGCTCCCCCCCTGCGACATCACTGCCAACCTCGCGGGTATGCTTACCCCGCAGAAGAGCATCACCGCCCTCATCGGCCGATGTGATAGCGCACGATGACGTCCGGCGCCTATTTGACACGGCAGCGCGATGCAATTACAATGTAGTTATGGATAGAGTTCTGTTTGCCTGGGATCCGCGCAAGGAACGGAGCAATCGCCGCAAGCATGGCGTCAGCTTTGCGGAAGCACAGACGGTGTTTTATGACGACCTGGCACTACTGCTTGATGATGCCGTACA
>CAZWUZ010000116.1:0-11233 GCA_964637655.1 uncultured bacterium | reverse complement strand
CCGGCCTCCTCCCCGCCCGCCCCGTGGCCGTTCGTCATGCTCGGGCTGCAGCGCGAACGCGCGGAACTCTACGCGCGCATCGATGCGCGCGTGGCGCGCATGTGGCAGGGCGGGCTGCTCGACGAATGCCGCACCCTGCTGGCACAGTATCCGCCCGACCTCAAACCGCTGCGTACCCTCGGCTACCGTCATGCCATCGCGTTTTTGCGCGGGGAATGGGACGAAGCGCAGGCGCGCCGGCTGATGGCGCGCGACACGCGTCATTTCGCCAAGCGTCAGCAGACCTGGTTCGGGCCTGACGCCCGCATCCGCTGGTTCACCCCGTCACGGGAGAAGGAGATGCTCGATGCCGTCCGCGCTGCCGCTTGAACGGGTCATCCTCGCGCGCGTTTTGACCGCGAAGGAGGAAAAGGTCGCCGCGCCGCTCAACGAACTGGCGGCGCTCGCCGCCACTGCCGGCGCCACGGTCGCCGGGCAGCTCGTGCAGCAGCGCGAGAAGGCGGACCCCAAGACCTTTTTCGGCAAGGGGAAGGTGGGGGAACTCAAACAACTGGTCGCGGATGCGCAGGCAACCGCGGTCATCTTCGACAACCCGCTCTCCCCGTCGCAGGAACGCAACCTCAAGGAGGAGGTGGGGGTGCCGGTGCTCAACCGCACCGAACTCATCATCTTCATTTTCGCGCAGCGGGCGCATACGCAGGAGGCGAAACTGCAGGTGGAACTCGCCTCGCTGTCGTACCAGCTCACCCGCCTCTCGGGGCATGGCACCACGTTCGCCCAGCAGATTGCCGTGGTCGGCATGCGCGGGCCGGGCGAAAAGCAGACCGAGTACGACCGCCGCACCATCCAGAAACGCATCGACGATGTCAAGGAGAAGCTCGAGGGGGTCATGCGCAGCCGCCGCGAGCAGCGCAAGGGGCGGCAGGGAAAACCCGTCTGCGCGCTGGTCGGCTACACCAACGCGGGCAAGTCCGCGCTGCTCAATGCGCTCACCGGGAGCAACAAGCTCGTCGAGGACAAGCTCTTTGCCACGCTCGATCCCGCCGTGCGCCGCTACCGCCTCCCCGACGGGGCGCAGGTGCTGATCTCCGATACCGTCGGGTTCATCAGCCAGCTGCCGCCGCAGCTCATCGCGGCTTTCCGCGCCACGCTCGAAGAGGTGCAGGAGGCGGACCTGCTCCTGCACGTCATCGACATCGCCGAACCGGGGGTCGAGGAACGCGTGCACGAGGTCGTGCGCACGCTCAAGGAGCTGCAGGCGGACCGCAAGCCGGTGGTGTCGGTGCTCAATAAGCTCGACCTCGTGCCGAACCGCTTCCGCGTGCACAAGTTCCGCAAGTACCCGAACGCGGTCGCCGTCTCCGCGCGCACGGGTGAAGGCCTCGACAAGTTCGCCACGACGCTGTCGCGCGTGCTGCGCGCCGCGTGGGTCCCCGCGCGCGTGGCGCTGCATCATGCGCAGCAGCGTGAGGCGCTGGCGCTCATCGAGCCGAACAGCGCGGAGGTGAGCAAGGAGTACAGCGAGGACGGCAACGTGATGCTGATGACTTTCAGCGCCGCCCCCGAATTCCTCGAATCGCTCAAGACGCGCGGCTATGCGGTAGAACTGCTCTCGCCCGCCTACCAGTGGCGCCGCCGCGATGACGAACTCTGACAGCGTGCGCCGTGCCTGGCTCGCGCCGCTGACGCTGCTCGCGGTCTTCGCCCTGCTGGCGTGGCGTTTCGCCCTGCTGCGGCAGACCGACACCGCCATCGCCGGGTGGCAGCTGCTCCGGCAGTTCTGGCAGACCGGCGGCTTCGATTCGTTGTGGCTGGGCGTCAACTATCTGGCGTATTACTGGCGTCCGCTTGTCGCGCTCTTCGCCGTGCTGGTGCACTTTACCCCCGACCTGCCGGCCTTCGGCCTGACCAGCAGCGTGTACGAGTGGTGGCAGGCGCTCTACTACACCGCGGTTATCGCTTATGTGCAGCGCCGGGTGACCGCGGTGACAAAAGACGCCCTGCTGGCTGCGGCTGCGGCGCTGCTGCTGGCCGCGCTGGCGCTGCTGTTGCCGCACCTTTACCCGCTGACCGGGGTCGCGCTGCTGTGTGCAGCGACACAGCGGCTGCGCCTCTTCCTGACCGTGGCGCTGCTCTACTTCGCCGATGCCGGGCATGGCGGTACGCTGGCGGGCGCGGCGGCACTCATTGTCGCTGGCATGGCGGGCATACGTCATGGCAGCAGGCCGCGCGCCTGGCTGTACTTAGGCACGGGCATAGCCGCGCTGATGGTGTTGCTGCTGGTGCGGCTGCTGCTGCCCGAGCACGGGTTCTGGCTGGGTGATGCCTGGCAGCACCGCGCCGGCGGGGTGTACGGAACAGCAATTATGCTGACGCTGGTGCTGGCGGCGCTGGCAGTTGCCGCCTGGTCGGTGTTTCGCTTTCGCGCGCAGCGGGCACGTGACCTGCTCATGGTGGCGATGGTGGTGACGATTGCGGGTGGCTGGCTGCTCTACCGCACGGAACGGGTGGCTGCTGCCGGTTCGTTGACCGCGTTTTTCCTGCAGCAGCGTCCAGCCGGCGCTTCTGCGGCTGTGCCGCGGGAACTGGCGGCACACTATGCACCGCCGCTCAACGCACTGGAAGGGCATGGCCCGTTCTACACGGAAAGCGAAATCTACTACCGCCCCGGCAGCGTGCAGCATGACGCGATGGCGGAACTGCGCCTCTGCCGGCGGCTGGGCGAACTGGTGCAGCGCGGCATCTATCACGTGGCGGACTGCCGGGACGGCAACGTGCGGCTGACGCGCGTGCCGCAACAGCAGGACGCAACGGCGTTTTTTGCGCTGCTCGATGCGCGGCTGCAGGAATGTGCCGGGGCAGCAGCTTCGCGCCCCGCGTTTTATGCGACGGATACTGCGGCCATCCGGCCGGAGAAGGTGCGCCCCGACGGCGTGGTCATTCCGCTGCTGGCCGGGGTGGCGCAGTTCGGCAGCACGGCGCCGCTGACGGCGCTGAGTATTACGAATGCCGCCGGCGCCAGCGTGCGGCTGCCGTTCAGCGACCGGCGCTTCACCACGACGGTTTTCGTGCCGCTGGAACTGCTGCGCGAAGGTGACAATGACCTGCGTCTTGGTCTGTGGGATGACAGCGCCTGCGTGGCGGAAACGCGGCTGACGGTGCTGCTCGATCTGACCCCGCCGGTGCTGACGGAACAGGATGAGGAACTGGTCGCCACAGATGAGGCGGGTGCGCTGCGTGTGCTCGCCTGGCAGCCGGCGCGCGACCTCCGCCCGCTGGCAGTCGGCTTCCATCGCCGCCAGCTCATCAACGCGTGGTCGCTCTTCTGGCGCGATGCAGCACTTGCCGCGCGGCGCTCGTTTTCCATCGACCCTGATGACCTCGACGAGGGCGACATGCTCTGGCTGGAGGACGAGGCGGGCAATGCCGCGACCTATGCCCGCACGGACGGCAGGTGGCAACTGCTCGGCACGCGCAGTTTTCTGCATGTCGACAAGCCCGCGGGGCTCCCCGCGCACTGGGACCTGCCCGCCCCCGCGTGTTTCTGAACCACCTGCGCGCGCATGCCGCGCGTGATCCGTTCCGTCTCAAGCTGCTGCTCTGGTCGCTGCTGTTTATCCTGCCGCTCGGCATCCGCCTGACCGGTTCATGGCTTGCCGACCTGCTGCTGCTGCTGCTGCTCGCGGCGCTCAGCGTGCTGCTCTTCGGGTGGAGCGTCCCCGCCGCAGAAAAACCGCGGCGACGCTGGCGGCTGCTGTTCGGGCGCGCGGAGTGGCTGCTGCTTGCCCTCTTTGCCGCCGCGCAGCTGGCGTTTCTTTTCGACGGGCTGCCGCAGGGGCGCGACCATCAGCCCGACCTGATGGCGGCGGCGGTCAATGCCATGCGTCTCGGTGCCGCTGCCCGTCCGTCGCCGCTGGCAGCGGTCGTCGTGCTCGCGCTCGCCCTGCTGGCCGGCGCGCTCTGCTGGCGGCGCTGGCGGTTCCGCTGGCATCTCACCCTCTGGCTGCTGCTGGTCGGTGGCGTGACCGTGCTGGCGCATCGCCTGCCACTGGCCACGACCACGGAACCGTCCCCCGTCCTGCTGCAGACATGCTGGCTGACGCTCTGCGGCATCAGCGAACCGGCCAGCCGCACCCTGCAACTGCTGGTCTTTGCCGCGACCGGTATGGTCTGGCATCAGCTGCTCTGGCGCCTGACCGGCATCCGCACCGGCGCGCTGCTCGGACTGGCGCTCGTGCTGTTCAATCCCGCCTCGTTCCACTATGCCCACGTCTCCGTGCAGTCCGGCTGCCTGCTGCTCGTCGGCGGACTGCTGCTGAGCACCCTCTGGCGGGTGCAGGACCGGCGTCCCGCCGCGCCTGCGCTCTGGCTGGCGCTGCTGCTCGCGGCGGCCTGGTCGCCGGCGCTGCTGCCGGCGGTGGTGCTGCTGCTCGTCGCGGCGCTGCGTGACGATGAGGCTCTGTCGCGCGTGGAGCGTTTGCGCCTCTGGGGGGGCGTGCTGGCGGCAGCGACGCTGGTGTATGCCGTGCGTGCTGCCGGCAGCGTGAGCGGGCTCGACCGCCTGCTTCCCGACCCGGCACTGCTGCAGCAGCCGGCGCGCCTGGTTGTCACCTGGCTGGCGCTCCCGGCACTGCTCTCGTATGTGCTCTGCGCGCTGGCGGTGCTCGCTGCCATAGCAGTGGTTGCCGGTCTGCCGCGGGCGGCCGGCATGGTCATCATCATCGCGGCTGCCGCTGCCGGCCTGCTGCTGCATGGCGGCGGCCCGGCACTGCTCCTGGCCATCGGCTGCGGCCTGCTGCTGGTTGCGGCCGGCCTGCTGCTCGTTTTCCTGCCCGATGGTGCGCCTGAACGCCAGGCGTGTGCCCTGCTGCTGGGCACGGTCGGCTTCCTCCCGCTGACGGCAGCCGCGACGCGTCCCGACTGGTGGCTGGCCGGCACCGCGGGCGTCGTGCTTCTCGTCGCGCGCCTGCTGGCGCTCAGCGCCCGCCTGCGTCTCCCCGCCTGGCTGCCGGCGCTGCTGCTCGCGCTTCCCCTCTGCCTGCACGGCCTGCTGGCGTCGGGAACAGAATTCCTCACGCTGCGCACACGCGCGCACTACCTGCTGCCGTGGCCGCAGGCGGCGGCGGCACTGGCCGCCATGCCACCCGGCACCGGCATCTACTGCCCGCCTGACGATGTGCCGCTGCCGTTCTACCTCGCGCAGCAGCGTGTCTTCGACCGTGTGCGTCTCCGGCAGGGCGCATGGATGACCCCCGACTATCAGTCGGTGGATGCGCTCTTCGAGTACTGTGTGGCCACCCGCTGCCGCTTTGTCGTGCTGCCGCGCGGCCTGCGCGTGCAGGGCAGCGAGCCGCTGGCGCGACGCACGGCGCTGGTGCGGCTAAGGGAGGATTACCCGGCGTTGCCCGACCTGGCCTACCCGTCGGCGCTGGCCGGATTGCCGCTCAAACCGGTGCTGGCGGAGGAACTGCTCGCGGGTCGGGATGTGCGCTTTGCCCTGCGCCGGGCATGGCCGCAGGACGGCTACGCGCTGCTGCTGATCGAGGCGGGAACGCTGGAACTGGCGCGCTGATTATGCCGGTGGCGTGAGGCGCCGGCATAAGATGAGGCGGTTGCGGCCTTCCACGGTGCGCTCGTAGGTGACGCGGTGCATCAACGTGGTGTAGAGGTAGACCCCCATGCCGTGCTCCTGCAGCCCGGTCATCTCCTGCGGCCGGTGCTGCAACGGGTCGAAAGGCGGGCCCTCGTCGAGCAGTTCGATCGTCACGTCATCCGCAGCAACCGCACAGGTCACGGTCAGCGGCCTGCCGGCCGCGCCGCCATAGGCGTGCAGCAGGATGTTGTTGAGCGCCTCAGCCAGCGCGACGAGCAGCTCCCCGACGGTGTTGTCCTGCGCCACCTGCGCGCGCAGCCAGTCACCGATGCGCCCGGTCATTACCGCCAGCGTGTCCTGGCCGGAAACGAAGGAAAATTCCGTGCGCGCGGCCATGGTCAGCGGTAGAGCCCGGCCGCGCGGCGGCGGCGGATGAGCAGCAGCGTGGCGAACATCGCCAGCGCGTCGCTGAACGGCTTGACCTTCGACGCGGCGACATTGTCCCAGACCACGGGCAAGGGCTGCAGGCGCAACTGCTGCTCGCGCGCGATGACCAGCAGTTCCACGTCGAAGGCGAGATGCTGCACGGTGAGCCGGTCGAGCAGCACGGGGAGCGCGCCGCGGCGGAAGCCCTTGAACCCGCACTGCGTGTCGGTGATGTCGGGGAGCAGCAGCGTGCGGGTGCAGAGATTGAAGGCATGGCTCATCAGCAGACGCAGCGGGTTGTAGCCGCGCAACTGCGCCCCGCGCATGTGCCGGTCGGCGTAGACGAGGTCGGCGCCGTCCGCCAGCAGGCGCAGCCCGTCCGCGAGGTACTCGGGCGGCGTCGACAGGTCGGTATCGGAGAAAAAAACGTACTCGCCGCGCGCCTGCTGCAGCCCGTGCCGCACCGTCCCCCCCTTGCCCACGTTGTGCGGCAGGTGCAGCGCGCGCACCCGCGCCTCGCCCGCGGCCGCGGCATCGAGCAGCGCCGCGGTGCCGTCGGTGCTCCCGTCGTCGACCAGCAGCAGTTCCCAGGGGTACGCCTGCGCCTGCAGGCAGGCGAGCAGGCGCGGCAGCGAGCGGGGCAGCCGCTGCGCCTCGTTGAAACAGGGGATGACGAGGGACAGATGTATCCCGTTCATACAGGCGGAATTGTAGACGGCGGCCGCGGGAAAGTCAAGCGCGCGGCTGCGCCTTGACAGCATGCTGAGGCATAGGATATAAGTGACGGGCGCTTGGTGCGTGACGTTCACTATCCTGACATCACTGCGGAGGAGCGTAATGCAGACCTACACGACGGACAAGTTGCGTAATCTGTGCGTGGTTGCCCACAGCGGCACGGGCAAGACCTCGCTGGGGGACGCGGCCGCGTTCCTCGCCAAGGCGAATGACCGGTTCGGCAAAGTCGACGACGGCAGTTCCTGCCTCGACACGATGCCGGACGAAGTGGAAAAGAAGATCACCATCTGTGCGAAACTCCTCCCGCTCGAATGGCAGGGGCACAAGATCAACTGGCTCGACACCCCGGGCTACGCCGACTTCTACGGCGAGGTTATCGCTGCCATGCACGTGTCGGAACAGGCGCTGCTTCTGGTCTGCGGCGTGGCGGGCGCGGAAATCGGCACGGAGAAGGCCTGGCGCGACCTCGAGGAAAAGCAGCTTCCCACCGCGGTGTTCATCACCAAGCTCGACAAGGAACGCGCGTCGCTGGACAGGACGCTGGCGTCGCTCACCGACGCCTTCAAGGCGCGCTTCGTGCCGCTGACCCTCCCCATCGGCGAGGCGGCCGCGTTCACCGGCGTCGTCAATGTTCTGGCCAACAAGGCGTACATGGTCAGCGGCGGCACGGTGACGGAAGCCGCGGTGCCGGCCGACATGACGGACGCGGTGGCCAAAGTCAGGGAAAAGATCGTCGAGGAGGCGGCGGGGGGCGACGACGCGCTGATGGAGAAGTTCCTCAACGAGGGGACGCTCACCGACGCGGAACTGGCGCAGGGGCTCAAGGCCGCCTTCGCCAAGCGCACGTTCTTCCCGGTGTTTGCCGGGGTGGGCGGACAGGGCATCGGGGTGGTCAGCACCCTGTCGTTCTTCGCGCAGTACGGGGTGTCACCGGCGGACGGCGCCAACTTCACCTCGGTCAAGGGGGAGAAGTACACCTGTGACGCGACGGCGCCGGCCCTGGCCTTCGTCTACAAGACGCAGATCGAGCAGCACACGGGCGAACTCAACTTCGTGCGCGTCATCCAGGGCAAGCTTGCCTCCGGGGCCGACCTGCACAACGTCAACAAGCAGGGGAAGGAGCGCGTCGGGCAGATGCTCGTCGTGCGCGGCAAGAACAAGGAGGAGATCAAGGAACTGCACGCCGGCGACATGGCGGCGCTGGTCAAACTCAAGAACACCGGGATCAACGATACCCTCGCGGCGAAAAGCGACATCGCGGTCGAGGCCATCGTCTTTCCGCGGCCGCTGGTGGCCGTGGCGGTGGTGCCCAAGGCCAAGGGCGACCAGGAAAAACTCTCCACCGCGCTCGCTTCGTTCACCGCCGAGGACCCGACCTTCAAGGTCGAGTTCCGCGCCGAGTTCTCCGAGACGGTCATCCTCGGCATGGGCGAACTGCAGCTCGCGCTGAAGGTCGCCAAGCTCAAGAAGAAGTACAACGTCGAAGTCGACATGATCAAGCCCAAGGTTCCCTACCGCGAAACCATCAAGGGAAAGGGCGACTCGAAGTACCGCCACAAGAAGCAGACGGGCGGTGCCGGGCAGTTTGCCGAGGTCTGGATGCGCGTCGAGCCGCTGAAACGCGGCGAGGGATTGCAGTTCGTCAACTCGCTGGTCGGACAGAACGTCGACCGCAGTTTCGTCCCCTCGGTGGAGAAGGGGGTCAATGCCGCCGCCGTCGCGGGGGTCTACGCCGGCTACAAGGTCATCGACGTCAAGGCCGACTTCTACGACGGCAAGATGCATCCCGTTGATTCGAAGGATGTCGCTTTCCAGACGGCGGGCAGGGCCGCGTTCAAGGAGGCGTTTCTCGCCGCCAAACCGGTGCTGCTCGAACCGGTGCTCGAAGTCGAAATCGTCGTCGACAGCGAATACATGGGCGACGTCATCGGCAATGTCAACACGCGCCGCGGCAAGATGCTCGGCAGCGACGCGCGCGGGCGCTTCCAGGTCATCCGCGCGCATATCCCCGAGGCGGAAATGTACAAGTACGCCACCGACCTGCGCTCGATGACGCAGGGCAAGGGGAGTTTCACCATGAAATTCTCGCATTACGAGGAAGTGCCGCACGAGATGGCGCAGAAGATCATCGCCGAATCGAAGCGGGAAGAGGAGAAGGAGGATTAGGCGATGTCCGGACATTCCAAGTGGCATTCCATCAAGCACAAGAAGGGGGCGGCTGACGCCAAGCGCGGCAAGCTCTTCTCCAAGCTCAACCGCGCCATTCTCGTCGCGGCGCGCAACGGCGGGGGCGATCCCGACAAGAACATCGAGCTGCGCAACGCCCTGCTCAAGGCCAAAGAGGCCTGCATGCCCAAGGACAACATCGAGCGGGCGATCAAGAAGGGGACGGGCGACATCGACGGTGCCGCCTACAAGAGCGTCACCTACGAGGGTTACGGGCCCGGCGGCGTGGCCATTCTCGTCGACTGCCTGACCGACAACAGCAACCGCGTGACCGCCGACCTGCGCCACCTGCTCTCCAAGAACGGCGGCAAGCTCGGGGAGAACGGCTGTGTCGGCTACCTCTTCGAGCGCACGGGCGTCATCTACGTCGCCGCGGCGGGGCAGACCGAGGACGGGCTGATGGAAATCGCGCTCGAGGCGGGCGCGGACGACCTCGCCGCCGACGGCGAACGCTTCGAGATCCGCTGCCAGCCGCAGGCGTTCGACGCGGTCAAGCAGGCGCTCGAAGCGAAGGGGATCGCCATCGAGAGCAGCGAGGTCACCAAGCTCGCCAAGACCGAGGTGACGCTGAATGCCACCGACGCCCGGGCGATGCTGCGCATCATGGATGAACTCGACGAGCATGACGACGTGCAGCAGGCCTACGCCAACTTCGACATTCCTGACGATGTCATGGCGGAGATCAACGCGGGTTGACCCTCTTTTTCGCTGAACTCAACCTGACCCTGGCGCGGGTGCGGGAGCGGCTGCGCGCCCGCCCGGGTGTGGCTGCCGCCTGCGCCGCGTTTGCCGTGGTCGTCTTCCTGCTGCAGTGGGCGCCGGTGGCCGGCGAGTACCAGCTGACGGAGGGCTTCCGCGCGCCCGCCCCGCGCTACGCCAACGCCATCTACCTTGTCTGCGCGCAGTACCTGCTCCCCGCGCTCGGCGCCTATCTGCTCGCCTTCCTGCTCGCCGGCGCCGCCGGAACGCTGCTCGCTGACAGTACGCTGCCCGCCTTCCGGCAGTTCGAACGCAGCGGCCTGCGCTACGGGCACCATGTCTTTGCCATGCTCGTCGGCGCCAATGTCCTGCTCTCGCTGCTCCTCATTCCGCTGCTCATGCAGGGGGGGGGCGACGGGGCGGCGCCGGTCATGCGCGCCCCCGGGGCCGGACAGATGCTCCTGCTCGTCATCCTGCAACTGCTGGTGCAGGTCTACCTCATGCTCTGGACGCTGGAACTGGTGCGCGGGCGCGGCTGGACGAAGGCGGGCCTGCTCACCGCGCTCAACGGGCTGCAGCAGCCGGCGGTGCTCATCGCCGGGCTCGCCTGTGCCGCGCTCGGGCTCATCGACCAGCAGACGCTCTGGTTCACCCTCGCGCCCGTCGCGGACGGCACGGTCACCGCGGTGACGGCCATGCCCTTCGCGCTGCTCCTCGCGCTCGTGCGCGCCCTGCTGCTCCCGGCGACATTGCTCTTCCTCGACCAGTACCGGCGCGAGGCGGGCACGGACGCGCCCGCGCCGGCGGCAGCGAAGGGCGGGACACTCCCGCCGGCGCGCCCGGTGGCACTGACGGGGAGTGAATCGGCCCCGGCCGACACGCTCTCGTCGCGGCGGCGCGAAAAAGAGGCGGCCCGCCGCCGCCGGCAGCGGCGGTGAGAACCCCGCATCCTCCGCGTGTGCTCGGGCTCGACCCGGGGACCGCGACCACGGGTTTCGCGGTGGTCGAAGCCCACCCGCAGCGCGGCAACCAGTACCGGGCGCTCGATTACGGGGTCATCCTCACCCCGGCGAAACTCGGGCCCGGGGCGCGCCTCAACACCATCTACAACCGCCTCGCCGAACTCCTCGATGTCTATCAGCCGCAGGCGGCGGCGGTCGAGAAACTCTACTTCAGCCGCAATGTCACCACCGCCATCAGCGTCGGCGAGGCGCGCGGCGTCCTGCTGCTGTCACTCGCGCAGCGCGCCATTCCTGTCGCCGACATCAACCCGATGGAGGTCAAACTCCATGTGGCCGGCAGCGGCAGCGCCACGAAAAAGCAGGTGCAGAAGATGGTGACGATCATCCTCGGGCTCAAGGAGATCCCCACACCCGATGACGCGGCGGATGCGCTTGCCATCGCCCTTTGCGGCCTGCGCCTGCAGCGCTGGCGCAACCGCGTGGCGGAGGAACAGGCATGATCGGCTACCTGGCGGGAACGGTGCGCGACAGCGGCACTGCCGGGGTGGTCATCGAGGCGGTCGATGGCGTGCCGATCCGGGTCAAGGACGTC
>CAZWUZ010000115.1:0-11271 GCA_964637655.1 uncultured bacterium | reverse complement strand
CAGGTCGGCGCCGCGGTCCCGCCCGACGGGCGGGATAACTGCTACGCCGGAGTTTCCTCCCGCGGCACTTCCAGGTATTCCACCCCGAGGTCGGTGCAGTTCACCGCCCCGAACAGCCGCATCTCCACCGTCGCGCGCCCCTTGCGCCGGTTCACCTTGCGGATGATCCCCTCGCGCCCGAGCAGCGGGCCGCCGATGATTTTCACCCTCGCCCCGACGAAGCAGGCCTGCGAATAATCGATCAGTTCCTGCGTGTCCATCATCGCCCAGATCAGGTTCGCCTCGTGCGCGAAGATCGGCACCGGCTGCGGGCCGCGCCCGAGCACCTTCACCATCCCCGGCAGGTCGCGCCGCGCCGATGCCAGCAGGCGCAGCCGCTCCTCGAACAGTTTCGTATCCTCACTGTGACCGCGGAAAAAGAGATAGCCGGGAAAGAGCGTTTTCTCCGTGTCGAGGTACTCCCCCGCGCGGCGGATCTTCAGCCGCCGCCGGGGGCGCGCCACCTCCTCCTCGGCGAAAAAGTGGCGCTGCAGCCGCTCGCACACGCTCTGCTCGCGCCCCACCAGCGTCTGCAGCACGAACCAGTCGCTGTAGGCGGGCACGACAAGATCAGACATGGAAGAGCCGCACCTTGCCCGTCAGCTGTTCCTGCGCCGGCACGTTGTGCCCGTTAAGCACGAGGATGCAGGCGTCAGGCGGGTGCGTCATCGCCAGCATCTCCTCGACGGTGTAGACCGGCTGCCCAAGGAAGCGGCTGTTCGCCACCGTGCCGACAAACCCAGCGAAATGCACATCCATGTTCGCCGCCGCGAGGAAACCGATCTCCGACCACTCCCCCTTGGCCAGCAGGTAAACCGTGCGGTAACCGTGCCCGCGTACTTCCGCGAGTTTTTCCGTCACCAGTTCCTTCGCCCGCACGAAATGGCTGAGATGGTTTTCCAGGTAGCGCAGGTTGTAGCCCGCCCGCGCCTTCATCCCTTCCGGCGTCAGGATGTACTGTAGATCGCGCTGATTGACCTTGCGGATGGTTACCAGCCCCTTCTTCGCCAGTTTGCGCACGAAGAGATTGACCATTCCCAGCGAGATCCTGATCTCACTCGCCAGCGAGCGCTGCGATGCGGCCGGGTTGCGCCCGAGCACCTCGATCAGTTCAATTTCCTTTTCAGATAGTGCCGTCATTTCATCCTTCTTCCATTTATATGCGACCGTTCATTATTGAACTTATATCACAGCCGACGCAATTAGTCAATGTTAATGAGTCATAACAATGAGTTATGCGTTCGTTCAATTTTGAACACACGGTGGTGGTGCGCAGCAGCTGCTGCCTTCCTTGCTGCGCCGGGCGGCGCATAGTATACTGTGCTGCATGTCAGTACACGAGATTTCCGGATGCCGCATTCGACCGTACACACCCGCCGACCGCGCGCAGGTCTATGCCGTGCTCTGCGAACGCCTCTTCCCCGATGCTGCGCGTCTCGACCTCTACTGGGAATGGCAGCTTGAACGTCACCCGCATGTGGCAAATGCCGACAGTTATCGCCGCGTGGTGATCGATGACACCGGCGCCGTCGTCGGTTGTCTGTCGACCATGCCGCTGCCGCTGCTCTGGCGCAGGGAACGCGTGCGGTTCATCTTTCCCATGCACCTGGCCGGCCGGCGCGGTTACGGGCACGGTGCTCTGCGCCTGCTGCAGGAGACCATCCGGCAGAGCGATGCGCTCTGCACCGTCGGATCCGGGCATGCGCGCGTGCAGGAAATCTTTGACCGGGAGCTGACACCGGTCCCCCTCGTCACCGCCACCACCGTTGATGTCTTCCCGCCGTGGGCCGACCGCCCGCTGCTGCGCCTCGGGCGGCGCCTGCGCCGCCGGCCGGTCCCGCCGGCGGTGCGGCTGCTCCCGCGCCTGCCCGATTCGCTCGATGCGGCGGTGCGCGGCCTGCAGGCGGAGCAGGAGCTGTGTGTCGAGCACGACTGCGCGCTGGTCAACTGGCGGTACGCCGATTTTCCCGAGCCCTGCCACACGCTGTTCGTGTATGATGCCGATGACGGTTTCGGCTGGCTGGCACTCGGGCGCTACCGCGCGCAGGCTACCGCCGTCCTCTTCGCCTGTCACGCCTCCGCGGCGCCTGTCACACAGGCGCTGACCGCGGCGGCGTACAACTGGTGTCTCGAGCACGGGATCTGCTGGCTGCGCGATTATCGTGCGGTCACCGGTGACACCCTGCCGCGCCATCCGGCGTCACATCCGGCTCCGGTCTTCCAGTTCCGCTGCAGCGACGACGGGTTGCGGCAGTTTCTCGCTGACCGGCGCGACTGGCCGCTGGCCTTCGGTGACATCGAGAACAGCCACTACTTTTTCTGGTAGGGGTGCTTCAGACAGCAGAAACGTTCGCGTCCCAGCCTGCGGCAAACGCGGCGAGATTCTGTTCCTGCACGGTCGTGCCGCGCCCGGCAAAATACCCAGTGAGCACGCCTTCCGCCGTCGCGCGCGGCACAATCTCCGCGCGGCGCAGCCAGGCCCCGAACATGACGACATTGGCCAGCTGCCGCCCGCCGCAGCGCGCGCCGAGTTCCGCCGCGGGCAGCCGCGTGCATGCGATATCCGTCCGCGGGCAGTCGCCCGCCGTCTTCTCCGCCAGCAGCCGGCCGCCCGGCAGCAGCATCGGCAGCAGCCGCTGCAGTCCCTGGCTGTCCAGCGCGATCGCCGCCGACGCCCGCACGAACACCGGCGCGGCGATTTCCTCATCGGCAATGGTGATCAGCACCCCGGCTCGCCCGCCGCGCTTTTCCGCCCCGTACGTCGGAAATCCCGCCACCTGCAGGCCGGCGCGCGCGCCGGTGCGGCAGAGCAGTTCTCCCAGCGTGATGATCCCCTGCCCGCCGCTGCCGGCGATGGCAAGCCGCTCACGCATGGCCGTCACCCGCACTGCGGTCGCACAGCACCCCGACGGGAAAATACCGCGTCGCGGTTTCACGCAGCCAGCGGCTGGCCGCCGCCGGGGTAAGCCCGAGGTTGACCGGGCACTGGGTCAGCACCTCGACAAACACATAGCCGCGCCCGTCGCGCTGCAGCGTAAACGCGTGCCGCAGCGCCGCCCGCGTCGCCGCGACCCCGTCCGCGTCATGCACCGCGGTGCGCACGACGTACACCGGCGCGTCGAGCCGGGCGATCATTTCCGCCAGGCGCAGCGGTGCTCCTTCGTAGCGCGCCGCGTCACGTCCTGCCGGACAGGTTACCGTGCACTGCCCGGGCAGTGTCGTCGGCGCCAGCTGGCCGCCCGTCATGCCGTACACCGTGTTGTTGAGGAAGAGCACCGCGATGCGCTCGCCGCGGTTCGCCGCATGCAGCGTCTCCGCCAGCCCGATCGCCGCGAGATCGCCGTCACCCTGGCAGGTAAACACCACGCGGTCGTCGGGGAGCGCGCGCCGCACTCCCGTCGCCACTGCCGCCGCGCGGCCGTGCGGCGCCTCGGTAAAATCGAGGCGAAAGTGCTCATAGGCGGTCACGGTGCAGCCGACCGAGGCAACCCCGACCGTGCGTTCCGCCAGGCCGAGTTCATCGATGACTTCCGCCAGCAGCCGCAGGACGATGGTATGCCCGCAGCCGGGACAGTAGGTGAACGCCCGCTCCGAGAGGCAGGCAGGCCGCCCGTTCATCCCTGCGCCTCCGCCGCTGCCAGCGCGTGCTGCACCAGCAGGTCTTCGTCGGGCAGCATCCCGCCGGCGCAGCCGCAGAAACCGACCGGCGCCCGGCCGCCCGCCGCCAGGCGCACGTCCTCGACCATCTGCCCGTAGTTGAGTTCGACCGTGAGCAGGCGCGTCCCCCGCGCTGCACGACGCGCGATGGCCTCCTCCGGAAACGGCCACAGCGTCTGCGGGCGCAGCAGGCCCGCGCGCCGCCCGCGTTCGCGCAGCAGCTGCACCGCGGCCCGGGCAACCCGTGCGGCGATGCCGTACGCAACGAACAGCACTTCCGCATCGGTCGCGAGGTATTCCTCGCACCTGGCCGGCACTTCCTGCCGGATGCGCCGGTACGTCGCTTGCAGCCGCTCATTGTTGGCCAGGACTTCCTCGGGGGTGGTGAAAAAAGAGCGGATGATGTTCGGCTCCCGCCCGCGCGCACCGCTCACCGCCCACGGCTTTGCCGGCAGCGCAGCGAGCGGTTCCGGCAGGGTCACCGCCTCCATCATCTGCCCGACCGCGCCGTCCGCGAGCAGCAGCACCGGCGCGCGGTAGGCATCAGCAAGCGCGAACGCCTCGACGGTGAAATCCGCCATCTCCTGCACCGATGCGGGAGCCAGCACGACGAGCCGGTAATCACCGTGCCCGCCCCCCTTCACCGACTGCCAGTAGTCGCCCTGCGCCGGACCGATGCCGCCCAGGCCCGGACCGGCCCGCTGGATGTTGGCGATAACGCAGGGAAGGTGTGCACCGGCCAGGTAGGATATGCCTTCCTGTTTCAGACTGAACCCCGGGCTCGACGTCGTGGTGAGCACGCGCGCGCCGGTCGCCGCTGCCCCGAACGCCATGCAGATGGCCGCAATCTCGCTTTCCGCCTGCACGAACGTGCCGCCGGCTTCCGGCAGGCGTCGCGCCAGATAGGCGGGGATCTCGTTCTGCGGGGTGATCGGATAGCCGAAATAGTGACGGCAGCCGGCGCGGACGGCCGCTTCCGCCAGTGCGGTATTACCCTGCAGCAGAATCATCGCCGGTAGCGCCTCCTGTCAGTCACGGCATGTGCCTCCAACAGCAGCATAACACCGGCAGCGGCAAGCGTCAATCGCCAGGCACGGTTTTGTCAGGAGCGCGCTGGTATGCTACCATCCGGCAAAACTCGCGGCGGAGGAAACGCATGCGCCTGCTGCTCGTAATCCTGCTGCTCATCACTGTCGCCGTGCCGGTCGTGGCGGCCGACCTGCATCCGTTTGAGGAACTGCTGGCGGGCAACCGCCGCTTTGTCGCCGACCAGACCACGCGCAGGCGGTTCTCCACGTTGCGCGAACATCTCGTCGCGGGCCAGCATCCGCCGGCGGTTGTGCTCGGCTGTGCCGATTCGCGCGTCCCCCCCGAGCTGCTGTTCGACCGCACGCTGGGGGAACTGTTCGTCGTGCGCACCGCAGGCAACGTCGTCGACGACATCGCGCTTGGTTCGCTCGAGTACGGCATCGAGCACCTGCACGCAAAGGTGCTGCTCGTGCTGGCGCATCAGTCGTGCGGGGCGGTCAAGGCGACGGTGGAGGCGGCCGCGGCGCCGCCGGCACCCGCGCACCCCGGCAGCCACATCGGCGCCATCGTGGCAAAGATCATGCCCGCCGTGCAGGCAACGGCGCACGGTCCCGCCGGCGACCGCACCTTCGTCGACCGCTGCATTGTCACCAATCTGGTCTTCTCGATGCGCGACCTGCTCACGCGCAGCAGCGTGCTGCGCGACGCCGTGCAGCAGGCGCACATCGCGTTCGTCGGCGGCTACTATTCGCTGGCTTCAGGCGAAGTCGAGGTAGTGGTCGATCCGGTCGCGGCACACCGTCTCGCGGCCGGTCTCATCCCCGAAAAAGAGCACTCGCCCGACGCCGCGACGCCTGCGCCCGCTCCCGCCGCGCACTGACCGCTACCAGGAAACGGTAATCGCCTGGCTGGCGCTTACCGGAACACCGTCGACAGTCGCCGTCACCGTCGCCGTGCCGCTGCCGGTCGCCCCGCGCTCCTGGCAGCCGCCCCACGACACCGTGCCGTCCGCCCCCGTCGCAGCGGTAGCGCTGCCCGACGGGCCGCCCTGTGACTCGCCACCGAGGTAGCAGTGCCCCACGAGCGACAGTTGCAGCGTCACCGGCACCCCCGCCGCGGGCGCGCCGTCAGCCCCCGTCACCGTGGCGCTGATGGTGTAGTTGTGCATCATCGTCCAGGCGCTGTTGCAGGAGAGGGTGACCGCGCCGCCGCCCGGTGCCCCGTAGAGCAGCGCGCTCAGCGCGGCGCGCCCGTCATCGGCGTCCTGTCCGCCGCCGGCATTCGCGAACATGTCGCGCAGGCTGTCCCCGAGCAGCAGGAACACGGCAACCACCACCAGGGCAACCAGCCCGATGATCAGACCATACTCGACCATGCCCTGTCCGCGTGTCATGCGATTGCGCCCCCCGGGCGGCCTGCGTACTGACAGCATACCACACCGCGTGCCGGTCATCAGCGTACGTTTTTATACAGGTTTTGACGCTGCCAGCAGGGCGCGCAGGTGTGCCACGTTGCCACTCAGCGAAAACTGCCGCCGCACGGTTGTCCGGCCGCCGTCAGCCAGCCGCGCCGCCAGCCCGTCTTCCTCCGCCAGGCGGCGCAGCGCCGTCGCCAGCGCGGGCGCGGCGTTTTCGGGCACCAGCAGGCCGTTTTCCCCGTCGCCCACCGCCTCGCGGATGCTGCGGATACCGCTCGCCACCACGGGCACCCCGTGCGCCATCGCTTCCAGCAACACGTTGGGGATGCCGTCGCTGTCGCCGTCCGCGAGCACGCGCGACGGCACCACCGCCGCACACGCGCGGGTGAACTCTTCGCGCACGCGCGCGAAGGGTTGCGCCCCGGCAAAGGTCACGCGACCGGCAACACCGCACTTCACGGCCAACTGCCGCAAGGCCGCGCCCTCCGGCCCGTCGCCGATAATCACCCCGCGCAGCTCGGGCAGTTCCGCCAGCGCGCGCACGAGCAGGTCGAACCCCTTGCTCGCCACCAGCCGCCCGACCGCCACAACGGTATCTCCCGGCGTGCGCGTGCATCCTTCCGGCTCCTCCACACCATGGTAGAGCAGCCGCACCTTCTCCTCCGCTACCCCCGTGCGCCGCAGCAATTCATAGCGGTTGAACGCGGTGCAGGTGACAGAAAACGCGCACTGCTGCAAGCGTCGCCGCAGGTCGTCATCAGGCGACAGGTAGATATCCTGCGCATGCAGCGACAGCGAGACGCTGATGCCGAGCGCCGCCGCCGCCGCCAGCGGCACATCCGCCCCGGCATTGCCGAAATGGATATGCGCGTGCGTCACGCCGCGCGCCCGCCAGTGCTCCGCCAGCAGCAGCACTTCATCGCCGCGCTGCTGCCGCAGGTAGAAGAAGTCGCCCGCTGCCGCCGCCGCTTCAGGCTGCACCGCGTCTTCGATGGCGGGCTGGTATGCCGCCGGGACGAGCGCCATCCCCTGCCGCTGCAGTTCCCGGTACTCGCGCAGGATGAAGGTCTCCGACAGTTTGGGAAAGGCCGGAATAAAAAAGCCGATACGCATGCTCTCACTCTACCAAAAAAGGGGACACAATACTAATTGCGCACCGCGCAGTGCAGACGGGCACAGGCGGAGCGCGGGTTTTCGCGCTGTTCCGTCGCTGACGGGCGCATGACCGGGTCGACCCGCGCGTAGACGCCGGCCCGCGCGCCGGCAGCCAGCGCCGCCGCCACGCGCTGGGCGTCGCCGGGATGGAAGGTGAGGATGGCGACCCGCCCCCCCGCCCTGAGGCAGCGCGGGAGCGCGGCGAGCAGGGTGGCAAGTGCCGTCAGCTCTTCGTTGACCGCAAGGCGCAGCGCCATGAACACCCGTTGCAGCGTGGCGCGCATCACGCGTTCGGGAAGATGCTCCGGCAGGAAATCGGCTGCGGTCATCCCGCGTGACGGGTCCAGCCGCAGGTCGAGCGCCCCCTGCGCCTTGTAGGAAAAGCCGCGGTCCGGGTCGTCGAGCTGCATCGACGAAACCCCGAGGTCCGCGAGGATGCCGGCAAAGCCGCCGCCGACGTCAGGAAGCAGGTGTTCGAGTTGTGCGAAGTTCAGTGCCCGCACGTCAAGCACGTCAGGTCCGAAGCCCTGCGCGCGCAGGCGCGCCTCCGTGCGCGGCCGCTCCCGGCTGTCAACATCGAGCGCGAAAAGTTTCCCGCCCGGCAGCAGGTACGGCAGCAGCAGGGACGCGTGGCCACCGTAGCCGAGCGTCGCATCGAGGAAGGTTTCCCCCGGGCGCGGTGCCAGTGCCTGCAAAACTTCGTCCGCCATCACCGGGCGATGCTGCCCCGCCGGGGTGCGTCCTTTCGCCACCGCGTGCGCTACCGCACCGGGATCACCCTGCAGTTCTTTGTATTTTTCCGCAAAATGCCGGGGATGCGAGCCGCGGTAGCGTCGTCGCCGTTTTCCGGTTTCCGTCATGGTGCGTCCCGCAAAAGAAAAGCGGCGCTGACGGCAGAACCGTCAGCGCCGCGGTACACCCGCATGAACCTGCTTACAGCCCCTTCACCGCCCGCACCAGCGCGTCCTGCGTGATACCGAAATGTTCCCACACTTCCGCGAATCCCTCGGACGGGGCGATGGTCGGGTCGGTGATACCGACCGCGCTGAACGGCACGCGCACTGCCGCCGCGTCCGCGGCGATCAGCCCGGCAAAGCCGCGCCACCCCGAGGCGGGCGTGCCGATGAGCCCGTCCTCGATGGTCACCACGCCCTTGCGGTACTTTGCGAGGATGCCGTCGAGCCAGCCCGCGCCCAGCGGCAGGCCGTTGATGACGTAGACATCGGTCGCCTTCCCGTGCTGCATGGTCAGCTCGTCCGCCGCCTGCGCCGCGAGAAACGCGGGGCAGCCGAGCGCGAGAATGACGCGTTCCGCGTCGGGGTATTCGCGCAGCTGCGTCGCCGGCTTCCACTCGTCGGTCGGCAGCCAGAGCGGCTGGTCGGTCCCCTGTTTCGTCAGCACCGGGACCTCATCGCGCGGGATGCCGATGATCCCCGCCCCGTAGTGTTTCGCCATGTCGAGCACCGCGATAAGCGCGCTGTTGGCATCGGCAGGGGCATAGAACCACTGCAGGTACGGCAGGTAGCCGATGGCGAGGTTGACCCAGTCGAGCGACCAGCCGGAGAAATGGTCGCGCCCCGTGCAGGCGCCGACATGCGACAGGTGGAAGGCGACATTGAGCCCCTCGTTGGCCCCGTTCAGGTTGCGCTGGTAGCGCCACAGTTCGCATCCCTCGCGGGCGATCCCCTCGAAGAAGGCGGCGAAGGTCGACACCACGTTGAGTTGTGGTCCGGGCAGCGCGGTGGCGAGACCGTCGGTCATCAGCAGCGCCGCCTGTTCCTGGATGCTCACCTCGAACTGGTGGCTCGGCTTCAGGTACGAGCAGGCCTTCGCCAGTTTGGTCGACGGATTGAGGTCGCAACTCACCACGAACACCTTGTCCGGGTGCGCCTGCGCCACCAGCGCGTAGCCGAGTTCCGAACCCGCGCGCGGCGACGGTTTTTTCCCCGCAGGGAACGCCGGGACGGTCGCCAGCGTTTTCGCCGGGACGATCAGGTTGTCGCTCCCCACCGCCGGGCGCGCCTGGGTGACGACCACGCGCGGTTTCTTTTTTTTCAACGCCGCCAGCGTCTTCTCGTATTCCGGTTTCCAGCACAGCATCGGGTTATTGAGCACCTGCGCGACATCGCGCCCCTTCATATGCCCGTCATGATGCCCCTTGCCGCCGGGCAGGTCGTTGGCCAAAAAGACATTCTCCAGCATGCACTCGACATCGCGGTAGCTCATCAGCGCGCCCGGGATCCAGATCGGCGTGCTCAGTTTCACCTTGTGCTTCGCCGCGAACGCCTTCACTTCCGCGCTGATGCCGTACTTCTTCCCCAGCGTCTCCACTGTCACCTTCTGCTTTCCGCTGCTGCGGTAGCCCGTCGGGTAGATCAGGTTCGGCTTGCCCTTCGCCGCCAGCGCGCGCCCCCTGACCAGCGCCGCGTACAGCGCCTTGCGGTCGTGCAGCGACGGTATCTCGATGATTTCGATGCCGAGCGAAGCGATGACCGGGCGCGGGTCGCGGTCGAGCACCTTGTGCGTGGCGTTCGACAGCTGGATGCCGTTGCGATGCATGATGAAGGTCATCGGCGCCTTGTGCAGCGAGGCGATGAGGAAGCCGTTGAGCGACTGCCCGGCCACCCACGCCGCGTCGCCGCAATGCGTGATCATCCACGCCGCGTCGCCATAGCGTGCCTTTTTCGCCAGCGCGTGCCCGACGGCCACGGGAACCATGATGCCGAGCCGCCCGCCGTTGAGCTGCGTGCCGCCCGGCACCCAGCTGACATGCCCGGCAATGTCCAGCCCGCGGCGGAACCCGTCGATGACGGTCTGTTCGTCGAGGAAGCCGAACGCCGCCAGCACGGCGTAGTAGCCGATGCTGGTATGCGCGTTCTCGATGGTAAAACTCACTTCGCGCTCGTTGCAGCAGGCGAAGGTCTGCACCAGCGCCGGAGTCAGGTCGAGCGCCCCGCCCAGATGGTCGAGTTCGTTGATCTTTGCCAGCGAGGCAAGCGATTTGATCGCGGTGCGTGCCGCCTGCACTTCCAGCGTCTCGATCGTCGCCAGTTGTGCCGCGCTGAGTTGCTTTTCCTTGCGCGGGTCAAGCGTGAAGGGAATGGCCTTCGACGTCACCTTGTCGCGCATGTAGCGGCTCTGTTTCACCACCTGCGTGTTGCGCTCCTGCTGCTGCTTCGTCAGTTCGACCAGTTGCCGCATGGGACTCTCCTTGAAAGGTATTGGGCGGATTATACCTGCCTTTGCCGCACAAGGCAATCAGGTCAGGGTGAAAACGTACCACCCGTCTCCCTGCGCGGCGATACGCAGGTACGTACGGGCAAATGCGAGGAACCGCGCGCGGGCCGCCTCGTCGACCGCATCGCTGTAGACCGGGCCGCGGTGCAGCCGCTGCGCCTCGCGCACATTGTAGAGGATAATGCCGATGTTCTGCGCCTGCAGCACGGCGTGCAGTTCTGCCGCTGTTGCTGCCGCCTGCGTCCAGACCGCCAGATGGTCCGTATCAAACACGCTGCCAGCGACATGCGGCCGGGTGCAGTAGAACACGCGGTGTTCGCCGGTAAAGAGCGCCTTTCCCGGTACGGAAAGCGCATTGGCCGCACGGATGGCGTCGATGCACGGGTTGACGGTCACCTGCCGCAGGTAGGTGTCGTCGTCGACCAGCCCGAGTCCGGCTACCGGCAGCAGTTCCATGAACGGGAAAACCAGCAGCAGCAGCATGACCTGCAACCCGCCCGCCACCAGCACGATACTGCGCAGCAAACGGGGAAACCGGTTGCGTGCCAGCGCCGGCATAATGAGTGCCGTGCAGAGCAGCAGTATCGCCGGCAGGGCAAAACGGATGTTCGTGCCCGACGTCACCAGCCAAAGCGCCAGCACCGTCAGCGCATAGGCGGCAAGTGACCACGCGCGCCGTACCCGGGCGCCGCACCCGGCGCGCCGCTACGGCCGGCGGGCGGCGGCGAGTTCGCCGG
>CAZWUZ010000114.1:0-11276 GCA_964637655.1 uncultured bacterium | reverse complement strand
CGCAACGCGTCGCGACATAGCTGCGCGAACTCGGGCAGCGCGAGGCGGTCCTGACTTCGGTCACTCGCGAAGACCTCCCCTACGGCGGGGCCGCGCACTGGGCCGCGGTCATCCGCGCCGTGCGGACCGCGGTGCCGGAACTCATTATTGAAGCGCTCTATCCCGACTTCAGCGGTGAGGCGGCGGCGCTCGCCGCCGCGCTGGCCGCTCCCCCCGACATCGCCGCCCACAACCTCGAGATGGTCCCGCGCCTCTATCCGGCGCTGCGCCCGCGCAGCGACTACCGCCGTTCGCTGGCGGTAGTGCGCGCGCTCGCCGCCGCCGGGGTGCCGGTCAAGACCGGCTGCATGCTCGGGCTGGGGGAGACGGATGAAGAGGTGCGCGCGCTCATCACCGACGCGCGCGCCGCCGGCGCGACGCAACTGACCATCGGGCAGTACCTGCAGCCGCGCCGCACCTGCACCCCCGTCATCCGCTACGTCCACCCCGACGAGTTTGCCCGCTGGGAGGCATGCGCCCGCGCGGCGGGCTTCATTCACGTGCTCGCCGGCCCGCTCGTCCGCAGTTCCTCCCGCATCGTCCGCTGAGGGTTCGCCGCCGGGCACACAAAAAGCGCCGGGGAGTGTTGCGGCCCCGGCGGTGATGTTGGTGTCGCGACGACAGTGAAATCAGTTGCCCCTGAGGCCCGCCAGCGTCGTTTCCAGTGACGGCACATCCTGCACATTGAACACGCGCATCTCCGGCGCGATGCGCCTGACCAGACCCGACACCACCTGCCCCGGCCCGAGTTCGATGCAGGTGTCGATCCCCTCAGCGACCAGCGCCTTGACGGTGTCGACCCAGAGCACCGGCCGGGTCAGCTGGCTGAGCAGCGCCTGGCGGATGTCCTCCGGCTCGCTGACAAACCGTCCGAGCGCATTGGCCACCACCGGCACCAGCGGCTTGGTGATGCTGGTTTTGGTGAGTTCGCACGCGAGCCGTTCTTCCGCCGGCTGCATGAGCAGCGAGTGCCACGCACCGCTGACCTTCAGCGGCATGGCCTTGCGCACCCCCGCCGCCTTGAGCTGGCTGATGGCCTGCTCGACCGCCGCCGCCCTGCCCGAGATGACCACCTGCCCGGGACTGTTGAGCGCCGCCACCTGCACGCCCCCGATCCCGGCACAGACCGGTTCCACCTGTTCGCGTTCGACCCCGATGATCGCGGCCATGCCGCCCGGTTCGCGCAGCGACGCCTCATGCATGTACAGGGCGCGGTTGCGCACGACCACCAGCGCATCGTCGAAGTAGAGCGCGCCGGCAAACGTCAGGGCATTGTATTCACCGAGCGAATGCCCGGCCGCCGCCACCGCGCGCACCCCGCCGTGGTGGGTGATGACCCGGGCGCAGGCCCGCGCCACGAGGAAGATGCACGGCTGGGTCGTGTAGGTCTTGCGCAGTTCCTCCTCCGGTCCGTCGCAACAGACCTTCCTGAAGTCGTACTTGAGGAGTTCCGCCGCGCGGTCGAACGTCTCCCGCGCCTCGGGAAAATTGTCGTACAGGTCGCGGCCCATGCCGACATACTGCGACCCCTGCCCGGGAAACAGAAACGCGATTTTGCTCATGCCGTCCTCCGCCTCAGTTTTCGAACTGCCGGACAATCAGCGCCGCATTGTGGCCGCCGAAGCCGAGGGAGTTGTTCATCGCCGCCCGCACCGTCCGCTGCGCCGCCGTGTTCGGCGTGTAGTCCAGGTCGCAGCCCTGGTCACGGGCGGGGTTATCCAGGTTGACCGTCGGGGCGATGACCCCGGTGCGGATGGACTGGATGCAGGCGACCAGTTCCACCGCCGCCGTCGCCCCGAGCAGGTGCCCGAACGTCGACTTGGTGCTGCTCACCGCCAGCCGCGCCGCATGGGCGCCGAACACCGTCTTGATCGCCGCCGTCTCCAGCGGATCGCCCACCGGCGTCGAGGTGCCGTGCGCATTGACGTAATCGATGTCGCCGGGCTGCATGCCGGCGTCCGCGAGCGCCCCCTGCATCGCGCGCGCCAGGCCCGCCCCCCCCTCGACCGGCGCGGTGATATGGTGGGCGTCATCCGTCGCGCCGTAGCCGGCGAGTTCGGCGAGAATGGTCGCCCCGCGCCGCCGCGCATGTTCCAGTTCCTCCAGCACCACGGCGCCCGCCCCTTCGCCCATGACAAACCCGTCGTGGCCGCTGTCGAACGGACGCGAGGCGCGGGTCGGTTCCGCGTTGCGCTGCGACAGGGCACGGATCGAGCAGAAGCCGCCGAACCCCATCGGGGTGATAGCCGCCTCGGTGCCGCCCGCGATCATCAGGTCGGCGCGCCCCCAGCGGATGCAGTCCATGGCGTCGCCGATGGCGTGATTGCCCGTGGCGCACGCGGTGCACTGCGACTTGTTGATGCCGCGGCAGCCGAAATCGATGGCAATCTCGCCCGCGGCGAGGTTGCTCAGCATCATCGCGCACAGGTACGGGGAGATGCGCCCGGGCCCCTTCTCGAGGAACCGCTTGTGCTGCTCCTCCAGCGTGCCGATGCCGCCGATGCCGGACCCGAAAATGACGCCGCAGCGGTCGCGGTCGAGTTTGTCCCAGTCGATCGCCGCCTGCGCCACCGCCTGGCGCGCCACCACCTGCGCGTACTGCACGAACTTGTCCTTGCTGCGCAGGTCCTTGCGCGAAAAATGCGCTTCCGGGTCATACCCCTGCAGTTCGCAGGCGAAGGTTGTCGAAAACTGGCTGGCGTCGAACGCCGTGATCGGGCCGGCCAGCGTGCCCGTGCTGGTCGTCGCCAGCCGCCAGAACGCCGCCACATCGTTGGCGCCGCCCGGCGCGATGCAGCCCATGCCCGTCACCACCACCCTGCGCTGTTGCATTGCTGATACCTCCTGTCATTCGCGGCGCGCGAGCGCCGCCGTACGGGGGCGACTGCCGCCCCGCTGTTTCCTACCCCAGCAGCGACAACAGCACGCCGGCTGCTATTGCCGTGCCAATCACGCCGGCAACGTTCGGACCCATGGCGTTCATCAGCAGGAAATTGCCCGGATCCTCCGCCTGCCCGACCTTCTGCACCACGCGCGCCGCCATCGGCACCGCCGACACCCCCGCCGCACCGATCAGCGGGTTGACCTTGCCGCGCGTCACCCAGTACATGATCTTGCCGAGCACGACCCCCGCCGCCGTGCCGAAGGCGAATGCCGTCAGCCCGAGCACGATGATCTTGATGGTGGAGAACTGCAGGAAGGTCTCCGCCTTCATGCTCCCCCCCACCGCCAGCCCGACGAAGATGGTGCAGACGTTGATGATCTCGTTCTGCGCCGACTTGCTCAGGCGGTCGACCAGCCCCGATTCGCGCATCAGGTTGCCGAACATCAGCATGCCGATGAGCGGGGTTGCCGGCGGCACGATCAGCGCGCAGACAATGGTGCTGAGAATGGGAAACACGATTCTGGCCGTGCGCGACACGGCTTTCACCTGCGGCATGCGCACCAGCCGCTCCTTGCGCGTCGTCAGCAGGCGCATGATGGGGGGCTGGATGAGCGGCACCAGCGCCATGTAGGAATAAGCCGCCACTGCGACGGGCCCGAGCAGCTCGGGCGCCAGTTTCGACGTCAGGTAGATGGCCGTCGGCCCGTCCGCGCCGCCGATGATGCCGATGGCGCCCGCCTGCTTCGCCGTGAAGCCGAGCGCCAGCGCCCCGAAGAGCGTGCCGAAAACGCCGAATTGCGCCGCCGCACCGAGCAGAAAGGTTTTGGGGTTGGCGATGAGCGGCCCGAAATCGGTCATGGCGCCCAGACCGAGGAAAATCAGGCAGGGCCAGATGTCCTGCTCCACCCCGAGGTAGAGGAAATACAGCAGGCCGCCGGGCGCATTGTCGGTGATGCCGGTCAGCGGAAAATTGGTGAGCAGCGAACCGAAGGCAATGGGCAGCAGCAGCAGCGGCTCGAACTTGTGGGCAATGGCCAGGTACAGCAGGACGCAGGAAACCGCAAGCATGATGCCCTGCTGCAGCGTGTACTGCTGAAAGCCCATCATGCCCCAGAATTTCTGGAAGTCGGCGGCGAGCAGTGCCCAGTCCATGGTCAGTGCTTCACCAGCGTCAGGAGCAGTTCACCCGCCTGCACCGTCTGTCCCGGATGCACCACCACCGCGCCGACCGTGCCGTCGCTCACCGCGACGATCTCGGTCTCCATTTTCATCGCTTCGAGCAGCAGCAGCAGGTCGCCGGTCCGTACCGCGGCGCCCGGCTGCGTCCGTACGGCGATGATTGTCCCGGCCAGCGGCGCGCGCATTTCCAGGTTTCCCGCCGCTGCCGCCGCCGCCGGTGCCGGCACCGGCGCGGCCGGCAGCGGCACGGGGACCGGCAGCGGCGCGATCACCACCTTCTCCGCCGGCGCCTCGTCGGGCAGCATGCGTGATATTTCCTCGACATGTCCCGAGTAGGCAACCCCGTCGATGGTGACGCGATAGGTCCGGTCGCTGATTTCGACCAGGTCAACCGTCTGTTCCTCACCGTTGATGTTGATCAGGTATTTCGGCATCGTCGTCTCCTCACCGCCGCCACCACGTCTTCGCCGTGTGATGCAGGTTGACCGCGGTTTTCCGCAGGGTGCGCCGGTAGTGGTGCAGCATGGCTGCGGCAATGTACGCATACGGTATCGGGCCGTGCACGTCCTTGCGCGCCACCGGCTTGGCCATGTCCGCCGCCGCCTGCGTCAGCGGGCGCGCGATCTCCGAGGCCGCGTTGGCCATCCCGGTCGCCGCGTCGGTCAGCGGGCGGGTCACCGCGCTGGCGGCATCCGTCAGCGGTTTCGCCGCGTCGGTCAGCGGCTTGACCGCCCGGCCGACTTCCGTAACCATTTTTTTCGCCGCGCCCATCGCGGTTTCCCGCTCGGGAAAGACCTTGTCGATCAGCCGCATCAGTTCCGCCAGCAGTTCGAGCATGACGAAGACGATCCCCATCCCGATGATGGTCATGTTCAAGCCCGTCAGCAGCGTGGCGTTGTCCATGGTCATCGCCTACAGCGGGATGTTCCCGTGCTTGCGCTCGGGCTGGTCCTTGCGCTGGCGCAGCGTCATTTCCAGCGCCTGCACCAGCGTCCAGCGCGTCTCGCGCGGCGCGATGACGGCGTTGACGAACCCGTGTTTCGCCGCCAGGTACGGCCGGGAGAACTTCGCCCGGTACTCGTCGATCTTCTGCTGGCGCACCGCCTTCTGCTGCTCCGGCGGCGCGGCGTCGATCTCGCTCTTGAAGATGATGTTGGCCGCCCCCTCCGCCCCCATCACCGCGATCTCCGCCGACGGCCAGGCGAGAATCAGGTCGTGGCTCAGCGCCCGCCCGGCGAAGGCGATGAAGGCGCCGCCGAACGCCTTGCGCACGACCACCGACAGTTTCGGGACCGTCGCCTCCGCGTAGGCGTAGAGCATCTTGGCGCCGTGGCGGATGATCCCGCCGTGCTCCTGCGCCACCCCGGGCATGAACCCGGGCACATCGACCAGCGTGACCAGCGGGATGTTGAACGCGTCGCAGAAGCGGATGAAGCGCGCCCCCTTGTCCGAGGCATTGATGTCCATCACCCCGGCCAGCGCGTTCGGCTGGTTGGCGACGATGCCGACCGTGTAGTTGGCGAGGCGGGCAAAGCCGACCACCAGGTTGGGCGCGTACAGCGGCTGCACTTCGAAGAAGTCATGATCGTCCACCAGCGCCCTGATGATGTCGCGCATCTCGTACGGCTTGCGCGGGTCGACGGGAATGAACGTGTCGAGTTCCGGCGTCTCACGGTCGGGCGCATCCTTGCTGTTGCCGCGCGGCGGCAGTTCGCGGTTGTTTGCCGGCAGGTAGCCGAGCAGGCGCCGCACCAGCGCCAGCGCCTCCTGTTCATCGCGGGCGAAGAACGATGCCACGCCGCTGACCGCGTTGTGCACGCCCGCCCCGCCCAGCGCCTCCGCCGTCACTTCCTCGCCCGTCACCGCCCGGATCACCTGCGGGCCCGTCACGAACATGTTGCTGATCTGGTCCACCATGATGATGAAGTCGGTGATGGCGGGTGAGTAGACCGCCCCCCCCGCGCACGGGCCGAGCACCACCGACAACTGCGGCACCACGCCCGAGGCCTGCACGTTCTCGTAGAAGATGCGCCCGTACCCCTCGAGCGACTCGAGCCCTTCCTGGATGCGCGCCCCGCCCGAGTCGTTGAGCTGGACGAACGGCACCCCGTTCTGCCGCGCGCGTTTCACCATGGTGGCGATTTTCGTGGCGTGCCGCAGGCCGACCGAACCGCCCATCCGGGTGAAATCCTGCGAAGAGACATATACCGGCTTGCCGTCGATGCGCCCGTAGCCCGTGAGCACGCCGTCCCCGGGAATCTGCTTCTGTTCCATGCCGAACGCGGTGCACTGGTGCTCGAGGTAGGCGTCGAGTTCGACGAATGAATTGGCGTCCAGCAGCCGCCCGAGGCGCTCCTGCGCCGTCAGTTTGCCCTTGGCATGCTGCGCCGCCACGGCCTTCGCCCCCCCGCCCTCGCTCAGCCGCGCGCGATAGGCCGCCAGCTGCTCGTACGGGTCGCTGATATTCGCCGGGTCGTCCGGTTGCCCGGGACCGGTGCTGCCGGTTGGTTTGTTCGTCATGTGCCGCTCCTGACTGTGCCAGTCGGTGCAGTATACCTCTTTTGGGGCCGCGCCACCACCGCCGGTCCGCTCAGCCGCGCTTGCGAAACTGCGCCGGCGGGTCGTACAAACCGCCGGAGATGCGCACCAGGTCGTCGATGCTGCGCGCCGCCAGCCGGTCGGGCGTGGCCGTGGCCGGATCGATGCCGAGGTCCACCGGGGTCTGCACGATCTTCCGCCGGCGCAATTCCTCGACCGCCGCCGCCGTCGAGGTGCGCCCGACCGGGGTGTCGCCCGCCACCGCCGCAATCGCCTGCCGCCGTACCGTGAGGTCCGGGCAGCGGTCAAGATAGGCGATCCCCTGTTCCGTGACGATATGGGTGAGCTGGTCGCCGGTGATCATCACCGGCGGCGCGGCAAAGACGCCGTCCTTCGCCAGTCCCACCGCGTCGAGTTCCTCGACGAAGACCGGGATGGCCTTCTTTTCGCTCACCGTCGGGGTCATCTGCACCACCAGTTTGCGCGGTTTGAAGATGCCGTCCTCGGTGCGCCCGGCGCGGCGGTTCGCTTCGCTGATGTGGCGCTGGCCGGGGGCCGTGCCGCCGAGGTTCGGACCGCCGCCGAAGCCCGCGATCATCCCGCGGATGGCGGTCGAGCTGTTGCCGTGCCGGTCGAGCTGCAGCGTGGCGCCGATGAACAGGTCGATGGCATAGAGTCCCGCGAAATGCGCGGCGCAGCGGTTGGAGCGCATGTACCCGTCGCTGCCGATGAAAAAGATGTCGCCGCGCTCGCGCACGTAGCGTTCCATCCCCGGTTCGCCGCCGAAACTGTGGATGCGCTCCACGAACCCCGCCTCAATCGCCGGGATCATCGTCGGGTGGGGATTGAGGATCCAGTGCGTGCACCCCGTGCCCTTGAGCCCGAGTTCGGCGCCGTAGGTCGGAAAGAGCAGTTCGATGGCGGCAGTGGCGTAGCCGATGCCGTGGTTCAGCGACTTCACCCGGTACTCGCGGTAGATCCCCTTGAGCGCCAGCATCGCCATCAGCACCTGCTGCCCGGTGATCTTCGCCGGGTCGCGCGTGAAGAGCGGCTGCAGGTGGCCGGGTTCGCCGGTAACGACAATGAAATCGACCCAGTCGGCCGGGATGTCGACGCGGGGGAGGGTGTCGGCTTGTTCGCGCACCTGGACGATGACGATGCCGTGGGAAAAGTGCGTCGCCTCAGCGATGGTCGGCGTGTCCTCGGTGTTGTTGCCGGTGAACAGGTTGCCCTGCGCATCGCAGGAATCCGCCACCAGCAGCGCCACCTGCGGGGTCAGGTCGAGGAAATAACGCCCGTACAGTTCGAGGTAGGTGTGGATGGCGCCGAGCTGCACCGTCCCGTCCGCCGCCAGCGCGGCCAGCGCCTTGCTCTGCGGCCCGGAGTAGGCGAAATCAAGTTTGCGGGCAATCCCCTTGCGGAACACGTCGAGGTGCTCGGGGAGCACGATCGACGACTGCACCATGTGCAGGTCGTGCACCTGCTGCGGGTCGAGCGCGGCCAGGGTGCGGGCGAGGAAGTCCGCCTGCTTCTGGTTGTCCCCCTCGAGGCAGACGCGGTCGCCGCTGCGGATCACCGCCGCAAGCAGGGCCGCCGCCTGGTCGCGCGCGACGAATCTGCCGCTGGCGGCGGCGGCCTGCGCCCCCGCCGTGCGGCGCGCCTGGTAGTTTTCCTTACGGGTGGTGTGTGCCATGGCCGGCTCCTGTCTGATGATGCCACCACCATACCATTTTTTTGCCGGCTTCGGCAACGGCCGGAACCGCGGGAGTTTGCCGCCGCAGCCGCCGCGATGGTATAAGTGCAGGCGATGACGCCGGCCGCACGGCCGGTGCAGAGGACGGGCGTGGGCGCCCGAAACGGAGCGTGCGTCATGCAGGATTTCATCGCTGCCAGCGTGCAGATCAGCGTCACCCCGAACGCGTTCGACGCCAACCTGGAGAAGGTCTGCGCCTGGCATGAGAAGGCGGTGCGTGAGAGCGGGGCGAAACTGGTCGTGTTCCCCGAGTCGGTCACCTCGGGTTTCAACCCGGCCATGCCCGCGAAGGATTTTTATCCGCTCATCCCGCGCGACCTCGGCACCTACCTGCAGCCGCTGCGCCGCCTGTGCAAGGCGACGCGCAGTTTCTGCGTGCTCCCCACCTATGAGCGCGGCCCGCGCGCGGGCGTGGTGCTCAACAGCGCGCTGCTCCTCGGCGACGGCGGGAAGGTCCTCGGCCGCTACCGCAAGACCCACCCCTTCCCGACGGAGCATGTGCGCCACGGCGGGTGGACGACGCCCGGCACCGCCATCCCGGTCTTCCGCACGAAACTCGGGGTCATCGGCCTCATCATCTGCTACGACGGCGACTTTCCCGAGCTGCTCCGCGCCGAGGCGGTACAGGGGGCGGAGTTCATCGCCCGCCCGTCGGCGCTGCTGCGGCATTTCGAGATCTGGGAGATGAGCAACCGCATGCGCGCCTACGAGAACAACGTCTACCTGGTCGCGGCCAACGCCGTGGGGACGGATGCGAAGGGCGGGCTCTATTACGGCCACAGCATGATCGTCTCGCCGGCGGCGGAGAAACTGGCGCTGGCGCGCAGCGGCGAGGAGATCGTCTACGCGCTGCTCGCCCCCGGCCGCCTCGGCCGCGGCACGGCGGGGTACCCTGTCCCCTTCCTGGTCGACCATCTCGGGGACCGCAACCTGGCCAGCTATCGGCCGCACCTGCTGCGGCGGGCGACGAGCCGCATGGCGCCCCACGCCCCGAGCCGGAAACGCTGAACCGCCGGCCGCGACGCGCGCGGTAACGAACAACACCCGGCGGCAACCGCCGCCGGGTGTCTGATATCCGCTGTGCCGCTGACGCCTACCGCTTCCGCTTCGCCGCCTTCCTGGCCGCCGGTTTCGCTGCCGCCTTCGGCTTCGCCGCGTCACCCGCGAATTCGAAGGCGACCACGCGGCTGATGCACGATTCCAGTTCGATGGCGCGCCACGGGAACAGCCCGATCCACGTGCGCTTGTTCTTCAGCTTGTCGATCTCGCCGCCGATGTTCTCCGCATGCACCAGTTTTTTGGGGAAGAGTTTCAGGTGCATCACCTGGTAGTACTCCTCCTGCGGGAACATCTCGTCCCACGTCACCCCGTAGTCGCGCTTCAACTTGTTCTCGCACTCGACAAACAGTTTCGGGTGCCAGCTGCGCAGGATGGTGTTCATCGGGTGGTCGGCGCTGCCGCAGTCGACGCCGATCCACTTCAGTTTCATGTCCAGCGCCCAGCGGTGGAAATCAGGCGACGGGCCGGGGTGCTTGACCATGTAGCGCACTTCGTCCGACTCCGGCTGGTCCCAGCCGTAGCGGTGGTAGCCGGTGTTGATGATGAGGATGTCACCCTTGCGGATCTCGGCGCGTTCCATCAGCATCTTCGGCGTGTAGAGCGAGTAGTCCTCGACCGCGTCGCTGATGTCGACCACCACGCCGTCGCCGCACCATTCGTCCAGCGGCACTTCGCCGATGGTCCGCCCCGAGGCGAAGAAGTGAATCTCGCCGTCGATGTGCGTGCCGACGTGGTTGCTGGTCTTGATGATCTGCCCGTTCGCCCCCTGCCCCATGTGCGCGCCGGCGATGCGCTTGAAATACTGCACCTGCAGCGGCATGTAGCTCGGCCAGGGCGGGGTATGGATACTCAGGCGCTGCGTCAGGTCATACATCTTCACGTTCATTGTCACGTCCTCCGTTGCCCGCCGTAGCGGGGCGTGATGGGTTCTGCCGCGCGCACCGCGCGCATGATTTACTGCGCGTATTTCGCCGCGAACGCCTCGAGCGCGGCGCGGAACATCGCCGGCGGCGCGTAGAGCAGCCCCGCGCCGACCTGACCGACGCCCGGCTTCCTCCCCGCGATGCCGGTATTGATCACCGGGGTGATCCCCGTCTGCAGCACCTTGACGATGTCCACCGCGCACGGCGTCCCCGCGAAGTTGAGCTGCGGGATCTGAAAATCGCGGTGGCGCGTGTGGGTGATCTCGTACATCTCACGCGTGTAGCGCAGCGCGTCCGCCGGCACGCCGCCGACAAACTTGACGATGGCGGGCGCCGCCGCCATGGCGAACGCCCCGAGCGCCGCCGCCTCGGTGATGGTCGAATCACCGATGTCGGGATTGGCGTCCTTTTCCGTGAACCCCGGGAAATAGAGTCCCTTCGGGTTCCCCGCCGGCGCGGTGAACCACTGCCCGGGGAGCGCGACCAGCTGCATGCCGATCTCATAACCGTTGCGCGCCATGAACTGCATCAGCGTGCAATAGGGGATGTCCGCCGCCGGCGCCACCGTTGCTTGCCCGCCGCCCTCGCGATGTTGAGGAAGAAATGGTTGTTGCCGGTGATGAACGCGAACACCTTGTGGATGGTGCGCTTGCTCGCCTTCGTTCCCAGCAGGTGCGGCGTCAGTTCGCGCAGGAAAAGCGACGTTGCCGCCACGTTGCGGTTATGGCACTCGTCACCCATCTGCAGCGCCTGCGCCATCAGCGGCTTGAGCTTGATGCCGCCGGCGAGTTGCACCGCCTCGCGCAGCGCGGGCCCGAGCACCTTTTCCATCCAGCGCAGGCGGGTGATAACCTCCTTGCCGTAGGCCCCCATGCGCAGCACCTTGCCCAGCCCCTCGTTG
>CAZWUZ010000113.1:0-11303 GCA_964637655.1 uncultured bacterium | reverse complement strand
CGAGCACTGCCTGCACATCATCGAGAAGATCGTCAGCCCGCTCGGCCGGCGCATCGACGAATCGATGCCCTACGTTGACGCGCGGCTCAAGGACGGCTCGCGCGTCAATGCCATCATTCCGCCGCTGGCGCTGAACGGCCCGACCATCACCATCCGCAAGTTTTCCAAGAACCCGCTGCAGGTCTCCGACCTCGTGCGCTTCGGTTCAATGACCGAGAAGATGGCGGAGTTTCTCGGGGCCTGCGTCAAGGGGCGCCTCAACGTCGTCGTCTCGGGGGGCACCGGCTCGGGCAAAACCACGCTGCTCAACGTCCTCTCCTCCTTCATCCCGGAGGACGAGCGCATCTGCACGGTGGAGGACGCGGCGGAAATCCAGCTGCGGCAGCCGCACTGGATCCGCCTGGAGACCCGCGCGGCCAACATCGAGGGGAAGGGCGCGGTGACGATGCGCGACCTGATCAAGAACACCCTGCGCATGCGTCCCGACCGGGTCATCGTCGGTGAGTGCCGCGGCGGCGAGGCGCTGGACATGCTGCAGGCGATGAACACCGGTCATGACGGTTCGCTGACCACGCTGCACGCCAACACCCCGCGCGACGCCTGCTCGCGCATTGAGACGATGTGCATGATGTCGGGGATGGACCTGCCGCAGCGCGCCATCCGCGAGCAGCTTGCTTCGGCGGTGCACGTTATCGTGCAGCAGTCGCGCCTGCAGGACGGCACGCGCAAGGTCACCTACGTTACCGAGGTGCAGGGGATGGAGGGTGACGTCGTCGTGCTGCAGGACATTTTCGTTTTCGAGCAGCACGGGCTCGACCCGAAGACCGGCAAAATCGTCGGGGAGATGGTCCCGACCGGCATCCGCCCGAAGTTCTGGCCCAAATTCGAGGAAGAGGGCATCGAGATCTCGACGGACATCTTCATCCGCAAGCGCGGCTGATGAACCGCGTCCTCCTGCTGTTGTGCCTCCTGCTGCTCCCCGCGGCGGCCATGGCCGCCGCTCCCGCCGCGGCCACCGACACCCCGGCCGCCGGCGGCCCCGTCACCTTCAAGGTGCTGCTCTTCGGCGGTATCGCGCTGGTGCTTATCCTCGTCGGGGCCATCGTCTTCCTGCTGGTGCGCATCAAGCGGGGCAAGAGCACGACCGCGAGCACGGTCGGCGACAAACTCCGCCCCTACATCGACCGCGAGTTCATCAAGGAGGTGCGTGACGCCGAGGAGCGGGCCAAGGACTCGTTCAAGCTGATCAAGGCGGCGGGGGAACAGATCAACCGCCTCGATTTCCTGCAGGCCTACCGCGAGAAGCTGGCGGTGCGCCTGCTGCAGGCGGGGCTGCGCATCAAGCCGCAGGAGTTCATCGTCATCAACATTTTCGTCACGCTCATCGGCGGCGGACTGTTTTTCATCATCAGCCGCAGTTTCCTGGTCATGCCAATCGGGTTCATCATCAGCTTCTTCCTGCCGCACTTCTTCCTCCTGTTCAAGAAGAGTTCGCGGGTCAAACTGTTCAACGACCAGCTGGTGGACGGGCTGACGCTGATGTCGAACTCGCTCAAGGCGGGCTACGGGTTCATGCAGGCGGTGCAGCTGCTGGCGGAGGAGTCGCCCGACCCGCTGGGCGAGGAATTCGCGCGCGTGGTGCGCGAGAACGCGCTCGGGCTGACCCTCGAGGAGGCGCTCGAGGGGTTGATCCGGCGGGTGGAGAGCGACGACCTCGACCTGTGCATCACCGCGGTGCTCATCCAGCGGCAGATCGGCGGCAACCTGTCGGAGATCCTCGACAGCATCGCCTTCACCATCCGCGAGCGCATCCGCCTCAAGGGGCAGATCAAGACGCTGACCGCGCAGGGGCGGCTGGGGGGCATCGTCATCGCGCTGCTCCCCATCGCGCTGGGCATCGTTTTCGCCATCCTGCAGACGGAGATGATGTCGTTGTTCGTCGACAGTTTCCTCGGGCGGATCATGATCGGCATCGGGGTATTCATGCAGTCGCTGGGCGCGTTTGCCATCAAAAAAGTCATCGAGATCGAGATGTAGCATGGGGGTGTACGGCATCCTCGGGGTGGTCATCGCGCTCATGGCCGTGGGCGCGGTGGCGCTCTACGTGCTGCGCGAGAAACAGAGCCCGACCTACCGCCGCCTGCGCGAGATTGCCGGGCCCAAAGCGCACGAAAAGCGGGACGCGCTGTCGCTGCAGGATGAACTCGAGGGGAGTTTCTACCAGCGCGTCATCGAACCGGTGATCAACCGCATCGCCAAGAAGTTCACCCAGCAGGACAAGACGAGCGGCGCGGAAAAACTGCAGGAGATGCTGATCGCGGCGGGGAACCCGGGCGACCTCGGGCCGGGCGAGTTCCGCGCGGTACAGTTCCTCTGCGCCGCCGTGTCGATGACCGCGGTGGTCGTGCTCGGCCTGATCGGCGTCGTGGTCGCGGACAACAAGCAGATGATCATGGGGATCGCGCTGGGCGGCATGGCGGTCGCGGGCGGGTTCTCCTTCATCATCCCGCAGTTCTGGCTGAAGAAGCGCATCACCACGCGGGTCAAGCAGATCCAGAAGACGCTCCCCGACGCCATCGACCTGCTGGTCGTCTCGGTCGAGGCGGGGCTGGGCTTCGATATGGCGATGGGCAAGGTGGTGGAAAAGACCAAGGGGGCGCTGGCTGACGAGTTCGGGCGCGCCCTCGAGGAGATGCGGCTGGGTTTCCCGCGCCAGCAGGCGCTGCGCAACATCACCAGGCGCATCCGCAACGATGACCTCGACAGCTTCATCTCGGCGGTCATCCAGGCCGACCAGCTGGGGACGAGCATCGGGATGGTGCTGCGCATCCAGTCGGAGCAGATGCGCATCAAGCGGCGGCAGCGGATCGAAGAAGCGGCGATGAAAGCGCCGATCAAGATGCTTTTCCCGATGGTGCTCTTCATCTTCCCGACGATCTTCATCGTCGTGCTCGGGCCCATCGTCATCAAGGTGCAGTATGAAAAGGCGAATATCGGCAAGAACATGAGCAGTGCCAACGCCGCGCGTCCCGCCGCCCCTGCCGCCCCCGCGCGCTGACCGTGCCGCCGTTCCCGCTGCGCCTGCCGGACGGCCGCCACGTGCAGGTGACGCCGGCGGTGACCTGGGGTGCGCGCCTCGTCGGCCTGCTCGGCCGCGACCGGCTGCCGGCGGACGCGGGGCTGCTGCTGCGCCCCTGCACCGCCATCCACACCTGCGGCATGGCCTTCGTCATCGATGCGGTCTTCTGCGCGGCGGACGGCACGGTACTCGCCGTGCGCACGCTCCCCCCCTGGCGGCTGGCGCGCGCCCCGCGCGATACGGTGCAGGTACTGGAACTGGCCGCGGGCGTGGCGGCCGGACTCACGCCCGGGCAGCGGCTGGCGCTGCCCGGCTGATCACTCCGCGCGGCGCCAGGTGAGGTGGCGGGCCCAGGCCGGGTCGGCCGGCGGGGGACAGTCACGGCGGAAATGCGCCCCGCGGCTTTCCGTGCGCGCGCGTGCGGCATGCACGATCAGCGCCGCGACGGTCAGCGCATTCTTGAGTTCGAACCCGTCACGCCCCGTCAGCGGTTCGGGGAAAACATATTCCGACCAGAACCCGATCATGTCCTCCGCTTCCGCCAGTGCCGCCCCGTCGCGGAAAATACCCGCCTTGCGCCAGAGCAGTGATTGCAGGGCGTTGCGCATATCCGCCAGGTTGAGCGCCCGCCCGCCCGCGGCAGCCGTCGGTGCGTCGAAGCGCGGCCAGGGCGGCAGCTGCGCCTGTCGCGCATATTCCCCCGCCGCCATGCCCGCCCGCCAGCCGTAGACCAGCCCTTCCAGCAATGAATTGCTGGCGAGGCGGTTGGCGCCATGCACCCCGGTGCTGGCCGCTTCACCGCAGGCGAGCAGGCCGGGCAGTTGGGTACGCCCGAACTCGTCGGTAACGATGCCGCCCATGAAATAATGGGCGGCCGGCCGCACGGGAATGGGCTGCTGGGCGATGTCGATGCCGTACAACTGGCACTGGCGGGCGATGGTGGGAAAACGGGCCCACAGGGTCGGACGCCCGAGCGCGGTGACATCGAGCAGCACGTTGGTATCGCCGCGCGCGGCCATCTCGTCGATAATTGCCCGCGTGACGATGTCGCGCGGGGCCAGTTCCGCGCGCGCGTCGTAGCGCGCCATGAAGGCCGCACCGGCGCGGTTGCGCAGGATGCCCCCTTCGCCGCGCAGCGCCTCGGAGAGCAGAAAGCGGGGCGCGCCCGCCACGTAGAGCGCGGTCGGATGGAACTGCATGAATTCCATGTCCTGCACGGTCGCGCCCGCCCGGTAGGCCATAGCCACCCCGTCGCCGGTAATCCCCTCGACCGCCGTCGATTCGCGGTAGAGACGCTGCACGCCGCCGGTGGCGATGACTGTCGCCGCCGCGCGCACCGCCAGCAGGTTGCCCGAACGGATATCGAGCACCAGCACGCCGCGGCAGAACCCGTCGGCGGTCAGCAGGTCGACCGCACAGACATGTTCGAGCAGGCGGATGCGCGGCTGCTGCTGCACCCGGGCATGCAGGAACGCCGCCAGGCCGCGCCCCGTGGCATCGCCGCCGATATGCACCACCCGCCCGAGGCGATGCGCCCCTTCGCGCGCGTGATGCAGTTCGCCGTCCGCCCCGGTGTCGAGGCGCAGCCCTTCCGCCACCAGGTCGCGCGTCCGGTCAATCCCCTCGCGCACCATCAGTTCGACGCGGGCACGGTCGCACAGGCCCGCCCCCGCAGCGAGGGTGTCCTCGACATGGGCCTCGACCGAATCGGCCGCGTCGAGCACCACCGCAATCCCCCCCTGCGCCAGCGCGGTGTCGGAATCATCCCACGCCTGCTTGCAGATGAGCAGCACGTCGTTGCCCGCGGCAGCGGCGGCCCGCGCGGCCTGCATGCCCGCCACGCCGGTGCCGAGCACCACGGTGTCGGTATCGAGGTGCGGCAGGCGGGCGAGGGCGAACCCGGTCAGGTAGCGCGGCGGCGTGATCATGCGCGGATGCCCAGTTTGCGCAGCTTGGCGAGGAAGGTCGTGCGCTTGAGCTGCAGCAGGCGTGCCGCCTCCGCCTGCACCCCGTTGGCCCGCTGCAGCGCCTCGCGCAGGTAGCGTTCCTCCAGCACCGCGAGATGGGCTTCCAGTGGAAACACCTCCGCGTCCCACACCGGCGCCGATGCCGCCGCCGCCATGCCGTCGTCAAGCCCGAGGTCGGCGGCAGTGAGCTGCTCGCCGCGCGTCAGGGTGACGGCGCGGCAGACGGCATTTTCCAGTTCGCGCACGTTGCCCGGCCAGGGGTGCGCCTGCAGGCGGCGGCGCGCCTCGGGGGCAAAGGCCGGCAGCGGCCGCTGCTGCTCGCGGCAGTGGCGGGCGAGGAAGTGCATGGCCAGCGGCAGGATATCCCCGCGGCGGGCGCGCAGCGGCGGCAGGTGCACCGGCACGACGTTGAGCCGGTAGAACAGGTCCTCGCGGAACTGCCGTTCGCGCACCGCCGCCTGCAGGTCGCGGTTGGTCGCGGCCACGATGCGCACATTGGCCTGCACCGCCTGCGTCGCCCCGACAGGGAGCACCTCCTTGCTTTCGAGGAAGCGCAGCAGTTTGGCCTGCAGCCCGAGCGGCAGTTCGCCGATTTCGTCGAGAAAGACCGTCCCGCCGTCGGCGGCGATGAGCAGCCCGAGTTTGTCCGCCACCGCGCCGGTGAACGACCCGCGCCGGTGCCCGAACAGTTCACTTTCCAGCAGGGCGGCGGGGATGGCGGCGCAGTTGATCGGGACAAAGGGCGCCGCCGCGCGCGGCGAGTGCGCATGCAGCGTGCGCGCGATCAGATCCTTGCCGGTGCCGCTCTCGCCGGTGATGAGCACGGCCACCCCGGTCGCCGCGACGCTGTCGAGCAGCGCGAAGACCCGCGCCAGTTCCGGACTGCTGCCGATGATGTGCGAGTAGTCGTACTTGCGCGACAGTTCCCCGCGCAGGTAGCGGTTTTCGCAGACCAGCGCGCGGTGTTCGAGCGCCTTGTGTACCGCGGTTTCGAGATGCTCGGCGGTGAACGGCTTGAGCAGGAAATCGGAGGCCCCCAGGCGCATGGCATGCACCGCGGTCTCGACCGTGCCGTACGCGGTGACGATAATCACCTCGGTGGCCGGGTCGTGGCGCTTCGCCCGGTTGAGCACGTCGAGCCCGTCACCGTCAGGGAGTTTGTAGTCGCTGATCACCAGCGCGACCTCGTGCGCCTGCAGCAGGTCGCTTGCCTCCTGTACCCGGCGCGCGGTCAGCACCTCGGTGTCGGGGCGGGCCGCCAGCGCGGTCTGCATGAAATCGAGCATGATCGGCTCGTCCTCGACGAGCAGTATCCGTGCGCCCATGCCGTCCCCTACGCCACCGGCAGCGAGACGGTGAACACGCTCCCGCGGCCCGGTTCGCTGTCCACCGTGAGGTCGCCGCCCAGCGCCGCCACGTGCCGCTGCGCCACCGCCAGTCCCAGTCCCGTCCCCGTCTCCTTGGTGGTGAAGAACGGCTGGAAGATCCGGTCGCGCAGTTCCGGCGGGATGCCCACCCCGTGGTCAAGCACGCTGAGTACCGCCCGTCCCTGTCCCGGCGCGAACTGCGCACGCACCGCCACCGTCCCCCCCGTGGCGCTCGCTTCGAGCGCATTGCGCAGCAGCACCTGCAGCACCTGGCGCAGCACCAGCGGGTCGGCCTTGAGCGTGAGCCCGGGATCGATCCCCGCCAGGTCCCAGCCGACCCCCCGCGCGCGCGCCTCGCCGTCAAGCGAGGCGGTCAGCTGCCGGCAGAAGTCAGCCAGTGCCACCGCCGCGTACTGCAGTCGCCGCTCCTCGGTCAGGGCGAGAAACTGTTCGAGCACACGGTTGACCTCGCCCACCCCGGCCATGATCTTGTCGGCGAGGGCGCGAACGGCGGGGCGGTCCTGCAGTTCGCGGCGCAGCAGGGAGGCAAACCCCTCGACGCCGCCGAGCGGGTTGCGCAGTTCATGCGCCATCCCCGCGGCCAGCGAGCCGACCGCCGCAAGTTTCTCGCGCGTCGCCAGTTCCCGCTGCATGCGCTTGAGTTCACCGAGATCCTTGAATACCGCGATGGCGCCGATCACCGTGTCCGCATCGTCGCGCAGCTGCCAGGTCGACATGCCCGCATCGAGGTCACGATGGTCCTTGGTGGCCAGCACCGTTTCCGTGCTGTTCGCCGCATACCCCTGGCGCAGCGCCTCGAGCAGCAGCGGCTCGCCGCGGAACAGGAAGACATCCTGCTGCAGCACCCTGCCGACCAGTTCCTCCCGCCGGTAATTGAGCAGGGTCAGCGCCGCCTCATTCGCCTCGGTAATCCGCCCCTGCAGGTCGCAGGAGAGCACCCCGCTGCTGATACTGCGCAGGATGAACTGCAGGCGCTGCGCATCGAGCGCCGCGGTGCGAAACAGCCGCGCGTTCTCCAGCGCCACCTGCACCTGGTTGACCACCACCGCCAGCAGGTCGCGTTCCGCCGGCCCGTACTGCCGCCGCGACTGCGGGTTGACCAGCACCAGCAGCGCTGTCACCTGGCCCTGTTCGCGCAGCGGGGCCGCCAGCAGCGAGCGCACGCCACGCCAGGCGCGCCGCTGTCCCCGCGGCGGGGCAAGCACGTGCACGGCATCAGCGGTCAGCGCGGTCAGCTGCCGCCCGTCGGGCAGCAGCAGTGCCGCCACCGGCGGCAGGGCGTCACCGAAGACGCTGCGCCTGCTCCCGTCGGCGGCGAGCACCGCCCCGCCCCCGCTCGGAATGATGAACGAGGCGAGGGTCAGCACATGCTGCCAGAGATTCTCGTAGTAGATGGCATCGCGCAGCAGCTCCTGCATGCGGTTCAGGGTGGTGATGCGCGCCAGCCGGTCGGTGATTTCCTGCTCGGCCCGCGACTTGAGCGCGCTCTGCAGGCCGACCATCATCGCCAGCACCAGCAGCACGGTGAACACGGGCAGCAGCCCGAGCAGCAGGTCCGGCCATTCCGGCTGCCGGACCTGATCGAGTCCGCCCCACAGGGAAATGCCGCACAACGCGAACAGTCCCGCCCAGGTCAGCAGGGCCCCGCGCAGGCCGTAGGTGAAGGCGGCGGAAAAAATCGGGACCAGGTAGAGCAGGAACACGCCGACCGCCTGCGGATCACGCAGGGCCGCCTGCGGGTCCTCGAGAAAACGCGGCAGGGTGAAGATGACTGCGGTATGCGCGAAAAAGATGTAGAACTCAAGCATCATCAGGCCGGCCCGGCGCACCGGGAGCACCCGGCGCAGCCACGGGTCGATGAAGAACGTCAGGACGCAGGCGACAACGCTGGCGATGAGCAGCGGCTGCGACAGCGCGGCGACGTCACCGAGCAGCAGCAGCAGCGTGATACTGCCGAAGCCGAGGGCGGCAAACAGCGGCACGCCCCACGCCTCCCGCCCCAGCGCCCCCCAGCGTTCACCGGCCCTCCGTCATCCTCCCTGCCGGCTGCCGCCGCCGCGGGGCCCTTGCCGACGACGTCGACCAGGTCGAACATCGGGAAAAAGAGCGCGGTGACGATGAGGCCGACCGACGAACCCATGAAGACGATCATGATCGGCTCGATCATCGACGACAGTGCCGCCACCGTTTCGTCGACCACCATCTCGTACTGGTCGGCGATCTTCTTGAGCATCGTTTCGAGGGCACCGGTCTCCTCGCCCACCGCGATCATGTGCGTAACCATGGCGGGAAAGACATGCGCCTCGTGCAGCGGTTTGGAAATGGTTTCCCCCTCGGTGATGCTGGCGGAGACCTTCTTCATCGCCTCGGCGATCACCTCGTTGCCCGAGGTGTCCTTGACGATATCGAGCGCCTGCAGGATGGGCACGCCCGACTCGATCAGCGTGCCGAGCGTGCGGGTGAAGCGCGCCGTCGCGACGTTGCGGTTGAGGATGCCGAACACCGGCACCTTGAGCTTGACCGCGTCGATCTTCAGGCGTCCCGCCTCGGTCTTGTTCATCTGCTTGTAGCCCCAGACCAGGGCGCCGATGCCGACGAGAATGATGTACCAGTAGCCGATGATGAAATCAGAGGCGCCGACGACGATGCGCGTCGGCAGCGGCAGCGACAGGCCGACGTCGTTGAACATCTTGACGAAGGTCGGGATAACGAACACCAGCAGGAAGGTGACGACGCTGATGGCGACCAGGCCCATGATCGCCGGGTAGGTGAGCGCCGACTTGATCTTGGTGCGCAGTTCCATGTCCTTTTCCGAGAAGGTGGCGAGGCGGTCGAGCACGACTTCGAGCACACCGCCGATTTCGCCCGCCTTGACCATGTTGATGAACAGCTTGCTGAACGTCCGCGGGTGTTTGCCCAGGGCCTCGGAGAACGAGGCGCCCCCCTGAATGTCGGTGGAGATGCTGCCGATGATGTACTTCAGCCCCGGGTTCTCGGTCTGGTCCGTGAGGATGTTGAGCGCGCGCAGCAGCGGCAGGCCGGCGTCGAGCAGGGTGGCCAGCTGGCGGGTGAAGGTGGCAATGTCCGCCAGCCCGACCTTCTTCTTGGCGCCCAGGGCGGACCCGCCGCCGCCCGCCGCCTTGTCGCCCAGCGACTTCATCTCAAACGGGCGCATCCCCTGCTCGCGCAGGCGCTGGTTGGCGACCTTTTCGTTGGCCGCGTCGAGCTTGCCACTGACTTCCTTGCCACCCGCGTCGAGGGCCTTGTAGGCAAATACCGGCATGGTCGTCCTCCCTTACATCTGCTTTTGCAGTTCGTCGCGATCCTGCGATTTTTCCAGCGCCGTCTCGTACGAGATCAGCCCGCGCTGGTACAGGGTCAGCAGGTGCTGGTCAAGCGTCTGCATCCCCAGTTGGGCGCCGGTCTGAATAGCCGACGGGATATTGTAGGTTTTCTCGTCGCGGATCATGTTCTTGATTCCCGCGGTGGCGATCATGATCTCGAAGGCCGCCACGCGTCCCGTGCCGCGCGCCTTGCGGCAGAGCGACTGGCAGACCACGCCTTCCATCGCCGCCGCCAGCTGCGCGCGGATCTGCGCCTGCTGGTTGGTGGGGAAGACGTCGATGATGCGGTCGACCGTCTCCGACGCGCTGTTGGTGTGCAGGGTGCCGAACACCAGGTGCCCCGTCTCGGCCGCGCTGATGGCCGCCTCGATCGTTTCGAGGTCGCGCATCTCCCCGACGAGGATGACGTCCGGGTCCTGGCGCAGCGCGTGACGCAGCGCCATCTTGAACGACGGGGTGTCCACCCCCAGTTCACGCTGCGTCATGATGCCCTGCTTGTGCGGGTGCATGAACTCGATCGGGTCCTCGATGGTAATGATGTGGCGCTCGTGCTCGATATTGATCCAGTCGATCATTGCCGCCAGCGAGGTGGTCTTGCCCGACCCGGTCGGTCCGCAGATGAGTACCAGGCCGCGCGGGCGGCAGAGCAGGTCCTTGATCTTGGGCGACAGGCCGAGTTCCTCGAAACTGAAGATACGCGCGGGAATGATGCGCGCGACCAGCGCGAAGCGCTGCCGCTCGCGGAAGACGCTGCAGCGGAAGCGGCAGAGGTCCTTGTAGGCATAGGCGAAGTCGGAGCCGCCGATTTCGTCGATGATCGGCAGGTGGCTGTCCGGGGTGATCGACTTCATCAATTCCTCGGTATCGTCCGGTTTGAGCACCGGCGCGTCGACGTCAACCAGGCCGCCATCGAGGCGCAGCACCGGCGCGCGGTTGACGCGAAGGTGGATGTCCGACGCCCCGCGATCGAGGGTCATCTGCATCAGTTCGTGCATCGTCAGCGGATACGCCATACCTGTGTCTCCTGAATAATAATCCCGCGCGGCTACGCCACGCGCACCACTTCCACAATGCTGGTCATGCCCAGCGACACCTTGCGGAACCCGTCGAGGCGCAGGGTGCGCATGCCGCCGCGCACTGCCGCCGCCTTGAGCACGTTGGCCGGCGAGTCCTTGAGGATGAGGTCCTTGATCTCCTCGTTCATCACCAGCAGTTCGAAAATACCGGTACGCCCGCGGTAGCCGGTGTAGTTGCAGCTGGCGCACCCCGCCCCGCGCATGAAGGTCGCATTGGCCGCAAACTCCTCGGGAAAGTCGACATCGCGCAGCACCTTCTCGCCGGGATGGTACGGTTCCTTGCAGTTGTTGCAGATGCGGCGGCAGAGACGCTGCGCCATGATCGCCTGCACCGACGAGGCGATGAGGAACGGGTTGATGCCCATGTCGATCAGGCGGGAGACCGACGACGGGGCGTCGTTGGTGTGCAGCGTGCTGAAGACCAGGTGACCGGTAAGCGCGGCGCGGAT
>CAZWUZ010000112.1:0-11361 GCA_964637655.1 uncultured bacterium | reverse complement strand
GTGCTGCTCCTGACCTTCGGCGCTGCGGCGGCTGCGCACTGGTTCACGTATTTCCCCTATGTGCTGACCGGGGCCCTGCTGCTCCTGCTGATCTATGCGTATGACCGGTACGGTCTGACCGGCCGTCGCACGTTTCTGCTGCTGGCCGCAGCAGCCTTGACCGCAGTGCTTATCGCGCGTCAGGAGATCATCATTGTCGTCTGTGTGCCGCTGGCAACCCTGACGTGGCAGTGGCGCGGGCAAGGTCGCGGCAGCGCCGCCGCGGTGGCGCTCGCCCTGGCGCTGGCGACCGGTGGCGGGGCGAACCTGCTGTTCAATTTTTTCAACACGGGACTGTGGGGGAATAACGGGCACGGGACATTGCGCTGGACAACCGATGGACTGTGGCGCTGGCTGGTTGAGCCGAATGAGAACCCGCTGCTCCTCAACCCGTGGCTGCTGCTGCTGTGCAACCGGTACACGTGGCGCCATGCCCGCCATTACCTGCTGGCGGCACTGGCCGCCTGGGTGCTGTATTCCTGCTGGTGGGGCTGGGACAGCGGCTACCTGCGCCAGCTGGTACCAGCGTTGCTGCTGGCAGCACCGGCACTACTGACGGTGCGGATACACAGGGTGGCGCTGGTGCTGACGCTCATCGCCCTGCTGTGCAATGCCGCGTACTACTTCGTGCCGTATTTTGATGTGTACGGTATCTGGCAGATCGGCAGCGGTGGCACGGAGGAACTGTATGAACCGGTGCTGGGCTGGCGGTTGCTCTGGTTGCAGGCACAGGGTCTGCTGACAGAGCAGTGATATTGACAAACAAACAGTTATTCTGTTAGGATTGGCGCAACTTTTCAGCCGATTACCTGTTTTCCTCTCCCGCCGGGCGAGGAAGCCGCGCAGCGGCAAGTGAGGGATGGCATGGATGGACGCGGCCCCTCCCGACGCTGCGCGTCGCCCTCTCCCCCGGGGAGAGGAAACGTACTGGCTGAACAGTTACGGATTGGCCATCATTCGGGGAGGGGGCACACTCACCATGCGACTGATTATCTGCGGGATTGCCGGCAAAATGGGGCAGCGGCTGGTGGCCTGCGCACGCGCGGCGAACCACGCGGTGGTGGGCGGAGTCGAGTCGCCCGCACACCCGTTGTGCGGCAGGGAACTCGACGGGGTGCCGGTGCGTGGCTCGCTGGCGGCATGCGCGGTGCTCAAACCTGACGCGGTGATCGATTTCTCGGCTGCTGCTGCTGCTGCTGCGAATGCGGCGGCCTGCGCGAAACTGGGTCTGCCGCTGGTGGTCGGCACAACCGGGCTGGGGGCGAAGGAGAAGGCGGCGCTGAAGAAGGCGGCGGCGAAGATTCCCGTGGTCGAGGCGCCGAACATGAGTCTGGGCGTCAACTTGCTGTTCAACCTGACGGAAAAGGTGGCGCAGGCGCTGGGCGCGGGCTATGATATCGAAATTGTCGAGGCGCATCACCGGCTGAAGAAGGATGCCCCGTCGGGGACGGCCATCGGGCTGCTCAACGCGGCGGCGCGCGGGCGGAAACTCGACCCGGCGAAGGCGCGGCGCACGGGGCGCGACGGCATGGTCGGCGCGCGCACGGAGGGCGAAATCGGCGTTTTTGCGGTGCGCGCGGGTGACATCATCGGCGAGCATCCCGTGATGTTCTGCGGCGAGAACGAGCGCCTCGAACTGACCCATCGCGCGCACAGCCGCGACGCGTTCGCGCGCGGCGCGGTGCGGGCGGCGGTCTGGGCGAAGCGGGCGAAGCGCGGCCTGTACGACATGCAGGCGGTGCTCGGGCTGCGGTGAAATACGTCCGGTTCCGCTACCGCGGCGCGGCGCCCCGCTGGGGGCTGCTTTCCGGCGACGAGGTGGTGCCGCTGCGGCGCGACCCGTTCCATGACTATACTGACGACCTGCGCACGGGGACGCGGCTGCCGCTGGCGGAGGTGATGCTGGCGGCCCCGGTCGACCCGCCGCGTATTTTCGGGGTCGGTCTGAACTACACCGACCATGCGGACGAACTGGGCATGGAGCGGCCCGCGGCGCCGGTGATCTTCTGGAAGTCGCCAAGCGCGGTCATCGGACCGGGGGAGAAGATCATCATCCCGCACGGGATCGGGCGGGTCGATTACGAGGCGGAACTGGCGGCGGTTATCGGCACGGGCGGCTGGCGCATCCCGGAAGCGGACGCGCTGGCGCACGTGCTCGGCTACACCTGTTTGAACGATGTGACCGCGCGCGACCTGCAGAAACGCGACGGGCAGTGGACCTGCTGCAAGTCGTACCCGACCTTCTGTCCCGTCGGACCGTGGGTGGTGGGCGGCATCGACCCGGCGGCGCTGACGGTGGAACTGGCGGTGGACGGGCAGGTGAAGCAGCACGCGCGCACCGACCACCTGGTCTTTTCCGTCGCGGCGGTCATCGCGCATGTCAGCGCGGTCATCGCGCTGCAGGCGGGTGACGTCATCGCGACAGGAACGCCCGTCGGGGTCGGGGCGTTGCGGGCGGGGAACACGGTACGGATCACGATCGCGCAGATCGGCACGCTGGAAAATCCGGTGGTACAGGAAGGAGATACAGGCGATGAGTACGAGGTTTGAGCGGGCGGAGCGGGTGCGGGAACTGCCGCCCTACCTGTTCGCGGAAATTGACAAGAAGAAGCAGGCGGTGGCGGCGCGCGGGGTGGACATCATCAGCTTCGGTATCGGCGACCCCGACCTGCCGACGCCCGCGCATATCGTGCGCGCGCTCAAGCACGCGGCGGAGAAACCGGCCAACCACCAGTACCCGTCCTACGAGGGGATGCCCGCGTTCCGCGAGGCGGTGGGCCACTGGTACCAGACGCGCTTCGGGGTGACGCTCGACCCGAAGACGGAGATCGTCTCGCTGATCGGCAGCAAGGAAGGCATCGCCCACATGCCGCTGGTCTATGTCAACCCCGGCGACGTGGTGCTGGTGCCGACCCCGGGCTACCCGGTGTACGGCATCGGCACGCTGTTTGCCAACGGACAGTCGTACCTGATGCCGCTGACGGCGGAAAACGGTTTCCTCCCTGACTACGATGCCATCCCGCCGGCGGTGGCGCGCAAGGCGAAACTGCTCTGGATCAATTACCCGAACAACCCGACGGCGGCCATCGCGCCGCCGGAATTCTTCAAGCGCACCATCGAGTTCGCGCGCACGTACGACCTCATCGTCTGCCACGATGCCGCCTATACCGAGGTGTCGTATGACGGCTACCGCTGCCCGAGTTTCCTCGAGTACGAGGGGGCGCGCGAGGTGGGCATCGAGTTCCACTCGCTGTCGAAAACCTACAACATGACGGGGTGGCGTATCGGGTTCGCCGCGGGCAACGCGGAGGCGATTGCCGGACTCGGCTGCATCAAGACCAACATCGATTCAGGGGTGTTCCAGGCGGTGCAGGAGGCGGGCATCACCGCGCTGACGGGGAAGCAGGACTGCGTGGCGGAGAACAATGCCATCCTGCAGAAGCGGCGCGACCTGCTGGCGGCGGGATTGCGCGAACTGGGCTGGCAGGTGCCGGTGCCCAGGGCGACGTTCTACCTCTGGCTGCCGACCCCGGGCGGGCTCCCGTCGACGGAAGTGGCGTCGCGCCTGCTCGAAGAGGCGGGTATTGTGGTCACGCCGGGCATCGGGTTCGGCAAGCACGGCGAAGGGTACATCCGCATGACCATCACCGTGCCCGAGGAGCGCATCGCGGTCGCGCTCGAACGGATGCGCAAGGTGCAGTGGTAAGCAGAGACCGTGACTGAAGGATATGTGGCGCTGGGGGGGAATCTCGGTGACGTGCGCGCGCACTTCGTCGCGGCACTGGCGGGATTGCGGCAGGCGGGCTACATGGTGGTGCGGGTTTCTTCGCTCTACCGCAGCGCGCCGTGGGGACCGCCTGACCAGCCCGACTACCTGAACGCGGTGGTGCAGTTGCGCGGGGCGGATGACCCGCACACCCTGTTGCAGGTGACGCAGGCGCTGGAGCGCGCGGCGGGACGGACAGACGGTGTACGCAACGGCCCGCGCCCGCTTGACCTGGATATCATCAGGTGGGGTGACACGCGTCTGGCGACACCGGCACTGACGCTGCCGCACCCGCGCTGGCAGGAGCGCGATTTCGTGATGGTGCCGCTGGCGGAACTGCTGCCTGACGCGGCGGCACGCGCGGCGCAGTGCACGGTACGGCAGCTTACCGGCATGGTGGCAGGACCGGAATGGGCAACGGGAGAAAACTGATGCGGCTATCGCAACGCTATATCGCTATTGACGGGGTGCCGGGGGCGGGCAAGTCGACGCTGCTGCGCCTGCTGCAGGAGCGGCTCGACGCGACGCTGGTCTGCGAAGAGAGCGCGGAAAACCCGTTTCTCGGCAAATTCTACAGCAGCATGAAGGAACATGCGTTTCAGACGCAGCTGTTCTTCCTGCTCTCGCGCTACCGGCAGCAGGAGCAGCTGCAGCAGCCCGACCTGTTCGGGCGCGTGGTGCTCAGCGACTATCACTTCGGCAAGGACCGCATCTTCGCGCTGCTGACGCTGGCGGAGGCGGAACTGGCGCTCTACGAGAATCTCTACGCGCTGCTGCGGCCGCAGGTGCCGCCCCCCGATCTGGTCATCCATCTGCAGGCGGACGCGGCGACGATACGCCGGCGGCTGCAGGGGAGCGCCGACCCGGCCCAGCAGCGGCTGCCGGGCGACTATGTCGACCTGCTGGTCGACGCCTACAACCACTACTTTTTTCACTATACCGCGACCCCGCTGCTGACGGTCAACACCGCGGCGGTCGATTTTGCCCGGCAGCCGGAGGAAGTCGACGCGCTGCTGGCAGTCATCGCGGAATGCACGGCGGGGAGCCGGCACTATTCCCCGCGCACGGGAGGAGACGCGCATGGCACGGGCACTTTACTTCCCTGAGGTAGTCGCTGACACGGGGATCAGCGAGCGCAACGTCAAGTTCTACATGGCGCAGTACGCGCTGGTGACCGGGAAAGAGGGGCGCAACACCACCTTCCCGCCGGAGACCGTGGCGGAACTCTGCCTCATCCGCGACCTGGTGGCGACGCAACTGGTGACGTCGCGCATGATCCTGGTGATCCTCAAAACGCGGCGCAACGTGGCGCTCAGCGATGAGGAGAACACCGCGCTGCAGCGGCTCGCGGAACTCTGGCTGACCGCGCCCCCGACAGTGTCCGGACAGGCGGCGGCAGGCGCGATGCCGGTACCGCGTCGCGCGGCGTCGCGCCCGTCGTCACCTGACGGTATCATCTGAGCCGGGCGCGGCACGCGTGGAGACCCGCAAACCCATCGGGGTGTTCGATTCCGGCGTCGGGGGACTCTCCGTGCTGCGCGAACTGTGGCGCGTGCTCCCCGGCGAGGACTACCTCTACGTTGCTGATACCGCGCGCGTGCCGTACGGTGACCGCCCGCTGCCGCAGATCAAGCAGTTCGCCTTTCAGATTATGGACTGGCTGGTCACGCAACAGGTCAAGACCATGGTCATCGCCTGCAATGTCTCGACCGCGGTGGCGCTGACCGCGGCGCAGGAAACGTACCACGTCCCGGTTTACGGGCTGATCAATCACGAGAGCGTCGGCGACATCCTCGCGGCGGCACCGTCGGGACGTATCGGGCTGCTGGCGACGACGGGCACGGTCAACAGCGGCGCGTACGCGCGCGCGTTGCAACGGCATCATCCCGGGGTGGCGCTCGCCGCGGTCCCCTGCCCGAAATTCGTGCCGCTGATCGAGTCGTGCGCCTGCGCCGGTGACGCGGCGCGCGCGGCGGTGGCGGAGTACCTCGCCCCGCTGCAGGCGGCGCGCTGTGAAGCGGTTATTCTCGGCTGCACGCATTACCCGTTTTTGCGTCCGCTCATCGAGCCGGCGGCGGGGATGACGGTCATCGACCCGGGCATCCCGACGGTACGCCATATCCGCCAGCAACTGCAACTGCGCAACCTGCTGAACCGGCAGGCGCAGGGGACGACGCGTTTCATCGTCAGCGGTACCCACGATTGTTTCCGCACCTTCGTGCAGCAGCAGCTTGGCAGCGTCGCGCAGCCCGAACCGGCCGTCTGGGCAGAAACAGTATCAGGAGGGGACGCGGATGCTCAGGCATAACCTGCGGGCAGGGGTGGCGGTGCTGAGTGTGGTACTGCTGGCTGGACTGCCGGTGCCGGCCGGTGCCGGCCGGTTCGACCGCAACAAACCGCACGTGCGGGTCTGCACCATCGGGCATATTGACCATGGCAAGACCACGCTGACGGCGGCCCTGCTCGCATATCTCGAAACGCAGGGACTGGCAATGGCCTTCCCCTATGAGGCGCTGGTACACGCGCCCGAAGAACGGGAACGTGGCCTGATTGTCTCCACCATGACGGTCGAATACGAGACGGCGGAGCGGCACTATGCCCACGCCGATCGCCCGCACCATGATGATTATGTCAAGGCATTTATTGGCGGCAGCGGCGAGGCGGATGGCGCCATACTCGTGGTCAGCGCGGCCGACGGGCCGATGCCGCAGACCCGCGCGCAGATCATCCTCGCGCGCGAGGCGGGTATTCCCGCCATCGTCGTGTTTCTCAACAAGGTCGATCTGGTCGACGACCCGGAACTGCTCGACCTGGTCGAGCTGGAAGTACGGGAACTGCTGTCGCAGTACGGCTATCCCGGTGAGCGGGTGGCGGTCATTCGCGGCAGCGCGTTGCGCGCGCTGCGGCAGCCGCAGGATGCCGCGGCGACCCGCTGTATTGCGGAACTGCTGGCGGCGATGGACCGCGACTTTGCGCCCGCCCCGCGGCAGCGCGACCAACCGCTGCTGCTGCCGCTCGAACGGGTAACCGCGTCCGGGGACGGCGTTGACGTTATCGGGCGCATCGAGCGCGGCACGGTGCGCTGCGGCGACACGGTGGTGCTGGCGGGGGGGGCGGGCGGGTGCATCGCGACCGTCACCCGCATCGAGCTGTTCGGTCGGGCCATGGCGCACGGGGAGGCCGGCGACCTGGTGACGTTGACGCTGGCCGACCTTGCCGGAGCGGCGCTGCAGCCGGGCATGGTGTGCGCGGCGCCCGGCTCAGTACATACTGCGACGCGGTTCATCGCGGACATCTACTGGCTGGCGCGCGAGGAGGGGGGGCGCCGCACGCCGGTGGTGAGCGGCTATCGTCCGCAGTTTATCATCCGCACGGCGACGGACACCGGCGTCTGCACCCTGCCGGAGGGGACGGCAATGCTGCTGCCGGGCGACTACGGGGAAGTCGCGGTTGCGCTCACCACGCCGGTGGTTCTGGCGCCGGGCCTGCACTTCAGCGTGCGCGATGGCGGGCGCACGGTCGGTGTCGGCGTGGTGCTTGCCGTCACGGAATAGTGAGACAGACGCCGGCCCGCAGCGGCCGGTGATCATGTACTGAGGAGGAACGATATGCAACGATGGCTGATGTTGTGTTCACTGGCGGCACTGCTTGCCGTCTGGGCGACGGCGGCAACGGCAGCTGATGAACCGCTGCTGGGGGAAGTGATGATCTTTGCCGGCAACTATGCGCCGAAGGGGTGGCTCCCCTGCGACGGGCGCCTGCTGCCGATCAATCAGAATCAGGCACTTTACTCGATCATCGGCACGCGCTTCGGCGGCAACGGGCAGACGAACTTTGCGCTGCCCGACCTGCGCGGCCGGGAGGCGGTCGGTTCCGGGCGCGCCGCTGACGGCGGCGAGTATCAGCTGGCACAGACGGGCGGCAGTGCGACCATCCGTTACACCGACTTCGGCGTGGCTCCGGTCGCGGTGCGCGCGGCCACCACGTCGGACACCGCGGTCGTGCACCTGCCGGTGCCGGACGCGCAGGCGCCGGTGCCCGCGGACAATCTTTCGCCGTACCTGTGTATCGGCTACTACATCGCGACTGCCGGTATCTACCCGTCGCGCAACTGAACGGAGAAAGGAAACCATCATGCACAGAATACTGATGCTGACACTGCTGCTGGCAGTGGCGGCGGGAACGATGACGCAGGCGCAGGGGGCGGCGGAGCCGACCCTCGGCGAAATCATGCTGTTCAGCGGCGATTATGAACCGCGCGGCTGGGCGCGCTGTGACGGGCGCCTGCTGCCGATTGCGAGAAACACCGCACTCTTCTCGCTGCTCGGGACCACCTATGGCGGCGATGGACGGTCGAATTTTGCGCTGCCCGACCTGCGCGGGCGGGTGCCGGTGGGTACCGGCGCGATGCGGGATGGCGAATATTTTGTCCCGGGACAGAAGGCGGGGAGCACGGCGGTGGCGTTCAAGGAATTCGGGCTGACGGAGCAGGCGGTGCGCATGGATGCCGGCGCTGACACTGAACTGGTGCGCCTGCCGCTGCCTGCCGACCAGAACAAGGCGGTGAACAACCACGCCCCGTACCAGTGTATCGGCTATTTTATCGCGCTTGAAGGGATATACCCGATGCGCCAGTAAATGGTGCGCACGACACTCAACCTGACAGGAGAATGATATGAACAGGATTATGATGCTGAGCATGGCGCTGGTGCTGGCCGCGGCACTGCCGGCGGCGGCGGCGGAAAACCCGTACTACGGTGAAATCATGCTGTTCGCGGGAACCTTCGTGCCCTACGGATGGCTGCCTTGCGACGGGCGGCTGGTCCCCATCGTCGAGTACCAGGCACTGTTCGCGTTGCTGGGAACGATGTACGGCGGTGACGGCCGGGTGAACTTCGCGTTGCCTGATCTGCGCGGACGCACCCCGGTGATGCCGTCGCCGACGGTGGCAGGGATGAACCGTGTCGGGCAGGACGGCGGGCGCAGCAAACTGACGTATCAGGCCTTCCAGCCGAAAGACGTGACGGTGTGTGCGGCGCGTGACGGTGATACCGCGGTGCTGCGCGTCGCCCTGCCGGGTGACATCAGCAGGACGGTCAGCAACCGCTCGCCCTGCGTGGCCATGACGTATTGCATCGCAACAGAGGGACTCTGGCCGCAGCGCGACTGAACCCGGTAGCGGAGAGCACAACCGGCGACTGTCTGTGTCGGGTGTGACCTCAGCATGCCGGAAAGGAAAGACGGGAAATGAACATGATGTGGCGATGGTCGCTGCCGGTGCTGCTGGTTATGCTGCTCTGCGCGTGCGGGCGTGAGCCGGTACCGCCGGCAGCGCCGGTGCAGACGGACACGTTTACCTTCGGCATCATTCTGCCGGGCGCGGCGGACGATGACGGCTGGGGGGCGGCGCATTGTGCCGGCGGGCGCTATGTCGAGCGGAACCGACCGGACATGCGTCTGCTGGTGCTCGACAATCTCAATCGCGCCGCCCGGCCGGGGATGACCGTGGCCATGGCGGCCGACTCGCTCGCGGCGCAGGGGGCGAAACTGATCATCGCCGCGTCGGCGGATTTCGCCGACGGGGTACTCGCCGCGGCGCAGGCGCGTCCCGACCTCTACTTTGTCTCTGTCGGCAGTGATGAGGCGTGGGCTGACGGCAGAAATTTCCGGGCGCCGGCAAATGTCAGCAATGTCATGGGGCGCATGGAATACGGCAAGAACCTCGCTGGTTTTGCCGCGGGTATGGCGACACAGACGGGTAAACTCGGTTACGTCGGGCCGATGGACAACGCCGAGGCGCGCCGCCTCGCTGCCGCCACCTACCTCGGGGCGCGCCATGCCTGGGTGTACGAACGGCAGCGCGACGCGGCGGACCTGGAGTTTACGGTCGCGTGGATCGGCTACTGGTTCCACATCCCGGGGCAGACACTCGACCCGGCAGTTCTGACGCGCGATTTTGCCGCGGATGGTTGCGATGTGGTTATCTCGGGGATCAACACCAGCGAGGTGCTGGTCGAGGCGGGCAAACTGCATGCCGCGGGGAACCCGGTACTGGCCGTGCCCTATGATTACCATCGTGCTGACCGTGCGGCGGCGGAGGTGTCACTCGGCATCCCCTATTTCAACTGGGGGCCGGCCTACCTGGAACTGGCACAGATGGCGGAGGGGGGATACTGGCGGCAGCAGTTCATGCTGCCCGGCGCGCACTGGCCGTCGCGCAACGACCCCAGCATCGGCTTTGTGCGCGGGGCGGCGCTGACACCGGCCATGACGGCGGCGCTCGACCGCTACGCTGCCGAACTTGACGCCCGCCGTATCGTGCCGTTCCGCGGCCCGCTCAATTTCCGTGACGGCACCCCGTTCCTCGCTGACGGCGAGGAAGCAATCGAAGCACAGGTCTGGTACCTGCCGCAGCTGCTGCAGGGGATGCGCGTGCGGCAGTGACCACCTTCCGGGCCGCACTGCTGTGCGGCCTGTTGCTCTGTGCCGGGTGCGGGGAACAGCCGGCCGCGTCCGCGGCGAAGCAGATTCTCTGGGTGCAGTTCTTTGATGTGCCCATCGCCGAGGAATGCCGCGCCGGTTTCGTGGCCGGGCTGCCGGCCACCGGGCTGCGCGCAGGCACCGACTACGTACTGACCTGCAAAAGCGCGCAGGGGGATATCGGCGCGCTCAACACGCTGCTGGCGGGAGCGCGCGACGCGCGCCCCGACGTCATCGTTACCTCGTCGACCCCGGCGATGCAGGCGGCGATCAGCCATATCCGCGACATCCCGGTGGTGGCAATCAATGCCGACCCGTGCGGCGCGGGGATGGGGCGGAGTGATACCGACCATTTGCCGAACTTCACCGGGGTGGCGCTCATCGGTGACTGTGCCGGCATGGCCGCGCTGATCCGCGAAATCATGCCGTCAACCCGGCGGGTCGGTACGGTCTTTTCCCCGGCGGAGGATAACTCCGTGCTCTGCCGTGAGCAGTTCGCCGCGGCGCTGGCAGTGCAGGGCATGGAACTGCTGGCGCAGCCGGCGCCAACCGCGCTCGAAGTGCCTGAGGCGGCGCGCGCGCTGGTGATGGAACGCCCCGACCTCATCTGCCAGCTTGCTGACAATGCCAGCGCCACGGCGTTTCCGGCGGTAGCGGCGGCGGCGCGGGCGGCGCGCCTCCCGCTTTTTGCCTTCGCCTCCGACCAGGCGGCGCAGGGAGCGGTGCTGACCTATTCGCGCGACTGCGTCGATGCGGGACGGATGGCGGCAGAGCTCGCGGCGCGCATCCTGCGCGGCGGGCAGCCGCGTGACCTGCCGGTGGCGCGTAACAGCCGCTCGCTGCTGATCGTCAACCGCAGGGCGGCTGCGGGGTGCGGCCTGATGCTGCCGCCCGCGGTGCTCGACCGTGCTGATACGGTGTTGCTGTGAACGGAGGTGTGTGCGATGACAGAACCGCTTGACATCAATGCCCTGTTCCTCGGGCCCAAGGGGGAGAATTATCCGCTGCTGCGTGAACTGCTGACTTACCTGACGCAGGATCATGCCGACTGGCGCCGCGCTTTCCCTCCGGATGCT
>CAZWUZ010000111.1:0-11401 GCA_964637655.1 uncultured bacterium | reverse complement strand
TTTCTCCGCATACTGTCCGGATCTGCCCGGCTGTGTGGCTGCCGGGGCAACGCGTGAGGAAACTGAGCGCCTCATGCACGAAGCAATCGCTTTGCACATCAAGGGCATGATCGAAGACGGCCAGCCTGTTCCCGTCGCAACCGCCACGGCAGAAGTCATGGCGGTTGCCGTTTGAACGGTTCCTCTCCGCCTGCACATCAGGGAACCGCAACAGTCGCAGACGAGCGGCTCGACCGTTTCCTCACCGCGCAGCTGGGCACTTCGCGCGGCGAGGCGCAGCACCTCATCGGCGGGGGAGTGGTCACCGTCAACGGCGTGCCGCGCAAGTCGAGTTTCCGCCTGCAGGCGGGGGACACCGTTGCCTGGCCGGATCCGCAAGCGAAAGCCGCCGGGCTCGAGCCGGAACCGCTGGGCCTCGACCTTGTGCATGCCGACGCCGAGATTATCGTCGTCAACAAGCCGCACGGACTGGTCGTGCATCCCGGGCACGGGCGGCGTACCGGGACGCTGGCCGCCGCGCTTCTTTTCCAGTACCCCGAACTCGCGGGGGTGGGCGGCCCCGGACGCCCGGGCATCGTCCACCGCCTCGACCGCGACACCAGCGGCGTGCTCGTCATCGCCCGCACCGCCGCGGCCTACCAGTCGCTGATCGCGCAGTTTGCCGCGCGTACCGTGAGCAAGCGCTACCTTGCCGTCTGCCGCGGCGCCGTGCGCGCCGACCGCCTCACGCTCGATCTGCCCATCGCGCGCAGTACCACCGACCCGACAAAGATGAGCGTGCGCCGCGAGGGGGCGCGCGAAGCGGTTACCGACCTGGAAGTGGTCGAACGCGCCGGGGCCTTCACCCTGGTGGCGCTGCACCCGCGCACGGGGCGCACCCACCAGCTGCGCGTGCACATGAATTATCTGGGGAACCCCATCGCCGGCGACCCGAGGTACGGCGGCAGGGCAACCAAACGCAGCAGCCGCGGCGACGATGCCGCGCGCCTGCTGCTGCATGCCGAGAAACTGGAATTCACCCATCCCGCCACGGGCGAGCGCGTGTCATTCACCGTGCCGCCTCCCCCGGAATTCACCGCCGAGTGGGAACGCCTCCGCGAGATGGGAGCCTCATAAACAAGGGGCCATACTGACACATTGACACATTCGTTTCCAACAACAACACGCCGTTATCCCATTGGCAAACAGGGTTTTATAGATATTCGCTACGCACGCAACAGCAGGCAGGGTCAGCGCAAGCCGGGCCCGATACAATGCGTCAATGCGCTATGCCGCCCCCGCATCTGAATGTGTCAATGTGCTAGTATGGCCCCCTTGGATCCCGTAGTGGCATTACGGCAGTTCAGCGCCAGTCTGCCTGCAGCGGCTGTCGGGCCACGAGCCGGTGGTAGCGGTAGCGCGGATAGCCGAGCATAAAACCGCCCGTGGCCGCGCGTCCGGCCGGAAGCGCCAGCACGTCGAGCAGCGGCTGCCAGTTCGCCGCCGCCGCCATGCCGACAAAACCTGCCCAGCAGGTCCCCAGTCCAAGTGTTGTGGCGAAAAGTTCCGCATAGGCGATGAAATCGTACGTACTCTCCGCGAGCATCGGATTGCCTGCAGCGCCGTGCGTGACGACCAGGCAGGGCGCACCGCGCAGGATGATGTCCTTACCGGTTGACCGGTACAGGCGCGCGTAGTCACCATAGAACTTGCCCGCCGGTGTTTTTCCCTGCTCTTCGAGAAACCCGACGGTCGTCTCGATAACCGCGCGCAGCATTTCCTGCTGCTGCACCACAAGAAAACCGACGCCCTGCGTATTGGCGCCCGTTGGCGCGTGGCGTGCCACATTGAGCAGCCGGACGATCATTTCGCGCGGCACCGGCTTATCGAGGTAGGTGCGGATGGCGCGCCGCGAGCGCAGAAAACGTTCCGCGGTATCCGGGTCGATGACCGGGAACGCGCCGAGTGCCGCCTGCTCCGCCAGCGGTGCGCGGCGGTTGTCGAGGGCCGCCGTCGGGCAGACCGCCACGCAATGCCCGCAGGCAAAGCAGCCGGGATGCAGCTGCCGTGGTCCGTCCTCACCCATGCCGATGACGAAGGCCGGGCAGACCTCCGCGCACGCCCCGCATTTCGTGCATTTCTCTGTTGCCACGCGCAGCAGTCCCATAACAGCCTCCTCGATAATGCTGCGAACGTAGCACGACCACTGTGTGCCCGTCAATGGCAGCATCTGCGGTACCGCACAAATTCTACGTCAAGGATTCGTCAAGAAAAACTTGTAAAAACAGGTTTTCCAGCGGTCAGCAAGGTACTGCGACACTGATGGCAGAAAGGCCTAACCACCGTTATGCTATGTGGTTAGGCTTTTTCGTGTTATGAATGGTGTTGCGTAAAACCTGCTCAGTACGGATAGCCCATGCGGTGCAGCAGCTGCTGGGCCTGCGCGGCCAACTGGCGGTCGCGCGTCTGGCGCCAGGTGCGCGACAGGTACGTGTGCGCGGCGCTGTAATTGCCACGCGTGTAGTAGATGTAGCCGAGCAGGTAATTCGCACCCGCATGGTTCGGCGACTGGCGCAGGGTCTGCTGCAGTTTCTGTTCAGCGAGGCGCAGGTTGCCGCCACGGTATGCCGTGACCGCCTGTGTGTATGGTGCGGGCGCGGCGGGGCGGGCGACAGCTGTGCCGCCGGTGGCCGGAGCGGCCGCGGTGGCAGTCGTCGCCTGACGCGCGGGTTGCGCTGCGGGTTGCGGGCGCGGCGCGGGCTGCGGAGCCGGACGGGGAGCAGGGGCCGGTGCAGGCGCTTCCTCCTCTTCCTCTTCTTCCTCTGCTTCCGCCGAGGCGGGAGCCGGTGCCGGGCGCGCAGCCTGCGCGGTTTCCGCCGGCTGTTCTTCCTCATCACCTTCTTCTTGAGCGTTAACTGCTTGTGCCGTTCTCCCTGCGTCTGTCCCGTCCTCAGTTTCTGAACTACTTACTTCCGTAGGTGAGGCGGTGCCTGTGTCGTTTTCATCCTCGGAATCTTCAGTCGGAGCCGCAACGTCGCCCGGATTCCGCCAGCCCATTTTTTCCTGCGCCCAGACACTAGCTTCGTCCGGTTCTTTGTATTCGGCGCCGAGCAGGAACTTTTCGCCGGGCGGATCAATCAATGGTTCCACGTCACTCAATTCCGCCTCATACGTGACATCTTCGCGGGTTAGTGCAATCGACACACCGGCAAACCCGTGTTCGCCATAGGCAAACGTGTATCGTGTCGGGTTGGTTCCGGCGCAAGCAAGCACCATTCCTTCAGACGTGCGCGACTCGACTTCCATCCTGCCTTGGTCGGTAGTCAGAATATAATTATCGCCAGCCTTTTCCCAACGAATGCTGTGCGTCCGAATCTTGCCGTCAACGAACAGTTTCAATGTATAGCTAACCAGTTCATAGTTATCTTCTTCACTTCGGACTTCCATGGTCATGCTGCGCACAGCGTAGAAACCCTGTCCCGGAGCCTCATCATTGGCAAAAACAAGGCGCACGGTACCTTCTTCTCCCTCTTCAACCAACGACAGCGGCAGATCAAAGTTCGTGACAGGCAATAACCAGAGCGGATTGCTGAGTTCGTACCAGAGCCGTTCACAGACCGGACTCCCCTCGTAGTTTTTGCTGCCGCCGACATCGCGCAACTGCGTGCCCTCACTATTGGTAGCATTCACTTCGCCATACGGATTCCCCTCGAGATCGACCCGCCAGTTCCACATGCTCCAGTCATCAATACGCGTCCAGATCATCTTCCCCGACACGTTGATGTTTTTCTGTCCAGAATTCTCCGGGTAAGTAATCGCAAGCGTTTTCAACGTCGTGCTGTAACCCCAGGCGGTGTCCCCGTACAGCCAAAGTCCCTCGTGTTGTGCCACCGCATCGAAGATGGCTGCGACCTTCTCGCGATATTCCTCGACTGTGGGCCCGGCTGCCGCAGCCGTATCGGTTGCCTGCACCACCGGCGGGGCGGGGGCGACGTAGCCCGGGATATACGAACGATAGTCCTCGGGGATAACGTTGACGATGTCGTCCCAGTAGAGGTAGCCGCCGCCGCCCAGCGCGACGATGGCGAGCACGATGCCGATGATGACATTCCTGTTCATGGAAAACCTCCGCGCCCGGAGCGCGAATGAAATGGAGCCCGCGGTCGGAATCGAACCGACGACCTTTGCCTTACCATGGCAATGCTCTGCCGACTGAGCTACGCGGGCATGTTGACGCTGCTCTATATCATGGACAGCCGCATGCTGTCAAATCGGGGGCTGCACTCGTGATGGCGCCGCCCCCGGTCGTGCTACTTTTTCAGTTTCGGCACCGCCGGCGCGGCAATGCGCTCGCACAGCGGCATGACGCCGATAAGCGGGCGGGCATAGGCGATGAACGCCGGCGTGACGTCGTTGCCCGCGGTACAGATGAACTCGTCCGGGACATGCTTGGTTTCCCGCGCCACCGTATGCAGCGGGGTGAGCATATAGTCAACCGCGTAATCGCCGATGCGGCGGATGGCGACCGACCCGGACTGCCCGGCGGCGGCAAACATCACCGCCATTTCGCCGACCGCGCGTGCTTCGCGGGCATCCACCTCGCTGACCACCCCGGGGAAACAGCGCTGCAGGTAGCCGTAGGTGTCGGCACGCACGCGCTTGATCTTCAGCTTCTCCTTGAGTTCCTTCGCCAGCAGGTCGCCCAGCGCCCCGCTTCCCGACAGCTGCACGTTGCCGTGCGCGTCCTTCTCCCCGCCCAGCAGTTTGGCGGCAATGGCCTCGCCCTTGTCGTCGCTGATTCCTTCGGAGACGGCAATCACGCAGCGCCCGTGTTTTTTCATCATGGCGTCGACGTCAGCACAGAATTTGTCGCTGCTGAACGGACGCTCGGGCAGGTAGATGAGGTGCGGCCCATCCCCCTCGTAGCGGCGCGCGAGCGCGGCGGCGGCGGTAAGGAAACCCGCGTGCCGGCCCATGACGATACCGATGTAGACGCCCGGGATGGCGGCATTGTCGAGCGAGGCGCCGGCGAAGGCCGAGGCGACGAATTTCGCCGCGGAACCGAAGCCCGGGCAATGGTCGGTCACGCGCAGGTCGTTATCGATGGTCTTGGGGACATGGATGACGTTGAGGTCGTAGCCCTGCTGCTGCGACTCCTCGCTGACGATGCGGCAGGTATCGGCGGAATCGTTGCCGCCGCAGTAGAAAAAGTAGCGCACCCCGTGCGCCTGCAGTACGGTGAACATCTTCTTGCAGTACTCGACATCCGGCTTGTCGCGGGTCGAGAACAGCCCGGCGGAGACGGTGCCGGCCACTGCTTCGAGGTTGGCTGCGGGCGCCATCGACAGGTCGACGAAGTTCTCGTTGATGACCCCGTTGACCCCGTGCAACGCGCCGTAGACCTGCGTAATCTGCGGGTAGCGGCGCGCGGTCAGCGCGACCCCCACCATGCTCTGATTGATGACGGCGGTCGGACCGCCCCCCTGTGCCACCACTGCCCTGCCGGTCAACTGCTGCATCGTCCGCCTCCGCGTGAGAGTAGTTGAGATATTTCTACTTGACGTCCGGGACAATGTCAACCGCCGCCGCCAGCAGCCGCCGCGCTTCCGGGAAAACCGCCGCCATTTCGCGGTGCATGGCAGCCGCGGCCTCGGGGGCCTCTCCGCAGACAGCGCGCCATGCCACCGGCAGCAGCGCGATGACAAACGCGCCCGCTGCCGTCGTGCCCCGCGCACGCCAGACCGTCACGTTTCCCTGTTCCCAGGCCTGCAGCTCCGCCTGCAGCTCCTCCAGCGCCGCGCGCACCAGCGCCGGCGACCAGGGGAGCGGTTTTCCCTGCAGGACAATGTCGGCAGGCGGGCGGGCGCAGAGTTCGCGCAGGTCGCGCCGCGGCAGTGTCAGCAGCGATTCCTCGTCGCTGCGATAGCAGGGGCAGCCGCAGCGCGCGGCGTAATCGTTCATCCAGTCGGCGTACTGCCGGAGCATCGGGTCGGAGAGCGGCGTGCCGTCCGCGTGACGCGCCAGCAGCGAGAGACGCTCGCCGGTATCGGGCGGGACAAAACGCTCCGCCTTTTCCAGCAGCAGCCGGTGCGACCGCGTACCACGCGCGTAGACCCGCCCCGCGGGGTAGGCATAGTCGATGCCGACGAAACGGCATTCCCCTGCGCCCGCCTGCCAGGCCGCCTGCAGCGCGATGGACGCCACCGACCCGCCGGCGAGCCAGTCGGAAATGGCGCCGCCGCGCGCGGCGAGGAACCGGGCCAGCGGGGTGCCGACATCGCCGGCAAAGAGCAGTTCAGCGTCGTGCCGCTCCCAGATATCCGGGTAGACAGCCGTGTCGAAGACCAGCGGAATGCTGCGGTCCTGCCCCGTGAAATGTTCGGTATTTGCCTGCTGCGGGTCGGCACAGACTACCAGATGCGGCTTGATGCCGGCTTCCGTCAGCGGGGTGAGCGCGGTGTCGCAGGCGACGAGCAGCACCCGCCCGGCGAGGTCGCGCAGCGTGTCGAGATGCGCGTCGAGATGCGGACTGGCCCCGATGATGACCGCGGGGACGCGCGCCGGCAGCACGCGCAGCGTGTTCGCCGCACAGGCACGCAGCGTATGCGGCAGGTTGGCGAGCGCATTGCGCAGCCAGAGCAGGGCGAAATGCTGCTCGGTGCAGAGCGAGGTCAGGTCGAACGCCATCCCCAGCTGCAACTGCGCGAGGATTTCCTTCACCGCGTCGGGATAATAGCGCAGCGCCACAGGATGCACCAGCGTCCAGACCCCCTGCAGGCCGCCGGCCGCCTGCACGATGGTATTGGCCAGTCCGGTGCCGCGACAGTCGTCGCCGGCAAACAAACGCGTGCCCGGCGGCAGCAGTTCCGACCCGCGCTGTGTCCGCGCCAGCGCGGCGAGTTCCGCGTCAGGTTCGAGCGCGAAGAGCGGCAGGTCCGGACAGGCGGCGCGCAGTTCCGCCAGGTGATAGCCAAAGCCGGTGCCGATGACGATGGCTACCGCGGCGGGGTGCAGGCGCTTCGCCTGTTCCTGCTGCACCCAGCGCTCCGCCTCGCGCTGCGGATTGTAGCGCGAATGATACGCGGTGCCGTCGCGGTAGACGGGGACCGGCACAGTGCCGTCGGCAACGCTCCAGTTCACAGCAGCAGCGCGCGCAGCTGCGCGTCAGTCATCGGTTCGGTCCCCTGCATCGCCAGTCCGCCCCCCGCCAGCTGAATATAGCGGAAGTGCGGGGCGCGGGCAAGCCGCGCCTCGCATTCCTGCCGGAAGGAAAAGTAATTCGCATGGGTCAGCACCGTGCCGCCGGCGAGGTCAGTGCCGGTGATGACTTCGTGACGGCGGATGGCGTGCAGGTTGGCGGTTTCCACCGTGGCGAAGCGTCCCGCCTGTTGCGCCGCCTCGCGCTGGAAACGCGTGCCGCGCGCGTAGACGCTGCCGCCGGGAAACCCGAAATCGCTGCCGATCAGCAGTAGCGGTCCGGGCGGTGCGAGCCGCTGGATGAGTTCGAGCGCCACGACCGCGACAGTGCTTCCCCCGTCGATAACCGGGCGCGCGCCCCACCACGCGGCGAGTTCCGGGTAGGCACGGAGATGGGATGCCGCGGCAAAGGCCGCGCGGCGGCGGGCGGGGAAGAGCGGCGGGATGGCATGGTGCACGGTCGGGGCATAGGCCAGCAGCCCGCGCGTGCCGATGGCGGTAAAGTGCCGGGCATTGGCGGGAAACGGGTCGATAGCTACGGTCAGGTCGGGTTCAAGCCCGTCGTCGACCAGCGCCGCGAGCGCGGTATCGACCGCCACCAGACGCAGGCGGTCGCGGCAGGCATGCAGCAGCGCTCGCGCGCGGTCGAGCGACGGGCCCGCCGCCACCAGCGCGGGCACACCGCCCGCCAGCACGTCGCGCAGCACGGTATAGTCGGGGTCGCGCACCGCGCCGGCCCGGTTGTGCCGCAGGTTTTCCGGCATGACCGTGTCAAGGCGGGCGGCGGTCTGGCGTTGCACCTGCTGTGCCGCCAGCAGACCGGTCAGGCGCGGCAGGCGGGTACGCCACAACTGCAGTGATGGATTGTGCAGGAGCAGTGCGCCGCCCAGCAGCACCGGCGTCAGCTGCTGCAGCCGCGCGAGAATCTCCTCCTCGCTGCCGGTCACCAGGGCCAGCCGGTCAGCGGCGAGCGCCGGGCCATGCTGCCGCGCCAGCGCCAGCAGTTCCGCGTCCGGTTCGACAACGTACAGGTGTGCCTGCGGCTGCTGCGCCTGCAGCGCGGCGACATGCCAGCCGAGCCCGAGCCCGGCGACGAGCACGGTCGCGGTCGCGGGCACGGTGGCGGCAAGCCGCGCCCCTTCGGCGCGCGGGTCGCGGGTGGAATGCAGCATAACGCTGCGCCCGTCGGGCAGCGTGCTGCGCACGCTGGCACGGTCGCCGCCGGCATCAATCAGTTCGTAACGTACTGCAGGAACACCGGTCAGGGTGCCGAGTGTAGCACGCGCGGCCTGTCGGCGGCAACCGCAGGAGGCAGCCGCCAATCCATCCATGGCAGCGGCAGCACGTGCACTTCCTGTGCACAGGCGGTGCATGTCGCATCCGCCACGGAGGGCAGAGGATGCGACCAACCGCTGGGTAAGCGTTGACAGCGGCAGGGGATAGTGTATACTTGCGCGTTGCAGGCCTTGCGGCGGAAAGGGAGACGCATGTCGGAAGCTGGCGGTTCGGTCGGAATGGTGCGCACGCACTACTGGACATTCGCGCAGGCACCTGACGAAGTCATGTTGGGTTGCGGGCGATCGTTCGGCCCGGTCACCGTCGCCTATGAAACCTACGGAACGCTCAATGCCGCGGGCGACAATGCCATCCTCATCATCCACGCGCTGACGGGGGACGCGCATGCCGCCGGCAGGCACCGCGAGCGCGACAAGAATCCCGGCTGGTGGGACCCGGCCATCGGTCCGGGCCGGGTCTTCGACACCGACCGCTTCTTTGTCATCTGCAGCAACTGCCTTGGCGGCTGCATGGGGACGACCGGGCCCGCCTCGCTCAACCCGGCGACCGGGCAGCCCTACGGGCTCGCCTTCCCGGTCATCACCGTGCACGATATGGTCAAGGTGCAGGCGGCACTGGTGCGCCATCTCGGAGTGCGTTCGCTCGCCTGCATCGCGGGCGGTTCGCTCGGCGGCATGCAGGTGCTCGAATGGGCCATCCGCTACCCGTATCTCTGCCGCAGCATCATGCCCATTGCCACGACCTGGCGGCTCTCTCCGCAGGCGATTGCCTTCAACGAAATCGGGCGCACGGCCATCGTCAACGACCCCTGCTTCTGCGACGGCAACTACTACCCGAACGCGGAATGGCCGGGTGACGGGCTCGCGCTGGCGCGGATGATCGGCCACATCACCTATCTCTCCGAGGAAAAGATGCAGCAGAAATTCGGGCGGCGCATGGTCGACCAGTACGGCGCCCGACTGCACCTCAAGAGCAAGTTTCAGGTGGAAAACTACCTGCAGTACCAGGGGGACAAGTTCATCCGCCGCTTCGACGCCAACTCCTATCTCTACCTGACGCGGGCCATGGACCTCTACGACCTCGAGGAGGACTGGGGGACGCTGGCCAACGCTTTTGCCCGCATCCGCGCGAAGGTGCTGCTCATGTCGTTCACCAGTGACTGGCTCTTCCCCCCGGCGCATTCAGGACGCATGCATAGCGTGCTGCAGGCGCTCTACAAGGACGTGGTTTGGCACAATGTCGACACCCCTTCGGGGCACGATTCGTTCCTGGTGGAATACCCCACAATCAACCCGCTGCTGCGGCAGTTCATCAATCATATTGACGATTGACAATTTCGGTGCGGCAGGATACACTCGTCGCGGCATAACGCCACTGGAGGCAAGCCGGTCATGGCTCTGAAGATCAACGAGAAGGTGCTGGCAAAGACGGTGCAGCGCTGCAGGGAACGCGGCATCATCATCCCGACGTTCGCCCAGCAGATGGATCCGCGCAACATCTCCGCGGAAATCCGCGCCCGCCTGTCGAAGATCGGGCTGTGGGACATCAACCCGACCAACCTGTTCCGCATCACCTGGAAAAACGAACCGCGCGCAAGGGGCGGTTCCTACGGCGGGGTCAATTTCGTCGAGATCCCGCGCGAGATCACCGGGGTGCGCGCCCGCGTCATCGGTATCGTCGGTAAGTATTTCCCGACGGGGGCGCACAAGGTGGGCGCGGCCTTCGGCTGCCTCGTCCCGCGCCTCGTGACGGGGCAGTTCGACCCGAGCCAGCAGAAAGCGGTCTGGCCGTCGACCGGCAACTACTGCCGCGGCGGCGCGTTCGACTGCGCGCTGCTCGGCTGCGACGCCATCGCCATCCTCCCCGAGGAGATGAGCAAGGAACGCTTCACCTGGCTCAAGAGCATCAAGACCAGCGAGATCATCGCCACCCCGGGCTGCGAGAGCAATGTCAAGGAAATCTACGACAAGTGCCATGAACTGACGCGCACGCGCGGCGACAAAATCGTCATCTTCAACCAGTTCGCGGAATTCGGCAACGCCAACTGGCACTACCATGTCACCGGCAACGCCATCCGCGAGGTGTTCGAGCAGGTGGGCGGCAAGCGCGGACGCATCGCCGGCTACTGCTCAACCACCGGTTCCGCCGGCACCATCGCCGCCGGCGATTACCTGCGCACGCTCGCCCCGGCCGTCAAGGTCGCCGCGGGTGAGGCCGTGCAGTGCCCGACGCTGCGCAACAACGGCTTCGGCGGCCACCGCATCGAGGGAATCGGCGACAAGCATGTGCCGTGGATCCACAACGTCCGCAATACCGACATGGTCATCGCCATCGACGATGAGCACACCATGTCGCTGCTGCGCCTGTTCAACGAGCCGGACGGGCAGAAGTTTCTCGCCGGCCGCAAGGTGTCGGCATCGGTCATCAGTCAGCTGCCGCTGCTCGGCATCTCGAGCATCGCCAACCTGCTCATGGCGATCAAAATGGCGAAGTACTACGAGATGGACGAGAACGATATTGTCTTCACCATCTTCACCGATTCCGCCGAACTTTATCAGTCACGGCTCAAGGAACTGACGAAAGAGAGCGGCAAGTACAGCCGCGCGCAGGCGGCCGCCGACTACGCGCAGTACATCCTCGGGGCCGGGCTGGACTACATGAAGGAACTCTCCTTCTACGACCGCAAGGCGCTCCACCACCTGAAGTATTACACGTGGGTCGAGCAGCAGGGCAAAACGTTCGACGAAATCAACGAGCTCTGGCATCCGGAGTTCTGGGACGACAAGTTCGCCCATACGGATGAACTCGACGAGGCCATCACCGAGTTCAACAAGCGCACCGGCCTGCTCAAGTAATACCGTTCACCATCGCGCGGCAGGGTTTTTCCCTGCCGCGCTCTTTTCATGCGCTCCTGCTACCGTTCAACGCC
>CAZWUZ010000110.1:0-11460 GCA_964637655.1 uncultured bacterium | reverse complement strand
ACCTGCGGGTGAAACCTGGCGTTGGCAATTATACCCAGATGCGGAATCGCTGCGGATACGATGGCAACGTTGACGGTGTGCGGGGTGCGTGATAGAATGTGACCGGCGACGGAGGTTCTATGGCGACCAACCGGTATACGGCAGTTGTCGAGCGTGAGGAGGACGGATTCGTTGCCTTGTGCCCTGAATTTGACATTGCCAGCCAGGGCGGGAGCGTGGAAGAAGCAATCGCCAACCTGCGGGAAGCGGTTGAACTGTTTCTCGAGACCGCTTCGCCCGAGGAAATCTCCCGCCGGCGGCACGATGAGGTGTATGTGACCCAGTTCGCCGCCAATGGCTAAGCGCTTAGTCCTTTCGGGTGAACAGGTTTGCCGGATACTCGAGCAACACGGGTTTATCCGTCTCCGGCAGCGCGGCAGCAATATGGTGATGCAGAAACAACTGCAACCGGCAGGAACAGTTGACCGTACCGGTTCCCTTGCACAAGGAATTGCGGAGCGGCACCCTCGCCGCCATTATCAGGCAATCAGGAATTCCCCGCACAGTATTCGAACAGGACTAACCAGACGTATGACGACCTTCCGGCGGAGCCTGCTGCCGGTACTGCTCCTGGTCGCATGGTGTGCTCCGGCTGTTGCCGGGGTGGCGGTAAGCTACCGCGACCTGATCGACGAAACGCAGCTGGTGCGCACGGGCGAGACGCTCGGCAGCGCCCTGCGCCAGCGCCCGCTGCCGCGCGGCACCGTGCAGCCATTCCTCGATCCCCACACCACACTGCTGGCGCAGGCGGTCGACATGCTCGAAGGCGCGCCGGCACAACCCTATCGTGATATCGCAGAACTTTTCCCGGAAGGGAACGCGCAGCCCGCGTGGGCGGCACTCTGCCGCGACGGGAAACTGGTCATTGAGAGCGACGGCGCGGGAAAGGTGCGGCTCTTCCTGCCGGGCAATGCGCCACGCACTGCCTATCGCGAGCAGTACGGTATCGTGCGGCATGCGCTTGCCTCGCTGGCGGCGGGACGCGCAGCGACGGCAGGCGATAGCACGCTCAGCGTGCGGGTCTACGCCTATCGTCACGATTACGCGCGCAGCGAATTCGACCTGGTAGAGCGGCCCTATACCTTCCGCGCCGCGATGTTCCCGGCGCCGGCGAACACCACCCCGCCTGACCTGGCGGCGCTCGACGCATTCTTCCGCAGCGGCGCGGTGCTGACGGGGGCAACCGCCGGGCGGGACGGGCTGACGCTGCTGGGCGAAGCGGGGACGCGGATGACACTGCAGGAGCAGCCGGTGACGCTGGCAGATCTGGCGGTGGCGTGGCGCGCGGCAGCGCATGCCGGTGACAACGCGGCGTTCATCTCGCTCGACCCGCATCGCGACCCGACGCGGGCGACGGTGAGTTTCGGCGGGCGGCTCGAGGACACGCGCCTGGGGAGCACGGTGCTCGAGGCGGACAAGCGTTTCAAGATGATCGGCACGGGACTCGACGCCAGCACGTTCACTGACGAGCGCGCAGCGCTGCGCGCGGCGCATCCCGGCTTTCTCACCTCGGCGGAGCGCGACCTGCTGGTGCAGGCAGTGACGGAGGGCAACTGGATCGGCACGCGGTTCTGGTTCTACCCCGAGTCGGTGGAACTGGCAACGGATGCGGACTGGCGTACGATGCGCATCACCAGCGCACGCTTTACCGCGGACGCGGAACGGCAGCGCGGCGATTTTACCGACGCGGCGGCGTTCGCGCGTGAGCGGACAAAACTGTCGCCCGGCATCCGCGGCTGCATCGACGACCTCAACCGCCACTACGACCGCTACGCGGCCGCCTGCTCCGACCTGCGCGAACTGCGCAGCGCGGCGCGCCTGCTGGGGCTGTGCAGCTGGCTCACGCGGCGCCCGGGGCGTGAACTGGACCTCGACGCGTTGCTGGCGGTGGAGCTGCCGGCGCACCGCACGCCGCGCGATAAGCCGCAACTGCTGGCGGCCAACTGGCTGGCGGTACCGCGCCACGCGGCGCCCGACAGCGCGTATGCCGCGACGCACCTGGTGGCGGATTACCTGACCCCGCTGCTCGACGACCCGGCACGGACGTTCTGGCCGGAGCGCGGCGACGAACCGGCACGGCAGCATATCGCCACGACGCAGGCCTTGCAGGAGTTTGTCATGCTGGCGGCGCGGCAGCGGGCGCGGGAGATGACGCTGCGCTCGGCGCGGGCGGGCGGGGAAACACAACCGGCAGGCGGTTTTTACAGCGCGCACATTATCAGCATCGGCGGGGGGATCAATCTCGGGGCGGACGAATTCCGCATCCGCGTGCAGCCGCGGAGCGGCGCGCGCCCGACGCCGGCACGTCAGCCGGCGGCAACCGCGCCACCGCGCGTGGTGACTCCGCTACCGGCGCCGCCGCTGGTGGTGCGCAGCATGCCCGCGCAGGTACGCACCGACACGGCGGCACGGGTGACGGCGCGCGCCTCGTGGTCGGAACGGACAGTGACGGCAGCAGGGGTGCAGGAGCGGCGCTACGATGCGGCGACGAATACCCTGACGGTGACGACGGATACGGGCGCGGCACGCCTGGTGGGACGACGCACGGGCAACCGCATTGTCTTTGCGCGCCCGCGCTGAAAATTCTTCACCGCAGAGCACACAGAGCACGCAGAGAACAGCAGGATGTATAACCACGGGGCACACGGAGCACACGGAGAAATACACAAGGGGAGATGAAGTTCGTCGGCGGCGGACAACAAAAAGGCAGGGGAGGGAAGCAACCCCTCACCCGACGCTGCGCGTCGCCCTCTCCCCCGGGGAGAGGGGAAAGTACTGGCTGAACAGTTGCTGGCAGGCAAGGAATGACAGCTGCACAGCGGAACAAACACAGGCGCTCCGTGTTCTCCGCGTGCTGCGTGGTTAACTGCAGTGCAGGAAAAAAGGATCTATTCACCCTCATCCAACCTTCCCCCTCAGAGAGGGGGAAGGCAACCACCCTCTCCCGCCGCGGCGGGAGAGGGAAGGGTGGCCCACCGGGTCGCTCTGCCAGATGCGGGGGTGGCTGAATAGTTCCAAATAAGCAATAAAAAAGCACCGCGCCGTTTCCGGCGCGGTGCGGTGTGAACCTGCGGAAAACTTAGCGGACGCGGCCGGCGGCGCTGCCGACGACGGCGCTGCCCGTCACTGACGGCAGCACCTCGTACTCGACGGTGTAGCTGCCGCGCACGCTCCCCATGGCATTGAGCAGTTCGCGGAACTGCGCGCTGCTGGCCGCCTCGTCCCATGTCATGTAGGCGCCGCCCGTTTCGGCCGCGAGGCGCTTGAGCACCGCGGTGCCTTCGGGGCGGATGGTACCGAGTTCGACGGCGAGGATTTTGACCGCCGCCTGCTTTGCAGCGGCGATGACCGGTTCGAGCGTGAGTTCGCTGCCGCGGGCCTGGCCCGGACGTCCTTCGTCGACCCCGTCGCTGAAGAGGACGAGGTAACGCGGTGCCGGCTGGCCGGCGAGGCGGCTGGTGACCGCGGCATGCAGCCCGTCATTGAAGCGGGTGAAGCCCTCGCAGAGCGTGCCGTTGACCAGCGTGTACTGCCCGCTGCGGTCATGGGTCAGTTCGTCGAGCAGGCGGATATCCTCGTTGAACGACATGAGAATGAGGCGGTCGCCTTCGCCGCGTTCGCCGATGAAGCCGCGCGCGGCGTCACGCAGTTCCCCCCCGGCGATGCTGCCGCTGTTGTCGAGTACCATGCCGAGCGAGGCGGCGTCGCGCTGCACCCGCTGGGTGACGCGGACGACTTTTTTGGGTTCACCATTGACGGTAACCGTGAAGTTATTGTCGGGGAGGTTGGCGAGGAAGTTGTTGCGCCCGTCGACCACCACGGCATCGACGCTGCGGATGACCGGCGCGGGGACGGTCAGGGTGATGAGCACGCGGCGGTTCTTGCGGCGGTTCTCCTCGGTATCGTTCGGGTAGCCCGGGCGTTCCTCGCCATAACTGCGGTCGAGCACGCGGGCGCGGGCGATGTTTTCCTGCCGCACGAGGTAGGCCAGCGCGTTGTCGGCGCGGCGCCGCGCGAGGCGCTGATTGTAGGCGTTGGTCGCCAGGTCGCAGGTGTACCCTTCAAGCACGATGCCCAGTTCGGGGAACGCGCGCATGATTTTTGCCACTTCCTGCAGGGTGGGGATGGCATCGCCGCGAATATCCGCCTTGTCGAGATCGAAGTAGATCTCGCGTACCACGGTTTCGCCCGGGGCGTAGGCAAACGCTCCCGAGACCAGCATCAGCATTACGGCCACCGCCAATACGCTTCTGAACATGATTTCCTCCTCCAGGATGGTTGTCGGGTGAACCGTAGTACTGTAGCATCGCCTGCCGGCAGCGTCAATCGGCCGGCCATCGTTGACAGCGCGGCAGGCGTGCGCTACCATCGGCGGCGGCAAGGAGGCGGACCATGGCCAAAGTGCATATCTCGCGTCCCGACACGGCGGAGCAGGAGCAGCTCGGTATCACATCGTGGGGTGAATGGGGCTGCAGCAAGAGCACCTTTCCGTGGGAGTACGACGAGAAGGAAACCTGTTTCATCATCGAGGGTGAGGTCGAGGTGGAGACGGAGGGGCGGACCTACCGGCTGTCGCCCGGTGATCTTGCGGTCTTCCCGCAGGGGTTGCAGTGCATCTGGCGGGTGCTCAAGCCGGTGCGCAAGTACTACCGTTTCGGTTGACATGGACGGGGCTGGTGTTGCGGCGGCCATCGGCCGCCGCCTGCTGGTGCTCGCGGGCCTGTTCGCGCTGCTGGCGGCGGGGATGACGGCGGTCTGGGTGTTGCTGAGCGCGGGGAGTGGCGCGGGTCCCCGTCCCGCAGCGATCGAGACCGTGACGGATACCGGTCCGCCAACAGCGGAAGCACTGCCGCCTGAGCCGCAGGTGCGCGGCCCCGGGGCGCAGCCGGTCTGGCTGCCTGATGGCAGAACGCTGGTCTGCAGCCGCAACCGGCTGGGGACGCAGGAACTCTTTCTGCTCTTTCCCGACGGCGATTCGCGCTGCCTGACGCTGCCAGACAGCACGCCGGCGGAATTGCGCGGCCGGCACAAGGGGAACGTGCAGCCGCTGCCGTCGGGCACCCTGCTGCTGTTTACGGCGGAAAACCGGCATGGCGATCACGGGCCAACGACGCTGCCGCAGCACGGCGCGGCGCACGATTTATGGGTGATGCGCACGGACGGGAGCATGTTTGCCCGGCTGGCTGCAACCCCGGCGGGCGGGGTGCTGCGCAAGCCGGCGGTGGCACGCGACGGGCGGATCGTGGCGTGGAGCCGCATGGTGCAGCCGCCGCAACCGGGGGTGACCGGGAAGGAACTGGGCGAGTGGGAGGTGTGTGTCGCGACGCTGCAGGTGGCTCGGCGCGGTGCGCGGCTGACGGGGGAGCGGGTGCTGCTCGCCCCCGGCACCTACGCGCAGGCGGGCGGGTTTTCCCGTGACGGCCGGCACCTGCTGGTGAGCATGGCGACGGAGAGCATGCCCGCACGGGGGAGCGATCTGTACCGCGTGCCGCTGCGGCGCGGTGCGCCGGCAGTGCGGCTGACCGCGACGCCAGACACCTACGACGGGGCGGCGGCCTATGCGCCGGACGGGCGGAGCATCGCCTGGGTGAGCGGTGAGTATACGGCGGGAGGGAGTGACGGGGCGAGCGACCTGTACCGCATGGATGCGGATGGCGGCGCGGCAGTGCGGCTGACGTGGTACAATGGGGGGGCGGGCAGTGACGGGGTGGTTGCCACCGGGGCACCGGCCTGGCATCCGTCGGGAGACACCATTGCGGCGTGGTACCGGCACCGGTCGGGGATGCTTGGCTGGGAGATGTGGGTCTGTGTGCTGCGGGCGTTTCCCGGCGGCCAGTGAGGCGGAACGCAAAACGGTTTGCCGTCAGGCAGAGCAACTGCAACAGCATTCACCACAGCAGCACACGGAGCACGCGGAGAACGACACATGATGAGGTGGCTCCCGCACGCGGGAACGAAAAAGCGCTACCGACAAGAAACCTGCTTACCGCAACCGCTCCGTGGTGCACATCCGTTGCTGTTTTTCGTCTGCTGAAAACCGACATATTTTTTTACCACGGAGCGCACGGAAAACGGCAACATCCTGCTCACCACAGAGCTATCACACGGAGCACGCGGAGCGGTTGCGGTGTTGCCGTTCGCTGCAGCGCAATTTCGTCAGCAGGGCAGTGTCCGCAGGGCCGCATCAGGGTGATGCTTTCTCTGTGTGCTCTGCGTGCTGATGCGGTGAACGCCCTGCTGTTCTCCGTGCGCTCCGTGTTCCCCGTGGTGAACGCTGTAAGAGTAGTGTTGCAGGCACGGGCGGAGCGCGTGAAAGTTTCCAGGGATGTGGCAACGTGGTGCGCGACTGCGGTTGCACCCATTGCCATCGTTAGTGATCTGCGGGAGCGCGTAAAAAAGCGGGGCGACGGGCAGAGCCCGCCACCCCGCACGGGGGACAGCTGCTACGCGGCGAACGCGAAGGAAAATGCGGCCTCCGGCACCGGGCCGGCGCAGTCGAGGCGCTGGCTGCTCACCTCGAGCACGATATCGCATTCACCGCAGACCGTGGCGGCATTCAGATAGCCGCTGACGGTGTCGAGATTGATGCGGCACTGCACGGCATACCGGCCATCCTCCGCCGTCACCGTACCGGTGAGCGGCGCGGCGGCGCAGGTACCCGGCAGTTCGTCGGACAGGTAGCGGCAGGCACCGGTGCGGAACAGCCCGAGCGTGACGCGGCTGACCGTGCCGAGCCCGACCAGCGAGGCCCGGTGGATCTCCTCGCGGGTGCAGAACAACTTGAGCGAGGTGACGATCTCCTCGCCGCGTTCGAGATGCAGCAGGTAGCGGCTGCCGAAACGGTGGAAGTTCATCGTCAGTCCCTCCCGGCGCCGGCGGCTTACGCCGCCTGCTCCTGGCTGGCCGCCACCGCGGCGGGCGCCGCGATGCTTTCGATGGCGGTCGTGGTCACGGCACTCGCGGCCGTGTCCGTCACGGGGAGCAGCCGCCGCGGCTTGCGGCCGCGTCCCGGCTTGTCACTCAGCCCCTTGATGCCGTCGCGCAGGAAGCGGGTCACCCACTTGTAGACGTGCGGGCGCTCGATATCGACCGTGCGCGAGATGGCCGAGCAGGAGACCCCCTGCGACAGCAGCAGGATGATACGTGCCCTGCGGGCGAGGCCCGCCGAGACGGTCGTCGAGCGCTGCCAGGTCTCGAGTTCCGCACGCTGCTCATCATTGAGCACAACAGACAGACTGGTTTTGCGTCCCTGAACCATGTTTCCCCTCCTCAAAGGAAAATATTTTATTTTTGTTCCCACTTTTTGTATCGGCAGACGGCAACGGTTTACTTGAGCGGAAAATGAGAATTAGCACCTTTTTCATGAAGTAAAACATCAACTTTTCACAAAAATGGTGGCAGGTGAGCGAAAAGTATGGTACCATTGCGCGTATCGGGTGTCAGGGAGAGTGCGGCGATGAATGGCGGCAAGCACGGGGAAAAAAACGGTATCCTGCTCGACACGGGGACCAACGAACTGGAAGTGTTGAACTTTGCCATCGACGGGCAGTTGTATGGCATCAACGTGGCGAAGGTGCGGGAGATCATCAACCTGCCGCGCATCCTGCGCATGCCGCAGACGCACGGGGCTATCGACGGGGTGTTCGAACTGCGCGGGCGGGTGATTCCGCTCATCAGCATCCGCACGCTCTTTGCGCTGCCGGTGCGTGAGGGGGCGGCTGGTGACCGGGTTATTGTCTCCGAATTCAACGGGCAGAACTTTGCGTTTCGCGTGGATGAGATACGCAGCATCAAGCGCCTCTCCTGGGGCGAGGTGGAGAGTCCTGAAGATATTGTCGCTCTTTCCGCCACGCCACCGCCGATTACCGGGGTCATCAAAAGCGGCAACCTGGTCATCCAGATGCTCGATTTCGAAAAAATCATCAGCGACATTGCCCCGGAAATGATGGCGCATCATTCTGTTGCAGATGAACGGGCGGCGCTTGAACATGTGCGGATCATGCTTGCTGACGATTCCGCAACGGTACGGATGCGGGTTCAGCAACTCCTTGCTGAAATTGGGATTGTGCATGTGTCCGTGTTCGGCAACGGGCAGAAGATATGGGAAATGCTGGAAGAATATGCCAAACAGTCGCAGGAGAAGGGAGAGGATGTAGAACAACATGTCAGCATGGTCATTACCGATATCGAGATGCCGCAAATGGACGTATTCCATCTCGTCAACCGGATGAAAAGTAATAACATATTGAAAAATATACCAGTTATAATATTTTCATCGCTGATCAACGCGGAATTGAAGGAAAAGGGGAAGCGGGTGGGGGCCGATTATCAGGTAGCCAAGCATGAACCGCAGGAAATCGTGCGGATTATCAGGGAACGATTCGGGCAGGTTTGACAGCAGCGCGCCGTTTATGCTACCATTTGCGCGTTAGTCAGAGCAACACGGGGGATGGACGCGGATGGGTTGGAATGAAAAGCGGCACAATATTGCCCTGCTGATGTTGTTGGTGCTGGCGGTCATCCCTCTGACCGCTTTTACGCATTCAGCGCGCAACGGGCTGAAATCAGTTGCCATCAATGATGGTGGCCAGACGACCAATTGTTACACCAATGCGGAAACAGTAGCACAACTACTTGCTGAACAAAATATTGTACTTGATTACAACGACATCACCAGACCGTCATTAGTGTCGTCGCTGACCTCGGGGATGTGTGTTGAAATCAGGCGTATCGAGGTTTCCGAATTCCGCGGTCGGGTTGAATATGACGTACCGGCACGCACGACGCGCACCGCGGCGGTACCGCGCGGCAAAGAGATCGTTATGGATGAGGGGCGCCCCGGGGTCAAGGAAGTGGTGCGGTACGTGGCGAATGTGAATGGTGAGCAGGTCGCCGAGCATACCCTGCAGAGCCGGATTATCAGTACACCGCTGCGGCGTGCCGTTATGGTGGGGACGGGAAGGCCGGTAGAGGAAATCCCCGGGGCGGTGGAAAACGCTGAAGGGAAACGGGTTATCACGATGGTGGCAACCGCATACTCTCCTGATGCCCAGTCGTGCGGCGAGTTTGCTGACGGGAAAACCTGCATCGGGCTGCGCGCGGGCTACGGCATCGCGGCGGTTGACCGCAGTGTTATTCCGCTGGGGACGCGGTTGTACATTCCCGGGTACGGGTACGCGCTGGCGGGTGATGTCGGGGGCGCCATTCGCGGCAACCGCATCGATCTCTGTTTCAACACGCACGAGGAAGCCATCCGCTACGGTCGTCGTACCGTACAGGTCCATATCCTCAATTGAATCCTGAACGCATGCCGCGCCAGCGGCCGAGGTGACGGAAATGGAAAAGAAGACCATTGACCCGCTCCCGACATTGTCCTACCGCAACGGGGCGCTGACGCTGCTCGATCAGACGCAACTGCCCGCCCGGATGAAACTCAACAAGTACAAGACGGCGGCGGAGGTGGCGAAGGCGGTCAAAACGATGGTCGTGCGCGGCGCCCCGGCCATCGGGGTGGCGGCAGCGTACGGGGTGGCGCTCGAAGCGCAGCGCTCGAAGCATCTGCCGGCACCCGCGTTCATCCGCGCGGTGCAGCATGCGCTGGACGTGCTGGCGGCCAGCCGGCCGACCGCGGTCAACCTGTTCTGGGCCCTGAAGCGGCAGCGGACGCTGCTGATGAAGGGGGGAAACCCGAACGACCTGGCGGCGGCGCTCGAGCGCGAGGCGCGGCGCATCCACGAGGAAGACCTGGCGATGAGCCGGCGCATGGGCGAATTCGGCGCGGCGCTGATCGGCCGGTCGGCGAACATCCTGACGCATTGCAATGCCGGCGCGCTGGCGACGGCGGGGTTGGGGACGGCGCTGTCGGTCATCTACACCGCGGCGGCGCAGGGGAAGAAACTGCGGGTCTACGCGGACGAGACGCGGCCGCGGCTGCAGGGGGCGAAACTGACCGCGTGGGAACTGCAGAAGAACGGCATCGACGTGACGGTTATCTGCGACAACATGGCGGCGTTCCTCATGCAGCGGTCGAAGATCGACCTGATTGTCGTGGGGGCGGACCGCATCGCCGCCAACGGCGACACGGCCAACAAGATCGGCACCTACAACCTCGCGGTGCTGGCGAAGCATCACGGGATTCCCTTCTACATCGTGGCACCCAGTTCGACCATCGACCTGCAGGTGCCCGAAGGGAAGGCGATTCCCATCGAGGAACGTGCGCCCGAGGAAGTGGCGATGGCAGGGAAGGAAAACCTTGCCCCGCGCGGAGTAAAGGTGTGGAACCCCGCCTTCGATGTCACCCCGGCCAACCTGATCACGGCCATCATCACTGACCGCGGCGTCTGCCGCGCCCCGCTGGCGCGTTCGCTGGCGAAAGTCAAACAACTCGAAATCTGACGCGCAACCGCGCGGGAGGCATCTGCCATGAGCGAAAACGGCACGAAACACCGTCCGGTGCTGACGACGTTGTGGTTCTATCTCTTCGCCATCATGGCGACGCTGCTGCTGTCGCTGACGGTCGGCGGCATTTTCTACCAGCTGTGCGAAGGGCTGTTCGACTTCAATCTCGAGATGAGCAACGCGGTGCGCGCGCTGGCGGGCGACCGCGTCAAGCTGCTCGTGCTCTTCACCGGGGCGATCAGCGTCTCGGCGCTCGGGCTGCTCATCGCCGTACCGCTCGGGGTCTGCGGCGCCATCTACCTGCAGTGCCACGCGCAGCGCAACTGGGCGCGCCAGCTGCTGCAGTCGGGGGTGGATACCCTCACCCGGCTGCCGGCGATCATCATCGGTATCTACGGGTTCTACCTGTGCACGCGACTCGGCCTCGGCTGGGGGGTGGTGGCGCAGAGTTTCATCTTCGCGCTGATGCTGCTGCCGACGACGATGAACACCGCGGGCATCGCGCTCGATGCCGCGGGGCGCGAGTGCAACGCCTCGCCGGCGACGTGGGACGAGGTCGGCGCGAAGGTGATGGACCGCGCCCGCCCGGGGATCTTCTCGGGGATCGTCATGGCGCTGGTGCGCGTCTGGTGCGAACTGATCATCACCCTGTACGCGGCGACGGTGGCGCTGGCGCTCATCGGCGGCACGGTGCGCGAGGCGGCGAATTTCGGCGACCTCTTCCGTCTCACCGCGGAGGCGTCACTCGATGTCTCGACCGTGCTCGGCAAGACCGTCACGCTGCTCATCCTCGTGGCGGTGCTCAACGCCTTCGTCAACTGGCTGCTCAAGAACTTCGCGCTGCGCGAGCACTGGAAGGCGAAGCAGCCGAAGGCGCAGAACTGATGCTGCCGCTGCTGCAGAAGTACGCCGCGCTGCAGCGGCTTGACCTGGCGCGGCGCGGTGTGCGCACCGCTCTCGACGCGGTGCCGGGAAAACGGGCCGACCTGCAGGAACAGGCGCGCGCGGCGCGCGTGCCGCTGC
>CAZWUZ010000109.1:0-11580 GCA_964637655.1 uncultured bacterium | reverse complement strand
TGCTGCGGGCAGTCCACTCGCGCGCCGTACCCTGGCGCCGCAACCGGCGCGCCGCCGTCGAGCCGCGCGCACCGCCGCCAGCGGCAGCAGCAGCAGCGCCGCCGCCGGCAGGAATCCGGTCAGCGGGTCGGCCCGCAGTGCCGACAGTTCCAGCCACCAGCGGGGCAGTTCAGGCAGGGCGCGCGGGTGATTGACCTCCGCGTAGAAGCCGCGCAGGCCCGCGGTCAGCGGCATGCCGAACGGTGCCAGCGGATAGCCGGTGTCACGCCAGTTGCGCAGCAGCCACGGTGAGAGCACGAGTCCCGCCAGCAGCAGCACCGCACCAAGCGACCGCCACGCGCGCGGCCGCGTGCCGGGCAGCAGCGGGATGAGCGGCAGCAGGTAGAGCGCCGACGTGTACTTCAGCGACAGCGCCCCGCCGATAAGCAGTCCGCAGGGGAGCACCGCGCGGCGCCCGCCATGACGCCGCCACAGGTCGACAGCAGCCAGCAGCATGGCCGCCAGTACGAGGTCGTACACTACATTGGTCAGGAGGTAGAGGAGCAGCGGGACCGTCAGCAGCAGCCAGCGCAGCAGCCAGCGCCAGCACTGCGGCATGCTGCCGGCCAGCAGCAGTTCCAGCGACAGCGGGAACAGCAGCCCGAGCAGGCAGAACCAGAAGGTGATGCCGGCTGCCGGTGCCAGCGCGATGAGCGGCAGCGCGGTAAAGGAGCCGAGCAGCGGAAAATGCCCGTACAGCGCGTCGCGCAGCGGGGCCAGCCCCCCCTGCTGCAGGTACCATGCCGGCACCGCCAGATGATAGACGAGATTGTCGTACTGCGCCGGCGGGGTCAGCGCCGCAACCAGCAGCAGCGCCAGCAGCAGCAGGCAGGGCACCGCCAGCCAGTCGAAACCGCGCGGGCGCAGTCCCGCCCGTACCGTGCGCCAGCCCGCCGGCACCAGTGGCAGCAGTGCCAGCCAGAGCAGCGCGAGCCACAGCGGGGTCAGCAGGTGCAGTGCCGCCAGGGCCAGCACCAGCAGACCAAGCAACACCGTGCCGCACAGCGCCGACCAGAGGAGCACACGCAGCGGCCGCCCGGCTATGTCGCAGCGGCGCAGCAGCAGCGCCCCGAGCCCCGTCACCGCGAGAAATTGCAGTGCGGCCAGCAGGCCGCCGAGCAGATGCGCGGCCGGGGTCGGCATCAGCGCCGCTTACCGCACGTACACGACATAACTGTAGGTAATGTCGAGTTTCCCTCCGGCCGGGATGGTGACCGTCCATTTCAGGTCGGTGGTCGGATTGACTGCGCGCACCGCCTCCGCGCGCTTCACCGCCGCGCAGGTTGTGCTGCTGCTGATAAACTCGCCGCTCACCGTGCGGCTGATCTCGACCGTCACCGCCTCGCGCTTGAAATTGCGCAATGACAGCGTTCCCTCCACCGTCACCTTGTCGTGGCGGTTGCCGTTGAACGTGCGCGCGTCATGCTGCCGCGCCTGTTCGGTCTCCACCTGCTCCGCGCGAATGTCCAGCGCCTTGGTGATCTTCACCCGCCCCTCGCCGCCGGCCGCGCAGTAGTTGAGCACATCCTGCCCGAGGATGCGCCCGCCCTCGACCACCAGTGCCGGGCCCGTCGTCAGCGGCTGGCTGAACGTGTTGGTGAACTTTATCTCGTGCCAGACCGTCTCGTTTTCCGTCGTCTCGCTGCGCTGGTAGCGCCCCTGCGGCGCCCCGCCCGGCGCAATCTGCCAGGTGTAGATGTGCTCATACGGGACCCGGTCGGAAAGCAGGTCGAATGCCGCGCGCTCGTTCTTCTGCAGCGTGACATGCGGGACGCGGTAATAGAACAGGTCGCCGGCATAGTCGCCGTCGCCCGCCACGGGGAGCACGGCATCGCCGCCGTAGAAACCGGGGGCGTTCGCGAACACTGCCGACTGCGCCATCATCCGGTTTTCATTCCGCCGGTAGCCGCTCCCCCCGCCCAGCGAATTGAGGAACGCGTCGAGCGATTCTATATTCGCCAGCGGTGAAATCACCCCCGTCTGCGTCAGGTTGGGAAACCCGCTGATGAAGTTGACCGTCACATCGGTCAGATCCTGCGCCTCGTTGATGAACGTCCCCTGCAGGCGCAGCGTTGCCTTGTCGGCGTTGCTGATGTCGATGCGGTAGGCGGGCGCCCACGCCACCCCGCGCGCGAGATACGCCAGGGTATACGCTTCCGCCTGCCGCGCCGCGAAACTCACTTCCAGCACCGGTTTTTCCTCGTCGTACGGCAGTGACGTAACCAGCGTGGCATCACCCGCCACGCGCTGCACCTCGTTCAGGCGAATCGCTTCAGTGCGCCCGTCCGCGGTAAAGAGCATGATGTCGCCTGACGGCGGAATGATGCGCGAGCCGAATTCGCGCTGGTACTGCGGCTGCACCACCGGTTGCTCACCCTCCGGGATGGCGGTGATCACGCCGCGCCGGCTGGTATCGTCAAAGAAGATCTCCACGGTTCTGCCGATATTGGCGCGCAGCATCTCGGGGATGGTCACCGCGGGCCGCGTCCGGGCGTAGGTCGCCCGCCGCGCGGTCAGCGCGCGCACCGTCAGCCGCGCCGGGTCATAGCCGAGCCAGATACTGCCGTGCACCGCCGCCGGCACGTCAGTGATATTGAGCACCCCGTCGCCGCGCAGCGTGCCCTGCTGCACAAACCATCCCAGCCCGTTTTTGAACAGCGACACCTCACGCACCTGCGGCTGGGCAATCAGCTCATCCGCCGCCTGCGCCGCCGCCACCATCGTCACCCCCAGCACCAGCATCACCGCCAGCAGTACTTGTCGCATCGTTCTCCTCCTCGATGTTATTCACCATCCAGCCGTGCGCCGCTGCGCCGGCATCAGTTCGTCACTGCTCCTGTCATACGCTCCGCCGGCTTCCCTTGCGTCAATGCAAACATCCGTTTGAGCAGTACCCACGTCGCGATCAGATACGGAATGTTCAGCAACGGATAACAGGGAATAAACGCGAGTGTTCCAAGCATCAGGGTAAGTGGTTGCGGCAAAGCATAGAACAATTGCGGATCAGGGCAGAAAAAGCCATCGCCGTACGGCGTGATTTCACACAGCAGGAGCGGAATGAAGGCCGCACCAACAAACAGATACCGGCGCTTCGCCTTCCGGCACTCCTCTGTGCGCCACCCGGCGTAAACAACGTAAGCGCAATAGCCGGCCACCACCAGCTGCGTCAGCAATACCGCCAGGACGTTTATCCTTTCCCAATCATCATTCGCATGGGTAAAGGACCATTCCGACAAGATTCTGAACGCCAACGTACAGCTGAACACTACGGTAGCCACGCTGAGCACTGTCCCCGTGCCGTGCAGCACAATTCCCTTGCCGGTACGGCAGGACCCCGGTGTCGGCGTTCGGTAATCAGCCGCATCTGTTCCCCGACTGTCGCCAAGACCCCACAGCCGGCACAATCCCCTGAAGACAACATAGCCCGCAGCAAGAACCGTAAACCCTATTGACAGTGACCAGTACGGTGACTCATCGTAGTCAAACAGGGCCATCCAGAGAAGCAGTAGTGCATAAGCCGCCGCCGGCACGCAGAGGGCAACTGCCGCCATGTTGACTGCCGCTTTTCCGGTGATGCGGAGATATCTGCGCAGACCATGGTCCGTCACACCGTTCGCTCCCCCGTCCCTATACCGCAGCATGTACCCGACTGCATCGTAGCACCCTGCCTGTCCCCCGTCAACACTGCCCGTCGCCGCGGCCGCTTGCGACCGCGTGCGAAGTAAGTTAGTATCCCCGTTGATTGTGGTGCACACGCTGTGTTACCGGTGTGCGCACGGGGGACAACCATGGACGAAGCCGCGCTGACCGGCGAAGTACACCGCTTTTTTGCGGAGCATTACAGTCTGACCGGACTCGACCCGGACGAGGACCTGTTCGGCAGCGGGCTGGTCGATTCCATGGCGCTGGTCATGCTCGTCGCGTGGATCGAGGACCGCTTCAAGGTGAAACTGCAGTCCGCGGACATCACGGTCGAGTCGTTCAGTTCGCCCCGCCGCATCGTTGCGGGACTGGTGCAGAAACTTGCTGCGCCGAAGTAATTTCCCCCCCACGGTCGCCGCACGGCTGTGGGAGCGCTACGCGGAGCCGGACGGCTGCTGCCTGTACTGCAAGGCCGTCGACGGCGACTACGCGGAGATTTCCTATCACCGCTTCTTCCGCCACGCCGCGGGGTTCCGCGCCGCCTACCGCGCAGCCGGGGTCAGAGCGGGCGACATCGTCCTCATCATCCATGACCACGGCCCGGAGCTGCTCTATGCGTTCGCGGGCGCCATCCTCGCCGGGGCCATCCCGTCCATCCTCCCCATCCCCAGCGCGAAGATCACCGCCGAATACTACACCTACGTCATCGACAACCTGACCAAGGTCATCGCGCCCGCGCTCATTGTCACGGGGCCGGGGGGACTGAACGGGGTCACGGTCAGTTTCCCGATCCTCACCAGCGACAGCATGGCGCCCGACCCGTCACCCGCGCCCGACCCGTCGCTCGCACTGAGTCCCGACGACATCGTGCTGCTGCAGCATTCGTCGGGCACCACGGGCCTGCAGAAGGGAGTGGCGTTGACCCATCGCGCCATGTTCGCGCAGCTCAGCGCCTATGCGGAGGCCATCGCCCTCGACGAGCATGACGTCATTGCCAGCTGGCTGCCGCTCTACCACGACATGGGACTCATCGCCTGCTGTGTGCTGCCGCTGATGACCGGCACCCCGTTCTCCATGATGTCACCCTTCGAATGGATCAGCCGCCCGGTGGAGCTGCCGCGCATGGTGGCGCGCTACCGCGCCACCCTCTGCTGGCTGCCCAATTTCGCCTATGACGTCATGACCCGCACGATCCGCGACGAGGACCTGCCCGCGCAGGCCTTCGCCACGCTGCGCGCGGCAATCAGCTGTTCGGAACCGGTGAGCGAGGCGACGCTGGCCCGGTTCACCGCGCGGTTCGCCGCGCACGGGTTCCGCCGCGAGGCCGCGTCCGCCTGCTACGCCATGGCGGAAAACACCTTCGCGGTCACGCAGACCCCGCCGGGTCAGTACCCGCACGTCATCGCGGTTGATCCGCAGGCGTATGCCGCGGGTGAGGCCGTGCCGGCGGCACCGGGCGCCCCCGCCCGGCACTGCGTCAGTTCCGGGCGCGCGCTGGCCGGCTGCGAAGTGCGCATCGCCGGGCCGCACGGGCGCATCCTGCCCGACGGCGGCGTGGGTGAGATCATCATCCGCTCACCCTGCCTGCTCAAGGAGTATTTCCGGCGGCCTGACGCCAGCGCCAAAGCCATCCGCCACGGCTGGTATCATACCGGCGACACGGGCTTCCTGCGCGACGGCGAACTGTTCGTCGCCGGGCGCACCAAGGACATCATCATCGTCGGCGGGCAGAACTATCATCCGCACGACATCGAGACGGTCGTCGGGCATCTTGCGGGAATCAGGCCCGGCCGCGTCGCCTGCATCGGCAGCACCAACACCATCCTCGATACCGAGGAACTGGCCGTGGTCGCCGAACTGCGCGAGGCGGCGGACACCGCACGCTGCCGGGAGCTCATCCGCGCCATCAAGCAGGAGGTCGCCGCCACGGTCGGCGCGCGGGTGACGCGCGTCGCCCTGGCCGCGCCCGGCACCCTGCAGAAATCGACCAGCGGCAAGCTGGCCCGCGCCGCCATCCGCGAGTGTTTCCTGCGCGGCGAATTCGCGTAACCCGCCATGCCCGCCGCCGGCCAGCCGTCGCTCATCTCCTTCCTCGGCTGGGCCTACCTGCTGTGGGTCGTCTACTGGCTGCTGCCGGTGCGGTTCCGCTTCCCGTTTCTCACGGGCGCCACCGCGCTGCTGCTCGCCTGGGAACTCCCCTGGGCGCTGGTGGCGGTGGTGACCGTGGCCGCGCTCTCCTGGCTGGGCGCGCGCTGCGTTTCCCCGGGTCTGCTCATCGTCACCATACTCGCCGTCCTGCTGGCGCAGAAGGCGGACGGTATCCCGCTCCGCCTCGTCGGGTTTTCCTATCTGGCTTTCAATGCCATGCACTTCCTGGCGGAGTACCGGGCGAAGAACCCGCGGGCCACCGGCATGCCGCTGGGCACCTACCTCAGCTACCTGCTCTTCCTCCCGAAATTCTTCTCCGGGCCGCTGTCGCGCCTTGAGGACTTCGTCCCGGAAAACCAGCGACTGGAACCCGCGGGGCAGTTGTACGGTCTGCTGCGGCTCACTGCCGGGCTGGTCAAGAAGATCGTCATCGTCGGGGCGCTCGCCCCGTACGCCGCCCCGCTCACTGCCGGAACCGGCACGCGCGCGGAGCTCATCCTCGCGCTCTACGCCTACGCCCTCTTCCTCTATCTCGACTTTTCCGCCTATACCGACATCGCCATCGGGCTCGGGCGGCTGTTCGGCGTGAAACTGTGCGAGAATTTCTGCCACCCGTATTTCCGGCGCAACCTGCAGGAGTTCTGGAACAACTGGCACATGTCGCTGACCCTGTGGATCCGCTACTACATCTTCATCCCGCTGGGCAAGGTGCTGTACCGCGGGTTCCGCACCCCGGCAAAGCATGTCCTGCTCATGTCCTTCATCGCGATGATGGCGACCATGATGCTCATCGGGCTGTGGCACGGGCTGACCGCGCATTTCCTGCTCTGGGGCGCCTACCACGGGCTCGGCCTCTTCGCTGTCAAGGCGCTCGACTATACCCTGCTCACCCGGTATGCTACACTCCGCCTGCGGTTGCGCCGGAGCAGGACGCTGGCGGTCATCAGCGGAGTCGTGACATTCCACTTTGTCACCGCGGGCTGGCTGCTCTTCGCCTGTGACCTTGCCACCGCCGCGCGCGTGGCGCGCGTCATCACCGGACTGGCATAGACGATGGACGGCTATCAGCGGGTCACGAACTGGCTCATGACCGCGGCAGGGTGGTGCGGGGCGGCGCGCGGCTTCGCGCTCGCGCTGGCGGCGCTGTTGCTCGTGCTGACGCAACTCTTTCTGCTCATGGAGAGCCCGCCCATGGTCTTTACCTACATGGATTTCTGAACGATGCCCACCCTGTCCCTGACCAAGAAGCTCGCCTTTTCGCTCATCATGCTGCTCGTCACGCTGCTCGTCTGTGAGGGGTTCACCCGCGTTTTCTTCTCGCTGCGCGACAACCTCGACATCGAGATGTGGAAGTACTCGCAGCGCATGAAGCAGCGGGTCGACGACCCGGACCTCGTCTTCGTCCACCGCCCCGGCACACAGGCGAAACTGTACGGGGTCGACGTCAGCATCAACGCCCGCGGGTTGCGCGGTCCGGACGTCGCCTACGCGCGCACGCCGGGAACGAAGCGGGTCGTCGTCGTCGGCGACTGCATGACCTTCGGCTGGGGCGTGCCGTTCGCCGGCACCTGCCCGGAGCAGCTGGCGCAGGCGCTCACCGCCGCCGACAGCGGCACGCGCTGGGAAGCCGTCAACCTCGGCAGCGGCAACTACAACGCGGTGCAGCAGTCCGCCCTTTTCGCCCGCGAGGGTGACAGCTACGACGCCGACCTCTACGTGATCAACTATTTCCTCAATGACGTGGAGCCGACGCCGGTCGCGGAGGGCAACCTGCTCCTCGAAAATTCCATGCTGTCGGTGTTTGTCTGGTCACGCTATCAGACGCTGGTGCGCCAGCTGGGGTATCAGCAGGAATACGCGAATTATTACCAGTCGCTGTACGACACGAACGCGCCCGCCTACCGGGCGGCCTGGCAGGCCTTCGGGCGGATGGTGAGTGCCATGCGCCGGCACGGTTCTCCCGTCATCGTCAATATCCTGCCGGTGATCAACACGCTCGCCATCGAACAGTACCCGTACCGGGCCATGCACGAGCAGGCCGCGCGGGAACTGCAACCGCTGGGTGTCACGGTGGTCGACACACTGGATGCGTTTATCGGACAGGACGAGAAACTGCTCTGGGTATCAAACCTCGACACGCACTACAACGAGAAGGCACTCGCCCTCATCGTGCAGAAGGATGTACCGGTCATCCTGCCGCTGCTGCAGACGGATACCGGCTCCACGCCGTCACCGTCCCGCTGAACGCCGCCCCGCCGCGGGCACCGGGCGGCGGGCCGCCAGCACCTTTGCCACTTCCGCCGCCATGCGCCGGGCAACCATCCGCCCCCCCTCGGGATACGTGTGATACGGGTCGGAGAAGATGTTGGTGGTGGCGCTGTCGAGCAGTTCGTCCATGCGCAGGGGCAGGCCTTCCGCCTGCCGCCGCTCGTGAAAGATCCGGTAGCCCCGCCGGTAGAAATCGATGATGGCCGGCGGGTTCATCTGCTCGGTATACGCCTCGTACACGGTCTGGTGCCGCTTTTCGAAGATGATCGGCTGCATGAACCAGAGCGTACTGATGCCGCGCGCCGCGCAAAGCTGCTGCATCAGTTCGCGGTTGTGATAGTAGCGGTCCACGGCGGCCGCCAGTTGCGCGTCGCTGACCCCGGCTCCCGAATAGACCGTATCGACTCCCCCCAGCGCGAGCAGCGTGCGCAGGAGATGGCTCTTGTCCATGACCATGAGCCGGAGTTTCGTCGCCAGCGCGCCCAGCATCCTGCCGGGTGACTGACCGCCCGACATATTGTACTGCCCGAAGTACCAGTAGAAATGTTCCCCGGGCTTCAGCCCGTAGCGCAGGGGCGAGAGTTCGTTGATGCCGTTGTAGTTGATAACCATGTCCGGCGCAAAATCGAGCACCTCGGTGCAGAGCAGGATCAGTTCCTGCGTGCTCATCATGCCGGTCAGGCCGCAGTTGATGACCTCGACTTCGGGGTGCCGCGCCCGCAGCTCCTCCTGCAGATAGCCCGAGATCATTTCGCTGTCCGCGTTCCCGTCGACCACCGAACCGCCGAACAGGGCGATACGGTAGGTGCCCGGGGCCTTGACGCGCGTCCACTCCGTGTCGTGGTAGCCGTAGGTGTTGATCCGCTTGTTGAGCACCTGCTGGTCCGGCACATAGCGCAGCCCGACATAACAGTCCCAGTAGTAGGCCAGCTGGCCCACCGGGGCGGTGGCCGGCAATTCCTCCTGGTTGAACCCGGGATGCTCACTGATGAACTTTTCCCGGGCCGCCGCGGCGGTCTGTTCCGCCCGGTAGCGCAGCAGCCATTCGCCACAGGCGACGAACAGCAGCAGCGTCACCAGTGCCGTCGCCCCGATTTTTGCCGCCAGTTTAGCGTAGCGCATCCGTTCCTCCGTTATGCCGTCGGGGGCGCAGTATACACGCCGCCGGAAACAGCGTCAACGCGCGTGTGGGCGTTCACCATCCGCGCGTCCAGACCTGCACGCGCGAACGGTCGCCGTCGAGTTCCGCCACCCTGCACCACCCCAGCGTCGTGTCACCTGCCACATACAGGCGCGCCCAGAGCGACTGCGGCAGCGGCGCCCGCATGCCGCTGTCGGCAACACCGGCATAGCCGCTCTGCACCATGTCGTCGAGCAGCAACACCCGGATACCATGCGCGTCCGCCAGCGCGTTCGCCGTCTCCGGCACGGCAAACATGAGGTCGTGCGCGAGCACGCGTCCGGCGGCGCCGGTATGAAACGGGCTGGCCGCCACCGGGAGACCGCCGATGGCGAGCAGGTGATGGCCCCAGTCCCAACGCGCCGCCACACCGTATGCCGGGCGCGTCTGCGGCTGCAGCGGGTCACCGGCCGGCGGCAGAAGCGTGTGCAGCTGCCGCGCAATCGCCCGCACCGCCGGCATGTCCTCGACCCATTGCGGCAGTTCGCCAAGACCGCGCAGCGACGGCAGCAGGCAGAACACACCGAGCAGCACGACCGGTCCCGGGCGCACGTTGCGCTGCCGCAGCCAGCGCAGCGTTTCCATTGCCGCCGCCGCGGACGGAAGCACGAGAAAGTAGGCGAAACGCGTTTCGATCACCTGCAGTGGCAGCGCCAGCAGCGTCAGGGTCAGCAGGCCGGCAGCAACGCCGTCGCGCATGTCGCGCCCCCACCAGAGCACTGCCAGCGGCAGCAGCAGCACGCCGGGCGACAACGCCACCACCGCGCGGAAGAGCGCGGCAACCGAAAGCATCGGCCGGGTCTCCGCTACTGTATCGAGCCACGGGTCGCTCAGGTAGACCGACGTCCCGGCCAGCAACGCCAGCGCGGCGAGCAGTACCAGCAGCACCGCCACGCGTGGCGGCAGCCGGCACGCCGCATACCCGGCCACCGCGAGCGCGGCGATCAGCGGCCATGACGGAATGCTGCCGTACGCGAGCAGTACCGCCGCAACGAGCAGCACTGCTCCGCGCCATCCGGGCACTGCCAGCCCGGCCAGCACCAGCACGCTGCACAGCACTTCCAGGCAATGATGGTCGATGGCTGAGTACACGGTCGGGAAAAGCAGCGCGGGCGCCAGCGCCAGCAGCAGCAGCGGATACCATGCTCCGCCGCCAAAGCGCTGCCGGAACACGAGCAGCGCTGCCGCCAGCGCCAGCAGTCCCGCCAGCAGCGGTACCGCGGCAACCGCGGCGATACCACCGGCGCGGTATGCCGTGCCAAGCAGCAGCGCGTACCCCTGCGGCCAGTGGCAGGTATTGCCGAAGGGATATCCTGTCCAGGCGTCAAAGGTCAGCGGCTGCCCGGCTGCCACCAGCTGCGCGCGCCGCAGGTGATACCAGGCGTCAGGCCCCCCCGCCAGTGTCCCGGACTCCGCCAGCAGCAGCGGGGTCAGGCGCAGCAGCAGCCCGCCGGCCAGCAGGCAGAGCAGCAGTCGCGCGGAGGTGCGCATCAGAGCGTGCTCAGCGGGTCAACATCGACGTGACAATCGACCCCGCGGGCGGGCGCCGGCAGCTGCTGCAGCACCGGCACCAGCGTCGCCTGCCGGTCCGCCAGCAACAGCACCTGGTAGCGGTACTTCTCCTTGATTTTCGCCAGCGCCGCCGGGGCCGGGCCCTTGACGGTCACTCCCCCCTGCCGCCGCGCGCGCTGCGCGAACGCGCGTGCCGTCCCCGCCACAGCCGCTTCCTCTTTGCCGCTGAACGTCAGCAGCACGAGCCGGGTCAGCGGCGGGTAGCCGCTGGCGGTGCGTTGCGCCAGTTCGTACGCGTAGAACCCCGCGTAGTCGTGCTGCGCGGCAAACCTGACCGCCGGGTGGTCGGGGTTGAAGGTCTGGATGATGACGCTCCCCGTCTCCTTGCGCCCGCTGCGTCCCGCCACCTGCAGCAGCTGGTTGAAACTGCGCTCCGCGGCGCGGAAATCAGGGAGGTGGATGGCGATGTCGGCATTGATCACCCCGACCAGTGCGACATTCGGAAAATCGAGTCCCTTGGCCACCATCTGCGTGCCGAGCAGGATGTCGATTTCGCCCGACTGCATGCGCGCGAAGACATCCTCCAGCGCGCCCGTCGTGGTGATCAGGTCGCGGTCCATGCGCTGGATATGCGCCCGCGGGAAGAGCGCGACGAGTTCCTCCTCGATCTTCTGCGTGCCCGAACCGCGATACTCCAGTCCCTTGCCGCAGTGCGGGCATTTGACCAGCGGCGCGCTGCTCGCCCCGCAGTAATGGCAGAGCAGGTTCCCCCCCTGCCGGTGGTAGGTCAT
>CAZWUZ010000108.1:0-11592 GCA_964637655.1 uncultured bacterium | reverse complement strand
CCGCTGCACATACGCGAGGCGCGCATCAGCCGCTGCCACCTTCGCGCGCAACACATCCGCGCGCGGCACCGCGCCCGCCGCCGTGCGCTGCTCCGCCAGCTGCACATGGGCGGTGGCCCGCCCGAGCCGCTGCCAGGCCGCGTCGCGCGCCGCCGTCGCCGCCTGCAGCGCATAGTACCCCAGCCGCGCCCCGGCCAGCAGCTGCGCCTCGGTCACGGCGATGGCCGCCGTCGCCGCCCGCGCCCGCGCGTCCGCCGCCGCCTGCACGCTGTCGCGCTGCCCGAAATCGTACAGCAGCCAGCTGCCGCGCACCCCCGCATGGTAGTCATCGAACGGGCCAATGGTCCCCCCCGGCAGCGTCCGTGCCATGGCCGGCGGCAGGAAGGCATGGCTCTCCCAGCGCCGGTAGCCGCCGGTCAGTGCCAGGTCGGGATAGTCGCCGGCCCGCGCCGCACCCGCCTGCGCCGCTGCCTGCGCCGCACCCGCCTGCGCCACCGCCCGCGCCGGATGATGCGCCAGCGCGTACTGCTCGCAGGCCGCCAGCGTCCAGACCGCGCCGGTGTCGGCGGCATCCGCCACCGGTGTGTCCGCGACAAATTCCGGCACTGCCGCCGCCGCCGCTGCGGTCGCTCCCGCCCGCAGCAGCACCGCCACCCAGCCGCCCATCCGCACGTTCTTCATCCGCTCACCTCTACCCCGTCGTCTTCTGCAGGCGGGCGACCGCCAGCCCGAGAAACAGCGCGCCCAGCACCGCCAGCCCGGCGAACTGCGGCCAGAGCAGGTCGAACCCCGCTCCCTTGAGAAAGATACTGCGCACGATGACCAGGAAATAGCGCAGCGGATTGGCGCAGGTCAGCCACTGCACCGGTTCCGGCATGTTGAAGATGGGGAAAACAAATCCCGAGAGCAGCATCCCCGGGAAGATGAAAAAGAACGCCGTCATCATCGCCTGCTGCTGCGTGCTGCTCACCGTCGAGATGAGCAGGCCGATGCCGAGCATCGCCGCCAGGTAGAGCAGCGTCCCCGCCAGCAGCAGCGCGAGGCTGCCGCGCAGCGGCAGGTCGAACCAGAGCACCGCGACCACGATGACCAGCGTAACGGTCACCAGCGAGACCAGCGCGAACGGGAGCGTCTTGCCGAGGATGAACTCCGTCCGGCGGATGGGGGTCACCATCACCTGCTCGATGGTTCCCTGCTCCTTTTCCCGCACCACCGCCATCGACGACAGCAGCAGGGTGATGATCATCACCAGCATCACCACCACCCCGGGCAGGTAGAAATTCCGGCTGTCGAGATTGGCGTTGAACCACGCCCGCGCCGCCAGGGTCACCGCGTCCGGCGGCGCCCCGCTGCGCGCGCGCCACCACCCGGTGGCGATGGCTGAGGCGTACTGCAGCGCCTTGCCCGAAAACGAGGCGTCGCTGCCGTCCGCGATGAGCTGCAGCACCGGGGCCCGGCCCGCGCGCCAGGCGTCCGCGAATCCCGCCGGGATGACCAGCGCCAGGCGCACCTCGCCCGCGTCGATGAGCGCCTGCGCCGCCGCGTCCGTGCCCACATGCCGCATGGCGGTGAAGTACGGGGAGCCGCCGAACGACGCGAGGAAGTCGCGCGACAGCTCCGTCCTGTCGTAATCGAGCACCGCCAGTTCGACGTTGCGGATGTCCATCGTCACCGCGTAGCCGAACATCAGCGTCTGGAACACGGGCACCACAAAGAGAATGCGCGTCATGCGCGGGTCGCGGAACAGCTGGATGAACTCCTTGACCAGCATGGCGCGCAGGCGTTCGAACATGTCAGGCCGCCAGTTTCGTGCGGCAGGCCCGCACCGCCAGGATGGTCATCAGCACCGCGAAAACCGTCAGCAGCACCGTGTCGCGCACCAGCAGTTCCGGGCCCACCCCCTTGAGGAAGATGCCGCGCAGCAGCGACACGAGATAGCGGGCCGGGACGAGATGGGTCAGCACGCGCAGCGGGGCGGGCATCGAGGCGATGTCGAAGGCGAACCCCGAGAGCAGGAAGGCGGGGAGGAAGGTCACCAGCAGCGCGATCTGGTTGGCCACCAGCTGCGTGCGCGCCACCGCGCTGATCCACAGCCCCATGCCGAGCGCCCCGACGAGAAAGACGGTGATGACCGCCGCCAGCGACAGCCAGCTGCCGAGCAGGGGCACCGCGAACAGCCCCACCCCCATCGCCACGCTGCACAGCGCGTCGACCGCGCCGATGACCACGTAGGGCGCGAACTTGCCGAGGATCAGTTCCGTGCGGGTCAGCGGGGTCGACAGCAGCTGTTCCATCGTCCCCGTCTCCCACTCGCGCGCCACTGTCAGCGAGGTGAGCAGCGCCGCGATAACCGAGAGGATGATGGCGATCAGGCCGGGCACGATGAAGGTGCGCGTCGACAGGGCGGGATTGAACCACAGCCGCGCGCGGATATCCAGCCGCGGGTGTGCGCCGGGCCCGGTCACGGCCGCGCCCGCCGCGCGCACCACGCTCTCCGCGTAGTTGAGCGCGAAGGTCGCGGTATTGGCGTCGCTGCCGTCGACGATCGCCTGCACCGTCGCCCGCCGCCGGGCCAGGTCGCGCGCATAGCCGGCGGGGATCTCCACCGCCAGCAGCGCCGTCCCCGCGGTCAGGGCGCGGTCGAGGTCGCGCGGGCTGTAGACCATGCCCCGCAGGTTGAAATAGCGCGACCCGGCAAACCCCGCGATCAGGTCGCGCGAGGCGGGCGTGCCGTCGTAATCCGCAATCACCAGCGGGACGCTGTCCACGTCGAGGGTCAGCGCGTAGCCGAAGAGCACGAGCAGCAGCAGGGGGATGGCCAGCCCCATCGCCAGGGCGCGCGGGTCACGGAACACGTGCAGAAACTCCTTGCGCGCCACAGCCAGCACGCGACGGTGGTTCATGCCGCCGCCCCCCGGTCGCGGTCGTGCGCCTCGATGCGCATGACAAAGACATCTTCGAGCGACGGTTCCACCACCGCCACGGCCGCCGGCAGGCCGCGCTCCGCCAGCCGCGCGCGCAGCGCGGGGAGCACCGCCGCCGCGTCCGCGGTCACCACGTGGATGCCGCGCCCGAAGAGCGCCGCCTCCTGCACCCCGGGCAGTCCCTCCGCCGCGGCCAGCAGCAGCTGCGGCCGCTCCCCGGTCACCGCAATGATGCTGTCACGCATTTCCTGCTTGAGCGCCGCGGGCGTGCCGAGCGCGATCATTTCGCCGCGGTAGATGAGCGCGAGGCGGTCGCAGTATTCCGCCTCGTCCATGTAGTGCGTCGTCACGAAGACCGTGGTGCCGCGCTCCGCCAGGGCGTAGATCAGCTCCCAGAAGGCGCGCCGGGCCAGGGGATCGACCCCCGACGTCGGCTCGTCAAGGAAGAGCACCGGCGGCTCGTGCAGCACCGCGCACCCCAGCGCCAGGCGCTGCTTCCACCCGGCGGGAAGCGTCCCGGTGATGCTGCCGCGCAGCTGCTCCAGCCCCGCCATCGCCAGCACCCACTCCTTGCGCGCCGGTTTCTGCTCCCGCGCCACGCGGTAGATGCCGCTGTAGAAATCGATGTTCTCCTCGACCGTCAGGTCCTCGTAGAGCGAAAACTTCTGCGACATGTAGCCGATATGCTCCTTGATGCGCTCCGCTTCGCGGCGCAGGTCGAATCCCGCCACAGTGCCGCCGCCGGCAGTGGGGGTGAGCAGTCCGCAGAGCATGCGGATGGTGGTCGACTTGCCCGCCCCGTTGGGCCCGAGGAAGCCGAACACTTCACCCCGTGCCACGTCGAGCGTGACCCGGTCCACCGCGACAAAATCGCCGAAGGTGCGCGTCAGTTCACGCACCGTCACCGCCGTCCCGTTCACGCCGCCGCCTCCCCGATGACCGAGACGAACACATCCTCCAGCGTCGGTTCCTCGCGCGCGAGGCGGTCAACCGCCAGGCCGGCCGCCGCCAGCGCGGCGGCAATCGCCGCCGGCGCGTCGGGGCGCGCGGTGACCACGTGCACCGTCGTCCCGAACAGGCCGACCGTCGCCTCGCCCGCCAGCGCCGGCTTCAGTGCCGCCGCCGCCGCGCGCGGATTCGCCGCCCGCACGCCCCACAGCGTGCCGCGCAGCAGGCGCTTCACTTCATCCGGCGTCCCGCAGGCGAGCAGTTTCCCGCGGTGCAGCAGGCCGACGCGCGCACAGCGATCCGCCTCGTCGAGGTAGGCGGTGGAGACGAAGATCGTGACCCCTTCCGCCAGCAGCCGGTAGAGAATGCGCCAGAAATCACGCCGCGAGACGGGATCGACCCCGTTGGTCGGCTCGTCGAGAAAGAGCACTTTCGGGGTGTGGATGAGCGCGCAGGCCAGCCCCAGTTTCTGCTTCATGCCGCCCGAAAGTTTCCCCGCCGGGCGCGCGCGGAACGGCGTCAGGTTGGAGAACCCGAGCAGTTCCGGCAGCCGCTGCTGCCGTTCACGCCGCGTCACGCCGTACAGGTCGGCATAGAAGGTCAGGTTTTCCTCGACCGTGAGGTCGGGATAGAGGCCGAAACGCTGCGACATGTAGGCAAGCTCATGCTTGAGCGCCGCCGCCGCGCGCACGGTATGCTTCCCCGCGACAAACGCCTCGCCCGCGTCCGGGTCGAGGATGCCCGTCAGCAGGCGCATGGTCGTCGTCTTGCCCGCGCCGTCGGGCCCGACCAGCGCGAACAGTTCACCCGCCGGCACCGACAGCGTCAGCCCGTCGAGCGCGACCGTGTCGCCGAAGCGCCGCGTCAGCCCCTCCGCCCGTATCATCATTTCAGTTCCGCTGCGGTTCCGCCGCCAGCAGCGCGTCGGCCGGCATCCCCGGCTTGAGCAGGCCGTCGGGATTGGCGAGGGTGATCTTCACCCGGTAGACCAGTTTCACCCGCTCCGCCTCCGTCTGCACCGTCTTCGGAGTGAATTCCGCCTGCGCCGCGATGAAGTCGAGCCGTCCCGCGAAGTGCCGTCCCGGCAGCCCGTCAACCCTGACGGTCGCCTGCTGCCCGATACGCACGCGCGCGAGGTCCGGTTCGTTGATAAAGGCGCGCAGCCAGACCTCCGCCAGGTCAGCGAGCGACACCACCGGCACCCCCGCGGCGATGACTTCGCCCGCCTCGGCTTTCTTCGCCAGGACCACGCCGGACAGCGGCGACAGCAGCGTGGCAAAGTCAAGCCGCGTCCGCGCGAGGGCCAGCGCCGCGCCCGCCTGCGCGTGACGCGCCTGCGCCGCCGCGACCCGTTCCCGCCGCGGCCCCTGCCGCAGCAGCGCCAGTCGCTGCTGCGCCTCGCGCTCCCGCGCCGTCGCCGCGCGGTACGCCGCCTCGGTCGCCTCGAATTCCCGCGGTGAGATGATGTCGCGCGCCAGCAGTTCCTGCTGCCGCGCGTAGTCGCTGGTCAGGCGCGTCACTTCCGCGTGCGCCGCCGCCACCGCCGCTTCACCCGCGGCGATCTCCTCGGGGAGATTGCCGCGCGTCAGTTCCGCCACCTGCGCGGCGTTCGCCGCCGCGTCCGCGGCACGCATGCCCGCGTCGTGCTCGAGTTCGGCCGTGTCCAGGGTGGCGATGACCTGCCCCGCTGCCACCGTTTCCCCCTCGTCCACCAGCACCTGCAGGATGCGCCCGCCGAGGCGGAACGAGGCATCGACCTCGGTCACCTCGATGTTCCCCGACAGGCGGATACTGCCGTCGGGCGGCGCCGCCTGCCGTCGCTGCCACCAGACACCGCCGGCGACGAGCGCGACCAGCAGCAGGATGACCAGGCGTTTCTTCATGAGGCATTCTCCTTCGCGACGCTGATGCCGTGCAGGATCAGTCCGACGATATGCCCGGCGTTATCCGCCACGGGGCGCTGCGCCAGGGCGGGATAGCCCAGCACGGTGCCAACCCGCTGGCGGATCGGCTCCGTGGCGACATAGAGCATGGTGGCCGCGACAATGCTGAAATGCGTGGAGAGCGGGTCCGCCGCGCGGAACACGCCGGCCTGCGTCCCTTCATCCAGCACCTGCTTCACCGCGCCGAAGATGCCGGCGATGCAGCGGATGACTTCATCCGGCAGGTGGACACCGCCCGCGGCGATCTCATGCAGCATGATGCGCGGCATGATGGGGTGGGCAGCGGCATAACGCGCCAGCGCTGCCACCACCGCACGCAACTTTTCTTCCGGCGGCTGCGGTTGTGCCGCTACCCCCTGCACCAGTTCCATGGCGGGGCGCACCACGGCCAGCACCACCGCGCTGTGCAGTTCCTGCTTGTCACCGATATGGTAGTAGAGCATCGCCTTGTTGATCCCCGCGCGCAGGGCTATCTCTTCGATACGCGCGCCGGCGAATCCCTTCTCGGCAAACTCCTGCGCCGCCACCGCAATGATGGTGTCAGGCGCCGCGGTTTTCCGTTGTCTCCGCTGCGGCATCCCCATGCGCTCCTCCATGCTAAACAACTGTTTAGTTTATCTTACCTTTAATTTATACCACAAAAACCATTTCATGTCAATTGGTTGCTATTGTAAATGATATTTCACATTTTATCACGGGGAACATGGAACACATCCCCTCGATTAATCGCGGAGCACTGCGGTCGTAAACGATATGCTATACTCACCGCCGTCACACCAGTCGTACCGGGAGGATGCCATGCGCCTGCAGGACCTTGAGCGTCTCGAAGCGCTGAAAACCGATTTTTCCCCGACCGCCGCGGCGCGCCGGCAGGAACTGCTGCGTCGCCTGTCGCGCGCCCGCTTTACCGCGCCCGCCCTGCTGTACCGTTATCACGAACTGCTCTGCTTCCTCTGCGCCTGTCCGGACCGTCCCGCGCTGCTCCGCGCCGTCCGGCGCGAACTCAATCGCTTCGGCAGTCGGGTCGACCTGCTCCGCGACCACGAGGACTTCGCCGACATACTCGACCAGAAAGGGCTCGCCCGCACCGCGGTCTACTGTCCCGTGACACTGGCCGCGGCGCAGTGGCTTGCCGCGCGCCACCCGCGCATGGCGCATATCGACTGGGACGGTGACACCGCCGACCGTCTCTCCCCGCTGCTGCCGTTCATCATCCCGGCCGCGGTCGAGGAGAGCGTCGAGGTGGGGGGCGACCCGCGCGCCTGGCTGCGCGCGGCGGGGATGCCCGCGCGCGGCGACCTCGCCTGGCTGGTGCAGCACCCCGCACTGCGCGACCCGTCACCCGCGCTGCGCGCGCTGTTCGACACGCTGCAGGTGCCCGTGCGCTGGGACCTGCGCGACAGCAGCGCGTCGCGCACCCGCGCGCTCCTCCCGGCCGGGAGCATCTTTTTCCACACCACCCCGCTGCTGCGCTGCAAGCAGCCCCTCGCGGAGCAACTCCCCGGCACCCGCATTCCCGTCCGCCGTCTCCCGGTCGCCGCGGCGCAACGCTATCACGACGCCGCCATGGCGGCGGTCATCACCCGCTACCGTGAAATCCACGGTTTCAATTATGCCGATCCGCACGATGTCCGGCTCGCCGACCTCGGGCGCGGACTGCACCTCGCCTGGTTCGGCATCCTCCCCGCCCACCGCCTGCCGCTGCGCGCGCACACGGGCTACCTGCTGCTCAAGAACGGAATCCCCTGCGGCTATGGTGATGTCTCGCTGCTCGCCGCGCGTGCCGAGGTCGCCTTCAATCTCTTCCCGTCATTCCGCGCCGGGGAGTCCGCCTACGCCTTCGTCCGCCTGCTGGCGTTCCTCCGGCAGCACTGCGGGTCGCACTGCTTCGTTCTCGACCGCTACCAGGTCGGTTACCACAATCCCGAAGCCATCGCTGCCGGCGCATTCTGGTTCTATTACAAGCTCGGGTTCCGCCCGCAGCGTGCCGACCTCGCCCGCCTCGCGGCACGCGAAGCGCAGCGCCTTGCCCGCGGTGACGGCTACCGCTGCCCGCCCGCCGTGCTCAAACGCCTCGCGCAGGCGAACATCGCCTGCACCCTCGCGGGTGACCTGACGCTCGCCCGCTGTTCCGTACCGGCGCTGCTGCGCGCCAGGCCCGGTCGCGACCCGCTCAGCGCGGCGGCACAGGCGCTGACCGGACGCCTCCCGTCACCCGCCCGGGTTGCCGCCGCGCGCCGCGCCCGTGCGCACGGCCGCACCGCGGACCAGGTGCGCGCCCTGCACGAACTGCTTGAACGGTAGCGGGTCGAATCAGGAAACTGCCGCTGGTGGCGGCAGGGTGATGATGAAGGTCGCGCCGGCGCCCGGCTGGCTTTGCACGGTGATGGTGCCCCCGTGCCGGTTGATGATTTCGCGCACGATGGCCAGCCCGAGTCCGGCCCCGTTGTAGGGACGGGTGACGGTTGCATCCGCCTGAAAAAAGCGCTCAAAAATCCGCTGCTGGTCCGTCTCACTGATCCCGATGCCGGTGTCCGCCACGGTGATGCGCACCGCTTCCTCCGCCGCCTGTGCCGCCAGGGTTACTGTGCCCCCCTCCGGGGTGAATTTCAAACTGTTGTCGACAAGGTTGAGCAGCACCTGTCCCAGTCGCTGCCGGTCGGCATAGACCGTCAGTCCTGGCGGCACTGGCAGCAGCGTCAACGCCAGGCGGCGCGCGCGGGCGCGCGGCTGCAGCGTGTCGCTGATGTCCTGCAGGAACGGCGCCAGCGGAAAAATGCCGCGGTCGAGCGCCCTGCTCCCCGCTTCGCCGCGCGCAAATTCGAACAGGTTGTCGAACAGCGCGGTGAGCCGGTCGATATTGCGCAGGATGATGCGCAGGTGCTCCTGCTGCTGGTCGCTCAGCGCCGCGGTCCCGTTTTCCAGCAGCATTTCGGTATAGCCGCGCACCGCCACCAGCGGCGTGCGCAGTTCGTGCGACACATTCGCCAGGAACCGCGTTTTCATCTCGTCGAGCGACAGCAGTTCCTCGTTGACCCGCTGCAGCGTCGCGTTCTTGCTGCGCAGTTCCGCCTCCGCCGCCTTGCGCTCGCTGATGTCGCGGCACAGGGTCTGGATGACGCGGCCGCGACCGGTATCGACCACGCTGGCATTGACCTCGACCGGGACGATGGTGCCGTCGGCATGAACATAGTCGATTTCCAGGTTGCTCACCTTGCCGGTCGTCAGGCATTTTTGCACCTCGACCGCATTGCGCTCACGGTCGTGCGGGGCGGTCCACTCCACCACGGACCGCCCGATGATCTCTTCGCGCCGCCGGTGTCCGCTCATCACCACGTAGACCTGGTTGGCGTCGAGCACCGTCCCGTCGTTCTCGCGCAGCACCACGAACCCGGTGTCGGTCGTCTCGATCAGCGAGCGGTAGAGCGCATTGCTCTCCTGCAGCGCCTGCTCCTGACGGCGTTCCTCCTCCTGCCGCGCCAGCACCCAGCCGATGAGCACGGTGATCAGCGGGTAAATGGTGACGACGGGCGGGCCGATGCTGTCGAGCACCGCCAGGCTCTTCCCGCCCGGGATGGTGAACATGAGCAGCAGCATGGCGACATGCACGCTGAAGCCGAGCGCGAGCAGGTGGCGCACCGTGATCACGGGCGGGCGACGGCGGTGAAAGAGGATCCCGATGAGGGCGGAGGCGCTGATCACCAGCACCCCCATGGTGGCGCCGATCCCCCCCTGCGCCACGCGCACCACCGCCGCCATCGCCGCCGCCATCAGCGCCGCCAGCGGCCCGAAGAACAGCCCCGCCAGCGAGATCATCACGGAGCGGCCGTCGAAGATCAGCCCGGGCTCCCAGACCAGCGGGCGCAGCATGCCGATCACCGCCGCGCAGCCGAAAAGCAGCCCCTGCAGCAGCGCCGCCCCCCGCCCCTCCCGCCAGCGCGAGCCGGCGAACCCGGAGATGACGCTGAGCGCAATGAGCACACCGAAATTGTAGAGCAGTTCGAGGTAGATCATCAGCGGTTCACGCCCTGCGCACCCGTACCGGGCAGGGGGTCATGCGGCACCCCGGCAGATGTCGGCCGTCAGCCGGATCAGTCTGTCCACTGTCTGTGTGTACCATTGCCATCGCCGCCCGTCAACCCGCCGTCTGCCGGCGGTGAGGGCACAAAATGCGTAGCAGCAGGGATAGGGTGGGGCCGGATACCGCTGGCGGCGCGGCGGAACGCCGCCATGGTGCACAGATGGTGCGCCGCGTGCTTACGCGAATGCATAATATTTTCATTGGCGGTCACCTGCTACAACAGCCGCCGATTGTGCGCTAACGCTCGTGTGCTCTGTGGTAAGATTGTTATCTGGTATGCGGGGTCAGCGGACTGCCGCTACGCCTGCGGGTAGAATGAACTGCGACTGCTGGCCTGATTGGTCACGTATGCTTTTTCAATTTCCGGAGCAGCGCGTAGCGTGAAATGCCGAGCAGCAGCGCGGCCTGCGTTTGATTATTGCCTGACTGGCGCATGGCCATGCTGAGCGCCGCCTGCTCCCGCCGGTCAAGATTGAGGTCGGTTTCTGCCGGCGCCGCTGCCGCCGGCACGCAGCTACCCGGCGCCAGGTTGAAATGCGCCATCGTCAGCTCCGTCCCGTCGCTCACCATGATCGCCCGTTCCACCATGTTTTTGAGTTCGCGGACATTGCCCGGAAAATCATAGGCCATGAGGGCGCTGCGCACCTTGTCCGGAATGACCCCGGCCGGCTTGCGCAGACGCCGGGCGAAATACCCGAGGTAATAGTCCAGCAGCAGCGGAATATCCTCCGCCCGCTCCTTGAGCGGCGGCAAATCTATCGCAAACACATTCAGCCGATGGTACAGATCGAGACGGAACCTTTTTTCCGCCACCTGCCGCGCCAGGTCGCTGTTGGTGGCGGAAATGACCCTGACGTCGACCGTCGTTTCGCGATCTTCCCCGAGATGGCGCACGCTGCCGTCTTCCAGCGCCCGCAGGAGCCGTGGTTGACTGGCCAGCGGCATCTCCCCGATTTCGTCAAGGAACAGCGTGCCGCCGGACACGGCCACCAGGCACCCCTTGCGATCGCTGATCGCGCCGGTAAACGCCCCTTTGCGGTGGCCGAACAGTTCGCTTTCAATCAGGTTTTCCGGAATCGCCGCGCAGTTCAGCGGGCAGAAATACCCGTCTTTTCTGCTGCTCGCGCAGTGGATGGCCCGGGCCACCAGTTCCTTGCCGGTACCGCTCGGCCCGCTGATCAATACCGCCGCGGTTGCTGAGTCGGCCGCCCGCCGGATCAGTCTGATGATCTCATGCGTGGCCGGACTTCTGCCGACAATATCAAATCCCAGCTGCGTGCGCAGCTCACCCGAGAGAAGCTGGTTGCGTTCCCGTTCGTCCTGCAACTGCCCGGCAACCTCGATATAGCGGCGGGTGCGTTCAATAGCATTCTGGATTTCATGCAGACGAAACGGCTTGTAAAAGAAGTCGAAGGCGCCCAGCCGCATGGCCCGCAGCACGCTTTCCTGTTCACCCTTGCCGGTGATCATGATCACTTCCAGGCGGGGAAACTCCGCCCGCGCCTTTTCCAGCAGCTGCAGCCCGTCCATTTCCGGCAAATTGATGTCGAACACCGCCACGTCGATATTCCCCGCGCGCAGGATGTTCAGCGCCCCGGACGGCGTTTCACTCTCCTCCACACCCTTCCGCAGTCTGGTTTTATTGATCCGCATTTTTTCCCGGATTTCCTGTTCATCATCCACCAGCAAAATCCTG
>CAZWUZ010000107.1:0-11601 GCA_964637655.1 uncultured bacterium | reverse complement strand
ATGCCGATGCCATCGACGCGCTCGACGGCAATATCTGCCGCTGCACCGGCTACGCCGCCATTCGCAATGCCGCGCGCGCGCTGAGTGACCAATTGCAGGGGATCAGCCCCGACCCGCAGCAGCGTGTCACCGCACTCATTGACCAAATGGTGCTCCCTGCGTGGTTCGCGCAGGTGCCGCAACTGCTCAAACAGGCGCAGGAGAAGAAGGCGCCGGCGACGGACGGCATCCTCGTTGGCGGCGGTACCGACCTCTTCGTGCAGCAACCCGAGGAACTGCTGGAAAAGAACCTCTGCTTCCTTTCGCAGCGCCGCGACCTCGACTATATCCGCACCGATGGCGGGATGCTGCGCATCGGCGGTGCTGTCACGCTCGAGCAGCTGCGCCTTGCGCCGGAAACCGCACAGCACTTCCCTGCGCTGCGGCAGGACCTGCTGCTCCATTCCTCGACCATCCTGCGCAACAAGGCAACCATCACCGGCAATATCGTCAATGCCTCGCCGATTGGCGACATGAGTATCATCCTGCTGGCGCTCGATGCGCAACTGACCATCGCGGCAAAGGACGGGAAAACCCGCACACTTCCGCTTGACAAGTTCTATCGGGGCTACAAAAAGTACGACCTTGCCTGCGGTGAAGTCATCACGGAAGTCGCCGTGCCGCTGCTGCCGGCCGGCACCCGTTACAGTTTCGAGAAGGTTTCCAACCGCGTCTACCTCGATATCGCCACAGTCAACAGCGCGCTGCGCCTGACGCTGGACAAGGACGGGAAGATCAGCGACCTGCGTCTCAGCGCGGGTGGCGTGGCCCCTGTCCCGCTGCTCGTTGCCGGGCTCGAACGCTTCCTCGGGAAACCGCCTGACCCGCCTGCGCTGGCGCAGGCGGTGGCGGATGTCGTTGCCCCCATCGACGACGTCCGGGGCTCTGCCGCCTACAAGAAACTGCTGCTCCGGCAACTGGTGCTTGCCCACTTCGCGGCAGCCGAGGAGGTGGCGCAATGAAGAATGGCGACATGCTTATGCACGTGCGCGGCACGTCGCAATTTGTCGACGATATCCCGACCCCCGCGGGCTGCCTGCACGCGGTGTTGTTCACCTCACCCGTTGCCTGCGGCACGCTGCGCAGTGTTGACATCAGCGCGGCGACGTCAGCGCCCGGCGTGGTGGCGGTTTACACGGCGAAGGACGTCCCCGGGCTCAACGAGGTCGGCCATATCTTCAAGGACCAGCCGCTGCTGGCCATCGACACCCTCGAGTACATCGGGCAGCCGATTGCCCTGGTCGTGGCGAAGTCGCGCCGTGCGGCGCAGCGTGCGGTGAAACTGATCACTGCCGTAATCGACAAGCGCGAGCCGCTCTTTAGTCCACGCGAAGCAGCGCAGCGCGGCCTCATCCACGGGCAGAAGCGCGAACTGGTCAATGGCGACATCGCCGCGGCGTTCGCGCAGTGCAAAGTAATCGCCGAGGGAAAACTGGCCAGCGGCCCGCAGGAGCACTTTTACTTTGAAACACAGAGAGCGTTAGCGCTCCCCGGTGAACACGACACCATCAAGGTCATCGCCAGCAGTCAGGCACCCGGCGCGTATCACCGCCATATTGCCGAGGTCTGCGGCATCCCGCAGCACAAGGTGGAATTCGAAATCCGCCGTCTCGGCGGCGGCTTTGGCGGCAAGGAATCGACGGCGGTCTGGGTGGTGGCGCCCGCGATGGCGGCGTTTATCCTCAAGCAGCCGGTGAAACTATTCCTCTCACGCAACGAGGACATTTTCACCACGGGGAAGCGCCATGCCTACGAGTACGACTACAAGATGGGACTCGATGCCGAGGGGAATATCCGCGCCTTTGAAGTGACCCTCTATCAGCATGCGGGTGCCTGCGCCGATATCTCCACCGCGGTGCTCGGGCGCTCCTTCCTGCATGCCTCGGGCTCGTATCGCGTGCCGAATATCCGCATCACGGCGGTGAGTTGCCGCACCAATATTCCGCCCAACAATGCCTTCCGCGGGTTCGGGGTGCCGCAGGGGACCTTCGCTATCGAAGCGGCGCTGACCCGCGCGGCGGAATTGCTGGGCAAGGACATTGTCGAGGTCAAGAAGCAGAACCTGCTGCGTGACGGCGATTCGCTGCCATACGGAGTGCAGCCGCCCAAGCCGACCGCTGTCCGCTGCTGGGAGACGCTGGAACAGAAAGCAAATGTCGCTCAGCGCCTGCAGGCGGTGGCGGAATACAATCGCACCCACACCGCGACGAAGCGCGGGCTCGGCATCGTCCCGGTCTGTTTCGGCATTTCGTTTGCCCAGACCGCGCTCAATCAGGCGGGGGCACTGGTCAACATCTACGTCGATGGCAGTGTCGCGGTCAGCACGGGCGCAGTCGAGATGGGGCAGGGGGTCAACACCAAGATCCAGTTGATTGCTGCGCAGACGCTCGGGGTGACCCCGGACCGTGTCATGGTCGAGACGACCAACACCATGCGCGTCGCCAACGCTTCGCCCACCTCGGCCAGCACGGGGGCTGACCTCAACGGCATGGCGGCGAAGTACGCCTGCGACGAACTGCGCACGCGGCTCGTGCAGTTTGCCGCGCAGCACCTGAAGATGGAGGCGAAGGACCTGAGCATCGCCGACAATGTCGTGCTGGAAAACGGCGTGCCGACGGAACTGAACTGGGAGAAACTGATCGCGGCGGCGCAGTGGGCGCGGGTTGACCTCGGGTCGCATGCCTTCTATGCCACGCCCGATCTCTTTCACGACCTCAAGACCGAGCGCGGGCGCCCGTTCGCCTACTACGCCTACGGCACCTCGCTTACCGAAGTGCTGCTCGATACCGTGCGCGGCACCTATACCATCGAAGCAGTTGACGTGGTGCATGACGTCGGGCAGACGCTGAGCGAAGCCATCGACCGCGGGCAGGTGGAGGGGGCGGTCATTCAGGGCATCGGCTGGGCGACCATCGAGCAGATACGCTATGCGCCTGACGGGCGGGTACTCACCGCGGTCAATGCCTACAAGGTGCCCGACATCAAGTTCGTGCCGCGGCAGTTCAACATCACGCTGCTCCCCGATTCGGAAAATCCGTTTGCCGTGGCGAAATCGAAGGCGGTGGGGGAACCCCCCTTCATTCACGGACTGGGCGCCTACTTCGCCCTTTGGCATTCCTTGCGCGCCGTACGCCATGACCGCGACATCCCGTCGCTGCCGCTGACACCGGAAAAGGTCTTCATGTACCTGCACGGTTGACGTGCGCTGCGACCACGACGAGGTGCCCGATGCAGATGCGCTTTGCGGCTGACAGCCGCACCCTGACCTGTGTCTTCCCCGCGCGGGTCGACGCGAGCAATGTCGGGCCGATGAGCAAGGCCTTCACTGCGCAGCTGGCGGCAATCACCGGGCAGGGGGGCGCGCTCACCGTTGCCGCGCAGGCGCAGGCGCATGCTGCAGACACGCAGCCGCTGCGCATCGTCTTCGATCTTTCCGCACTCACCTATGCCTCGTCGCTCTTCCTGCGTCTCTGCGTTATCGCTGCCAAGCGCGCGGGACGCGAAAACTTCGCCATCACCGGCGCATCGACCGCCATCGCCGACCTGCTCAAACTCTCCGGCCTCGACCAGGCGGCGACCATCGAGGTGGCCGCGCATGCCGAGCCGGTCTTCGCTCCGCCGGCGGCATTCGCCGCGCGCGCCCGCATCAGTGCTGAGGAATATGCCGCGCTGTACGAGGAGTCCATCAGTCAACCGGAACAATTCTGGGCGCGCATGGCGCAGGAAAACCTGCAGTGGCAGCAGCCGTGGACGAAGGTGCTCGACTGGAAGTCGCCGCGCGTGCGCTGGTTCAGCGGCGGCACACTCAATGCCGCGGCCAACTGCCTCGACCGCCACCTCGCTACGCCGGTGGCGGACAAGGTCGCCATTATCTGGGAGGGGGAGCCGGACAGCGACGGGAAAGAGGTGCGCCGCATCACCTATCGCGAGCTGCATGCGCAGGTGTCACGCTTCGCCAATGTCCTCAAAGCGCAGGGGGTCAGACAGGGGGACCGTGTCCTCATCTACCTGCCGATGGTCCCCGAAGCGGCCATCGCGATGCTCGCCTGCGCCCGCCTGGGCGCCATCCACTCCGTTGTTTTCGGCGGGTTCAGCGCGCAGGCCATTGCCGACCGCGTCAGCGATTGCGCCGCGTCGGTCATCGTCACTGCTGACGGCGGCTACCGTCGCGGTAAAATCGTGCCGCTCAAGGCGGCGGTGGATGAGGCGTTCGCCCTGAAGGATGAGCGTGGCGAGCAGTTGTGCGACAGTGTGGAAAAGGTCATCGTCCTGCGCCGCACCGGGGCGGCAATCCCGATGCAGGCGGGACGCGACCTCTGGTGGCATGAGGAGGAGGCGCGAGTTACTGATGACTGCCCGGCGGTGCCGGTGGAGAGCGAGACGCCGCTCTTCATTCTCTATACCAGCGGCTCCACCGGCAAGCCGAAAGGGATATTCCATTCGACCGCGGGCTACCTGCTCGGGGCGACCCTCAGCGCCCGCTGCTATTTCGACCTGCAGCCGGACGACATCTATTTCTGCACCGCCGATATCGGTTGGATCACGGGGCATACCTACGTGGTCTATGGCCTGCTCAGCAATGGCGCCACCATCCTGCTCTACGAGGGCGCGCCCAACTGGCCTGAACCCGACCGTTTCTGGTCGATTATCGCGCGCCACAAGGCGACAATACTCTACACCGCGCCGACGGCTATCCGCGCCTTCATGCAGTGGGGTGACCAGTGGCCGGCAAAGCACGATCTTTCGTCGCTGCGCCTGCTTGGCACGGTGGGTGAGCCGATCAATCCCGAGGCGTGGCTCTGGTACCGCAAACATATCGGTGCCGACCGCTGTCCGGTGGTCGACACCTGGTGGCAGACCGAGACGGGTGCCATCATGATTTCCACCATGCCCGGGGCGATGGCGATGAAGCCGGGGAGCGCGGGCAAGCCGTTCTTCGGCGTGCTCCCCGAGGTGGTCGACGACAAGGGGGAGAAGGTTCCCGTTGGCACGGGTGGCAAACTCGTCATCCGCCAGCCGTGGCCGTCGATGCTGCGCGGGGTCTGGGGCGACCACGAGCGTTATGAATGGACGTACTGGACCGAGGTGGAGGGCTGCTATTTCACCGGGGATGGCGCGCGCTGCGATACGGACGGCTATTTCTCCATCATGGGGCGCATCGATGACGTGCTCAATGTCTCGGGGCACCGCATCGGCACTGCCGAGGTGGAGTCGTCGCTGGTCGGCTCGAAACTGGTGACCGAGGCCGCGGTGGTCGGACGGCCCGACGACAGCAAGGGCTCAGCCATCGTCGCGTTCGTTACCGCGAAGGACGGCATTCCGCACGATGACGCGCTGCGCGAAAAGCTGCGCCGGCACGTGGCGGAGGAGATCGGGCCGGTGGCGAAGCCGGACGAGATCAGGTTCGCGCAGGCGCTCCCCAAGACGCGCTCGGGGAAGATCATGCGCCGCCTGCTCAAGCAGATCGCCGCAGGCACCGAAGTGACGGGTGACACCACCACGCTCGAGGACTTCAACGTCCTCGCCAAACTCACCAGCGGTGAAGGGTAGCGGCAACCGGAGGAGCGGGAATCAGGCAGCACGGCAGATTTGGACACCTGTCCAAAATTGCCGCGGCTTTATTGGACAGGTGTCCAAAAATGCAGTGGGTGCACGTTTTCAACATTGACAGGAGTGTAAGCCGCAGAGCGTCAGGTGAGCGGCCAGACAGGTGTCGACCGGAATGGACAAGCAGACAGTCAACCAGGAGCTCTGGTTTGTGTTTCGTGCTGGCAATGTGCTCGTCAGGGCGCAGGATAACGAGGGGGCGCTGGTCCGCCAGACGGACATCGCTCCGCTGCGCGACCGGCTGCAGCACGTCATGCCGCTTGGCACGCATGAGGCAAAACGGTACTTGTGCGGGGAACTGTCTGCGGACGTCGCCGATGTGCCCGGCACCTTCATCAATCCGCGCGACCTGCTGCCGCTGCTGGGCGAGGAACTGTTCCAGGTCTGCGGGCGCGGCCTGCAACTGCTCCACTGGGAGAAGACGAACGCTTTCTGCGGCAGGTGTGGCGCACGCATGGGCAACCACGCAACCGAGCGGGCCAAAATCTGCCCGTCCTGCGGTCTGACGGTATTCCCGCGCCTCTCGCCGGCGGTCATTGTCGCTGTGGTGCGCGACGGGAAACTCCTCCTGGCGCGCAACCGCAACTTCCGCCGTCCCTTCTACAGTGTTCTTGCCGGCTTCGTCGAGCCGGGTGAGACCTTCGAGCAGTGCGTGCAGCGCGAGGTGCATGAGGAGGCCGGCATCACGGTGAAAAATATCCGTTATGTCGGCAGCCAGCCCTGGCCCTTTCCCGATTCGCTGATGGTCGGCTTCACCGCCGAGTACGATAGCGGCGAACTCACCGTGGACGGAGAGGAACTGCACGAGGCGGGCTGGTTCGCCCCGGACAACCTCCCCCCCATCCCGCCGCCGGGCAGCATCTCCCGCCGCCTTATCGATCTGTTCCTGAACGGACACCTGTCGTAGTAGTTGTCTTTGCCGCTCCACCGGTTAGGTGGGATTATCTGAAAAGTACTTGACAATGCAAAGTGAATGTGGTACGATGCAGGCATGGACGACTTGCAGCGGGCTCTCTCGGGACTGGAAGAAGTGCGGGCGCATCTGGCCCGCGGCGCCTATTTCCGCGGCTATCGCGCCGGTATTGTCCTGCTCACCGCGCTGACCGGTATCGCGGCCGCGCTGCTGCAGCCGCTGCTCGCCCCGTACGGCGGCACCCGTTTCGTCATGCTCTGGTTTGCCGTGGCGCTGGTCAATATCACGTTGGCCGCGGCGGGCGTGCTCGCGGCCAATGCGCGGAGCGGCAGCGCCATGGCGCGACAGCAGATGCTGACCGTCTTTGCCACCGCCCGCCCGGCCCTCCTGGCCGGTGGAATCATCACCTTCGCCATCATGTTCGTCCGCCCCGATGCGCTGGCCCTGCTGCCGGGACTCTGGTGTCTCGTCTTCGCCATGGGCGTATTTGCCACACTTCCGTACCTGCCGCCGGCGCTCGGCTGGTCGGGCGCCTGGTACGTCGCGGCCGGCGCGGTGCTGTTGGCGTTTGCCGACACCCCGCTGCCGCTCTCGCCGTGGGGGATGGGCATTGCCTTTGGCGGCGGACAACTCATCGGCGCATTGCTTTTCTACTGCTGCCTGGAGCGGAACCATGACCGCCACGCCTGAACGCGGCGCGCGCTACGACTATGCGCTCGACCGCGTCCTGCACGAAAAGGCGCGCCTGGGCATCCTCACCTCGCTGGCGGCGCATCCCGAGGGGCTCAGTTTCAACGACCTCAAGGAACTCTGCGCGCTTACCGACGGCAATCTCAGCCGCCACCTGCAGGTGCTGGAAGAGGCGAAACTCGTCGATATCCACAAGTCGTTTGTCGGGCGCAAGCCGCACACGCTCGTGCGGCTGAACGCCGCGGGGCGGCGCGCGTTCCTCGCCTATCTCGCGGAACTCGAACGCGTGGTGCGCGACGGCCATGCTGCGGCGCAATCGGCCAAAAACGCCACCGCGCGCCTGCGTCCGCATCCCGCTACCTGAAACAGCACCAGGGAGGACTCCCATGAAAGCAGCACAGGCACTGATGCAGAACGTGAAATTCTCGGTGATGGTCAAGGCGGTATTCATCGCCATACTCATCGTGATCCTCGGCATTCCGCTGCTGATGATCGGCGCGATCGTAGATGATCGCCAGACGCGGCGCGCGGAAGCCGAGCGTGAAGTGTTCAGCAGTTGGGGCGGCCCGCAGACCGTCGCCGGGCCGGTGCTCGCGGTTCCCTACCTGGTCAATGGCGGGCGCAGCATGCACTACGTGCTGCCCGACTCGCTGACCATCACCGCCGCGGTGCAGCCCGAGGAGCGCTATCGCAGCATCTATGAGGTCATTGTCTACCGCGGTACCTGCACGCTTGCGGCACAGTTCCCGGCGGTCATGCCGGAAGAGGCGGACGAGGTGCTCTGGGACGAGGCGGAACTGCTCATCGGGCTGACGGATATCCGCGGTATCCGCGAGAATATGCGCGTGCAGTGGGACGGCGGCGAGTCGGTCTTTGAGCCGGCGCAGCGGCAGCGCTTTGCGCGCGCGCTGGCCGGCACACCTGACGACGGGCAGGCCGGGGAGCAGGAGTGGCGGCCGTACCGTCAGCGCTACGGCGAGGAAGCGGCAGCCGCGGTGCTGCGTGCGCCGCTGGCTCTGGCCGGGCCGCCGGCGGAGAAACTGATGCTGTCGGCGACGGTTGCGGTCAACGGCAGCCGCCGGCTGCTCTTCCTGCCGCTGGGGCGCGAAACGCGTGTCAGCATGCAGTCGCCGTGGGCCGATCCGAGTTTCTGCGGCGCTTTCCTGCCGGCAACGCGCACGGTGCGTACCGACGGCTTCGACGCGCTCTGGCAGGTATTCCACCTCAGCCGTCCCTTCCCGCAGCAGTGGGAAGAGGGGACGATGGACGGTATCGGGGCGGGGCGCAGCGCGTTCGGGGTCGAGTTCATCCGGCCGGTCGACAATTATCAGCGGGCGACCCGCGCCATCAAGTACGGCATGATGTTCATCGTGCTGACCTTCACCGCGTTCTTCCTGTTCGAGATGCTGCAGGGACTGCGCATCCATTTCATCCAGTACCTGCTTGTCGGCTGCGCCCTCTGCCTGTTCTACCTGCTGCTCCTCTCGCTGTCGGAGCATGTCGGGTTCAACACCGCCTACGGGGCGGCGACCGCCGGCATCGTCCTGCTCATCAGCGGCTACTGCTGGGCGGTGCTGCGCACGTTCCGGCGCGCCCTGCTCATGGCGCTCATCACCGGCGTGCTCTATGGCTACCTCTTTGTCCTGCTGCAACTGCAGGATTACGCGCTGCTCTGCGGATCGCTCGGGCTCTTTGTCATCCTCGCGCTGATCATGTACCTGACGCGCAACATCAACTGGTACGCGCCTACTGCTGACGCGGAAACGCCGCGGGAGTAAGCGGACCATGCTGCGCCGTCTCGCGCTCGGCATCATGCTGGTCGCCACCCTGCTGCAGTCGCTTGGCGCATGGCTGTACCGACTCGGCAGCGGCGGCAGCATCCGCCGGCGGGTGCGCATTTACTGAGCAGAGCAAAACTGTTCGGTACATGAATGAATAGAAAGTTGAGGGGTATATTATGATAGAAAGCGACAAAAGGCTGATTAATAATCTCCGATGGTTTTGTCGAAATCAAACCCTTTATCCAATATATTTTATGCACATTGTCGTGCTGATTATTCTTCTGAAAGGTTTGATTGCTATGGAGCATTTTGCAGTCTATTGGTTCTCGATGGTGTCCCTGTTTACAATTATGTATGCAAATCAGGCTAGCATTTGTAAAAAACTGCTAAAGGTGATTGACAATCTGCAGGATGAAATTAAAAGCACCGAACTTCGCGCCGCAGCGGGCGCAGACGGAAGCGCCCGCTGAGCGCTAATCGTTCTGGCGTATGTGGATGCACGACGACGGGCCCGGCAGGATGACATGACGAGCGCATTATGGAACAGGCTGGCTTCGCTGCGGTTTGCGTACCGTGCGCCGCTCAAGACCGTGCTCTTCTACACAGTCGTGTTGCTGGCGTTCTATCCCAACCCGCTGCGACTGGTGAACCAACTGCGCTACTGGTACGATCCGGAGCCGTTCATCCGCACCGATTTTCCCGCGCTGGCGCAGATCAACCGCGAACTTGACGCCGTGCTCCCGCCCAACGCTTCGCCGGCGCTGCAGGCACAATGCGTGCAGAAATATGTCTACCTGCAGGTGCGTGGGATGTCCGACCTCGACAACTGGGGCGTGCTCGACTACTCGCCCGACGCGGCGACGGTGTGGGAGCGCCGGCGCGGCGACTGCGAGGACCAGGCGGTGCTGGCGGTGAGCATCCTGCGCTCGCGCGGGATACGCGAAGCGATGCTCGTCGGCAACATGGTGCACATGTGGGTGGCGGTCGACACGCAGGAGATCATGGGTCCGCTCCCTGAACGCACCTACGCGCAGGATGCCGCGCTGATGCCCGCCCTGCCGTCGCGCAGCACGCTGCTGACCGCGACCGCGGCGATGCTCGGCGGCTTCCCCGTGGAGCGGAGCATGCTCATCCTGCTGGCGCTCATCGTGCTCTGCTACCACCCGTGCCGCGATGTTGTCGGGTTTCTGCAATGCTTCGTCGCGGCGGCGCTCGGCTTTGCCCTGCTGCGCGAATGGAGTTTGGTGTTCCTGCGTGATACGGCCATGGGCATCACCTGGCAACTGGCTGCCGGCCTGCTGCTGCTGGCTGCCGGTGTCGTCGGCGCGCTATGCTGCCGACCGGAAGGTCAGCCACGATGTTCATAAGAAATATGCTGGTTGGTGCGATGATCGATACCGCTATCGTTGTCTCGTATGTGGTCATGCTGGTGCTGCTGCTGGCGATGTTGTGGGGCGCGGTCAAGTGGCAGCGGCACATCGCAACCTGCTACCTGCGCATGCCTCTTACCAGTCACAGCCGGCGGCGCACTGCCGCGCTACTTGTGACCGGCAACCTGCTCATGCTGCTGGCTCTCCCGCTGCTTGGCTGGAATCTGGAGCACGGGCACGGATGGTGGCATATCCCCCTGACTTCCCGCAGGTGGATGCCATGGGGCGCGTTGATTGCTGCCGCGGGTTGTAGCGTGCTGCCGCTTGCCGGTTTTGTCCGCATTATGCGGAACACAGCGACAGCGGAAGAAGAGTATTCGCCGCGCTGGGACGGGAGCATTCACCGGTATGCGCGCATCATTGCCGGACTGGGCGCCGCTGTACTCTGCCTGATGCTGTACGTGACAGACCCGGTCGCTTTCGTCCCACCTGCCACACGACTTGCACGGATGCTGCGATGAATAGCGGGCGCAATATCGCGGCAGTCCTTCTGGCGCTTGCTGCTATGGTGTTGCTCTGCGCTTGTCGCGGCGGCTGGCATAACGAGTTCGCTATTGACGGACAGTACGCCGTGCTGCATTTCAGCAACGGCGATGATGAACTGGTCGAAGGGAATGGCGAAGGCGGCGGCATGGGTGTCACTGGCAGCGGCGGACGCATCAGCGAAATCGGCTGGAATGACGATTATATCGTCCTGCACAAACGCTGGCATGCCGCGGAGACATTTTGGGAAATCGTCGACCGGCGTACGGCAGAAACCACCGGGCCGCTAAACGAAGACGAATTTGCGCTGGTGTCAAAACGCTGCGGGGCCGATCGTATTCCCCTTTGTTCTGCAGCCGCAGCACGTCAGGCCAGTTGGCAGGCCTACCCGCTGCAAGCCGGTTGGAAACGGGAGTATGCCATGACCTCAGCCGTGTTGCTGGTGCTTGGCGCGCTCGCCGCGCTGGTCCCGCTGCTGGTCGCGGTATGTTGCGCTCTGCGGAAACGGCGCGTGCGTTTCTGGCTTTGGGCGGCGCTGCTGGTCTGGCTGCTGCCTGCAGCGATATATTTCGTCGGCGTGTTTTTGCCGCTATGGTAAATGAAGTGTCGTCGGCTGTATTTTCATCCACCTTGAAATCTGAAAGTCAGACTTTCAGAT
>CAZWUZ010000106.1:0-11606 GCA_964637655.1 uncultured bacterium | reverse complement strand
AGAACGGCGAGGGCTGGTATACCATCCCGGCCGGCTACGCGCAGGTCGGCCCGTACGGCTACGTGGTCATCGCCCGTGACACCACCACCAGCGGCCTGTATGAGCCGGCGCTTGGCTACGACCTCGCCGGGGTCCCGGTGGTGCGCTGGGCCGCTTTCGCTCTCGCCAATACCGGCGGCACCATCGCGGTCTCCGATTCAACCGGGGCGACTCACGACACCAGTGAGTATAAGCCCGCCTGGGGCGGCGATGGCGACAGTTGCTCGGTGGAAAAGGACTGCCCGTCTGAACTCGGCACCGACGACGCCAACTGGGCCGTATCGGGCATCCCCAACGGCACCCCGGGCCATGTCAACAGCAACGCGCTGGCGCGCAGCACGCTGGAGGCGACCGGGGCACAGGCCGACGGCAGCGACACGGCGCTGGTCACCGTGACCCTGCTCACCGCCGACCGCAAGCCCGTCCCCGCCCACCGCGTCACCATCATCGTCGGGGCAGGCAGCGCCACAGTGCAGAATGCCACCGGCTACACGGACGGCAGCGGGCAGTACACCGCAACCCTGACTTCGACCACGGTCAACGACGTCACCTGCAGCGGCTATTGCACGGCCGAGGACACCGTGGCGCTCACCGACACCGCGCTGGTGCGATTCTTCGCGGTCGGCGGCTGGAGCGCGTTTGACGGCGACACCTACATCTCCTCGATTGCCGGCATCGACGAGTTTTATGCGCAAACGGTCACTGCCGACACCTGGACCATCACCGGGCTCAACTGGAGCAATGACGGCCTGTCGCTGGGACTGGTGGAGGGTGATTTCGGCACGGTCAGGGGAGCACCCTGCACCGACCGCCGCGTCTACGTCATCGATCGCTACACCGGCGACTCGGTCATGGTCAGTTCGCGCACCATGAATCCCTGCCCCTTCGGGCGGGTCAACATCGCCGACTTCGACCAGGACGGCGACGACGACGTCATTTTCGGCGGCTATGTCACCGGCTATCCCTCACCCTTCTGGGGGATCATGGTGGTCGCAGCCGACGGCAGCGACACGTGGAAGACCAATACCGCCTGGGTCAACCGCTCCCCCGAGGCGGGCTATCTCAATTCCTGGACCCCCGACGTGTCCGACAGCGGCATCGCGCTCGCCGGCGGCTACACGCTCAATGCCGCCTGCAGTGAGAACGGCGACCTTGTTCTCTGGTCGGGCAAATACGCCATGGAGGTCGACTATGTCGACCGCGTGCCGGACAACCCCTACACCGCACGCATCATCCGCGGCTACAGCAGCGGGCAGCAGGCCCCGGGCAGCTTGCGCAACCCGCGCGCTGACCGCACCTCGTACCGCTCCTACTACTGGGCGGAACCGGTCTGGTCGCCCGACGGAAAACACCTGGCGATGACCCGCTACGACTTCCGCGAGATTTCTGACGGCGACGCCACCCGCAACATCTTCCAGTCGGAAATCTGGGTGCTGAAGAACGCCGCGAACTATATCGCCGCGGGCGCCATCGCCGAGGCGTGGGGCGCCCACCTCGTGCGCATCAGTCCGCAGACAATCACCGATACGGTGGCGACGGGCGCGGACAAGGACTTCGGGCAGGCCGACGACCATGCGGATACCGTCTACTGCAGCCCGCAATGGAGCCGCGACGGGAAGATTATCTCCTACGCGGTCGACCGCACCGCGTCGTTCGACCTCAACGCGTTTCTGACCGATCCCAATGGCGCCCTTGCTGCGACCAACTTTGACATCGTCATGCGCTATGTCGGCAACCTCGATTTTCTCAATAATGACGGGGCGGGCTCAACCTACGACACCTACGCGGAACTGACCATGCTCGGGGCCGCGGCCAACGAGCTGTCGCTCTCCTGGCCCGACGCGGGGACGCTGCAGCCCGCCTCCCTCCACTGGGTGGGGAACCGCGCCACCATCCGCACCTACGACCTCGCGGGGGAGGCATACATCAGCAGCAGCGGCGGCATCCTCATCGACAACGGGGTGACCGTGGCGGTGGTCAGCGCCGGTGACGAACTCGCCGCGGGCACGGTCATCCGCACCTCGTCATCCGGCCTCGTCGATCCCGGCACCGCCTACGACACCATGGTGGCCACGGGCGTGGCGCGCGAGTTCTGGCCCGAAGGGTTCCAGTCGTCCACCCCCCTCATGGTCATCCTCCACTACGATGCCGCCGACCTGGCCGCCGCGGGGCTCACCGATGGCGCCGCGGACGAGACCTCGCTCAAGGTCTTCTGGTGGAACGACGCGGCAGGCACCTGGGACGATTACGGCGGAGTGGTCGACCCGGACGCCAACACCATCACCTTCTTCACCACGCACTTCTCGCGCTACGCGCTCTTCCGCGACCGCAGCCCGGTGGCTGACCTGTCGTCGCTGACCATCGCGCGCACCACCGCGCTGGCGGACGGCAGCGACGGCATCGAGGTGACGGCGTACCTCGCCAACCCGGGCGGGCCGATGGCCGGGGTGCCGGTAAAACTGCAGACCGACCGCGGTGACACCATCGACTATGTCAGCACCGTGACGGGCGCTGACGGCATCCTCCGCGCCTTTGTCCGCAGCCGTGCCCCGGGTGCCGCCGTGCTCTCCTGCGCCAACCTCAAGGCGACGTTCCCCGAAACCTTCGTGCTGACGTTCATCAGCGCCGCGGACAGCGGCAGCGGCACGGTCAGCAACCCGTCCGTACCCGGCATCAGCATCAGCGTGCCCGCCGGCGCCTTCGACACTGACGTCGGCTTTACCCTGGCCGCCGGCGCCACGGACACCGTCACCTATACCGCCGCCAATGGCCGTGCGGCCGGCGGTGCCCCCGGCGTGCAATTCCTTCCGGTTGACCGCGACGGCGAACTGACTGCCGAACTGCATGTGCGGCGGCTGAGTGACGGGGCGCTGCACGACACCGGCCTGCTCCTCCCCGCCCGCGTGCGTTTCGCCATTCCCCCGGGACTGGCCTGGCATGAACGCGGCGCGCTGGTCATCCTGCTGCTCGACGAGCGTGACGAGGACAGCGACGGCATCACCGGTGAATGGCTGGTGCTCCCCACCACGGTCGACGAGGCCGCCGGGCTGGCCTGGGCCGAGGTCCGCCATTTCTCGGTCTACCGCCTCGGGGCGCAGGCGCTCACCGTCAGCGGCATGAACGACATCATCGTCTACCCCAACCCGTGGCGCAGCGACCGCCATGCCGCCCACGGCAATTACGGCGTCAAGTTCCTGCTGCCGGTCAACCGCACCTTCGAACTGAAGCTCTACACGCTGGCCGGCGACCTCGTCGCGTCGGAACTGCTCAGCACCGCCGGCGGGCTCGGCTCGTACGGCTGGCGCTGGGACCTGGGCAATGCGCGCGGGCAGCGGGTCGCCAGCGGCGTCTATCTGGCTGTCATCCGCGACACCGCCTCGGGCGAAACCACCACGCGGAAAATCGCCGTCATCGATTGACGCCGGCGGCAGCGTGGTGTATGCTCGCGCTGTCATGAGCGACCTGCGCCCCGTCCCGCTGACGAGCGTTTCCCCGTCGAAGCTGAAACTCTACTGCCGCTGCGCGCGCCGCTACTACTACGCCTACGGCGAGAACCTGCGCGACGGACCGACCGCCGAGACCGCGTTCGGCCTTTACCTGCACGAGGCGCTCGACCGCTACCTGCGCCACCTGGTGCGCTCCCGTCAGGAGCGCGACGGCGTGCGCCTCTACGCCATCGCCCGCGACCTGCGCGACGGTTCCCTCCCTGCTGACGGGGCAAGCTCATACGCCGAGGCCGACCTGCTCCTCTCCCGCTTTGCCGCACGGGCGGTCAATCCGCAGCAGGTCTATGCCCTGGAGAAACCGTTTCGCGTGCCGCTGCTCCCGGACGGGAGCATCACGCTCACCGGGCGCGTCGACCGCATCGACCTGCTGACGCCGCCGGGTCAGCCCCCGCTGCTGCACATCATCGATTACAAGTCGGGCCGGAACAAGCTGACGGATGACGAGGTGGCCGGCGACCTGCAGGCGCAGGCATATGTCGTCGCCGCCTATCATCTCTTCCGCCGTCGCTACCGCGAATTCCGCTTCACCCTGCTCTACCTGCGCGACCAGACCCACGCGACCTGCAGCACTTCATACCGCGAGGACTGGTTCGCCGCGCTCGCGACGCTGGCGCAGCGCATCCGTGACGACCGGGAATTCGCGCGCGCCCCCGGCCCGCACTGCCGTTTCTGCCCCGCCTTCCGCCCCTGCCAGCCGCCGCGCGAGGAGGTTGACCGTGTCCCGGCGCAGTAGGCAGCTCGTCTTCGACTTCGTCACCGAGCGCGAGGCGCGCGGCGCCGAGGTGGCGGGCACCGTTGGCGCCGTCATTTTCGCCAACCCCGACACCGGCTGGAAAGTGGTCACGCTCACCGCGGCGGACGGCACGGAACACACCCTGGCCGGCTACCTGCCGCAGGTGCAGCCGCGTGATTGCATCCGCGCCCGCGGCACCCGCACGCAGCATCCGCGCTTCGGCGCCTGTCTCGAGGTTGACGAGTTCACCCCGGAAACCCCGTACACGCGCGAAGCGGTGGCACGTTACCTGATCGCCGCCATCGACGGGGTGGGCGAAACGCTGGCCACCCGCATCGTCAGCGCTTTCGGGGCCGACGCGCTGCGCGTCATCAGCGAAGAGAGCCACCGCCTGGCGGAAATCGAAGGGATCACGCCGGCGGTACGCGAACGCATCGTCAGCAGCGTGCGCGGAGCCGATACCTCCCTGCGCGACCTCATCCTGCTCGGCTTCTCCCCGCTGCGCGCGGGGCGCATCTACCGTAAATACGGCGACAACGCGGCGCAGCAGGTGCGCCAGCATCCTTACCGTCTCATCAGCGATTTCAAGGGGATCGGGTTCCGCACGGCGGACGCCATCGCGCAGCAGGCGGGACTCGACCCGCTGGCGGACGAGCGCGCGGCTGCCGCCGTCAGGTTCGTCATCACCGCGACCATGGCCAAGACCGGGCACAGTTTCCTCTACCTCAACGAACTGGTGAAGGGCATCAGCGACCTGCTCGGACTGCCGCGCGCGTGGTGTGAGGCGCAGGTACTCGCCGCGGAACAGGTAGTCATCGAGCAGGACCGCGTCTACCTCCCCGCCTACCACGAAGCGGAGCAGGCGGTGGCGCAGCTGCTCGCCGCGCGGCTCGCCCGGCCCCCGCGCGACCTGCCGTCACTCGACCTGCTCATTGATGCCTGCGCGCGCGACCTGCACCTCGCTTTCAGCGACGAGCAGAAAACCGCCATCCGCACCGCCGTCTGCCAGCCGGTATGCATCATCACCGGTGCCGCCGGCACGGGCAAGTCGACTCTCTGCCGCGGCCTGTTCGCCGTGCTGCAGCGCCTCGGCAGCGAGTTCAAGGTGGCGGCCCCGACGGGCAAGGCGGCGTGGAAACTGCAGTCGCTGACCGGCGTCCCCGCGCAGACGGTACACCGCCTGTTCCGCGCCGTGCCGCACCGCGGTTTCCGCGTCGACGCGGAGCACCCGCTCGTGACGGGCTGCCTCATCATCGATGAGGCATCGATGCTCGACCTGCTGCTGCTGCGCGCCATCCTCGACGGGCTGGCCCCGGACGTGCGCCTCGTGCTCATCGGCGACCCCTACCAGCTTCCGTCAGTCGAGGCGGGCAACGTGCTGACCGCGCTCGCTTCCGCCTATGCCATCCCGCAGGTGGTGCTGACCGCGGTGTTCCGGCAGGCGCGCAACTCGACCATCCTGCGCAATGCCGGGCTGATCAACCTCGAAAAACCCTTTCCCGTGCGTGACACACCCGATTTCCGCTTCGTCGACACGGCCGACCCGCAGCAGATGCTGCGCGCGCTGGAGGAAGCCGTGGCCACGCTGCGCGCGGAGGGGTACGACCCCATCCGCGACATCCATGTGCTCACCCCGCTCAACAAGGGGGGCGGCGACATCTCGGTGTCATCGCTCAATATCCGTCTGCGCGACCTGCTCAACCCGCGCGCCGCGGACAACAGTTTTGTCGCGCTGGGCCGGGAGTTCCGCCGCGGCGACAAGGTGATGCAGCGGCGCAACGACTACACCCTCGACCTGTTCAACGGTGATATCGGCTATGTGCTCGGGCAGGACGCGACGACGCGCGCGATGGACATCGAGTTCTACGGGAAAACCGTGCGGGTGCCCGAACCGGCGCTGGAGAGCATCGTGCTCAATTACGCGATGACCGTGCACAAGGCGCAGGGGAGCGAGAACCGCGCGGTCATTTTCCTTGCCACACGCGCGGGGTGCTACTTCCTGCTCAACCGCAACCTCTTCTACACCGCGATGACGCGCGCGCAGGAGAAACTGGTGATGATCATGCCCTATGACGTGGTCAAGGCGGCGCTGCGCTACAGCACCCACCGCCATTCACATCTCGCCACGCGCCTGCAGGAGGTTATCATCGGCCGCGAGGGCACCCCCGCCGGTCAGCTGTCGTAGACGCGCAGCCCGTCAGGAACAACGGCGACATCGCGCTGCTCGCCCGCGCGGGCGCCACTGCGGGCAAAGACATCGGGGAGCGTCGCTCCCGTCAGTTCGCTGCCGTCGGCAAAACGCATGGTGAAGAGCACCGTATCCGGGCGGGCATCGATGGCAGCCAGCGTCCCGCGCTGGCAATTGCGCGCCAGTTCCTCCGGTACCGGTGCGTCCGGGCGGATGATCTTCAGGGCGCTGCTGCGCACCCCGAGCGTCACCGCACCCGTCACCGGCACCGCCGCCGCGGGCAGCCGCCACGTCAGGCCGCCGGTACGCACCATCTGCCATTTCCCGTCCGTTCCTGCGCCCGCCCCGTCGAGCAGGTTGCTCTCCCCCAGCAACCGCGCCGCCGCCGCGCTTGCCGGGCGGTCGAGCACCTCGTCACGCGTGCCCTGCTGGATGAGCCGTCCGCGCTCGATGAGCGCGATGGTGTCGGCGCAGTGTGCGAGTTCCTCACGGTCGTGGGTCACCAGCACTGCCAGCAGGCCATGACAGCGCACCGTCTCCGTCAAGTCGCGCATCAGCCGGGCGCGTACCTGCCGGTCGAGGTGCACGAACGGCTCGTCCAGGAGCAGCAGGCGCGGGCGGATGGCTAGCGCGCGGGCGATGGCCGCCCGCCGCTGCTGCCCGCCCGATACCTCGCGCGGGTAGCGCTCCGCCAGTTCGCCGATGCCCATGTCCGCGAGCAGCGTGCGGGCGCGCGCCGCGGCGTCCGCTTCGCCGCGCATGCCGTAGGCGACATTGGCCGCCAGCGTCAGGTGCGGAAAGAGCGCGCCGTCCTGCACGACATACCCGATGCCCCGCCGCCGCGGCGGCAGTTTTACCGTCGGGCTGCCCGTGGCACGGCGGAAAAAGACCCGGTGGTCGAGCGTGATGCTGCCGGTGGCCGGCATGGCCAGCCCGGCAAGGCATTCCAGCATCTGGGTCTTGCCTGCCCCTGACGCGCCGAAGAGCGCCAGTATCCCCTGCGTGTGGGTAAGCGACAGGTCGAGCGCAAAATGGCGCAGCGGGCGCACGAACTCTGCCGTCAGGCCGTTCATCGCGCGCCTCCCCGTTCCAGCCAGCGGGTGAGCGCGAGTACCGCCACCGTACAGCCGGTAAGCAGTGCCACGATGGCCAGCGCCGTCGCGTCATCGCCCAGTTGCACCGCGTCATAGAGCGCAATCGAGAGCGTCCGCGTGCTCCCCGGCTGCGACCCGGCCACCATCAGCGTGGCGCCGAATTCGCCGAAGGCGCGCGCGCAGGCAAGCAGGAATCCCGCCACCAGCCCGCGCCTGGCCAGCGGCAGGGTGATGTCGCAGAGCACCCGCCACTCCGATGCGCCGAGCGTGCGCGCCGCCGCTTCCAGCCGCGCATCAACCCCGGCGATGGCGGCCTTGCCGGCAATCACCATCAGCGGCAGCCCCATCACGGTTGCGGCAATGGCCGCGCCGACCGGCGTGAACAGCAGCTGGACGAACTGCCCGAGCGCGTGGCGGCCGAGCAGGTTGAGCAGGTAATAGCCGGTAACCGTCGGCGGCAGGACGATGGGAAGTATGCAGGCGAGTTCCACCAGGTTGCGCCACGGGCTGCGCCAGTGTGCCAGCAGCACCGCGCCGATAATCCCGAGCAGCGCGATGGCGGGGGCGGCGAGCAGCGTTACCCGCAGCGAAACCAGCAGCGCGTCACTCACGGCAGTTCGTACCCTGCCTCCTGCAGCAGTGCTGCGCCCGCCGGGCCGCGCAGGTACGCGGCAAAAGCCGCCGCCGCCTGCAGGCGCGCCGGTGCGCGGTGCGCGACGATGCCCAGTGCCTGCGCCAGGCGCGGCGCCCCGGGTACCGGCTCAGCTGCCAGCCCGTGCTGTCGCGCCAGCGAAAGCGGCAGGAAGGCGACATCCGCCTCGCCCCGTTGTGCCCAGGTCGCCACCTGCGCCACGTTCGCGCCGAGCACCAGTTTCGGCTGCAGGCGCGTCCACAGGTTTGCCTGCTGCAGCGCCGTGCGCGCCGCGGCACCGTAGGGGGAGAGGTCGGGATTGGCGATGGCGATACGCTCTATGGGTTCACCGCCAGGCGCTGCCAGTCCCGTCACCGTCGTGTCCTGCCGCCAGAGCACGACGCTGCCGTATGCGTACACCTGCACGCTGTGCGGCAGGATGTGCCCGGATGCCGCCAGTTGCGCCACGGTCACCGTGTCGGCGGCAATGAAGAGGTCGACCGGGGCGCCTGCCGCCACCTGCTGCGCCAGCTGCTGCGTCGACCCGAAGGTGGTCTTCACCGTGTAAACGAGTCCGCGCCCGTCACCCTGTCTGAACTGCGCGGCGGCCTGCCGGATGACCGGCTGGATGTTCGCCGCCGCCGCCACCGTAAGCGGGTGAATGGTCAGGGTTGTCTGCTCTCCGCATCCCGTCAGCAGCATTGCCGCGGCGCACAGCAGGAACGCCCGCTTCTGCATGTTCATCGGTCTTTCCTTTTCAGTATTCCCGCGTCGGTGACCGCCACCGTGCGGATATCCGCCTGATGCCGGCGCATGAAGGTCTGCATCCCCCGGCGCGGGTCGAGGGCCAGCAGTTCCCGCTGATAGCCGGCAGCGAGCAGCACCGGGTGCCCGCGCCGTCCCCGGTACTCCGGTTGCACGATTCCCCTCCGCTCCCTGTGCCAGGCGGCGAGCATCTTCCGCAGCGTTGCCACGCGCACGTCCGGCAGCGAGGCAAAGGCCACCAGCAGCGCCTCGCCCCACGGCGCGATAAAGCGCACCCCCCGTTTCAGCGATGAGGAGAATCCCGGGTTGCCGCTGCCGCAAAACGTTACCGCCACCCTGGTCGCTGCCAGCGCGGCCGTCAGCCGGCGGTCACCCGCATCCGCCACCACCACCACCGGCGCGAGTCCCGCCTGCAGCAGCCGCCGGCACAACCGGGCCGTCACTGCCGGGTCAGGCACACCGCCCCGCCTCCCGCCCGTCGCCGCCAGCACCACCGCCGCCACCCCGTGCAGGGCGGCGTACGGGGCGAAGAAACGGTCGGCGCTCACCAGCACCGCTTCGGGCCGGCCATGCTGGGTAATGGCATAGCAGGCCCCGTGGGCGGCCTGCCGGACCAGGGGGAGCAGCTGCTGGCGCGCTGCCGCCAGCGGCACGGCCGTCACCAGTTTCAGCCCCTGCTTCATTCGCTCCTCCTGTCCCCCCGTGGCACAACAGGTGCTGTTCCGCCCGCCGCTGGCGGAATCCTGAAACCGAATTTTTCCCACACCGTCCGGCACTCCGGGGTGAGCAGATACGCCAGGAATGCTGTCGCCTCGGCCTGTCGCTCTGTCGCTGCCGCGGTCGCCATGGCGTGCATAATCGGCGGATAGAGTTCTTCCGGCACCGCATAGTACGGTGCCCGACGGTCGAGCGCGCCGGCCAGCGGCACGAATGCCGCCGCGACTTCGCCTTGTTCCGCGTACACCGCCGCCTGCGCCGCATTGCGCGTGAGCACTATGCGCGGCTGCAGCTGCTGCCAGAGCCCCAACCGTGTGCAGGCGGTGCGCGCGGCGCTGCCGTAGATGGTCTGTTCGGGGTCGGGCAGTGCGACACGCGCATACCGCGGCTGCGCCAGTTCGCGCAGGTCGGCCGGTGGCGGCACGCCATCAGCAGCGGTCATCACCACCAGCACGCCTTCGACCAGCGGCCGCATGCTGGCGGCATCGAGCAGGCCCGCTCCCGCCAGTGCGCCGATGCTGCCCGTCTCCGCAATCAGCAGGTCATACGGGGCACCGGCCGCAAGCTGCTGAGCCAGCTGGGTCCTGTCCGCAAACGTCGGGAGTACCCGCATTCCGGTCTGCTGCTGATACCGGTCAAGCAGTTTCTCCAGCGGCAGCCGCAGGCCGGCCACCATCCCCGCCTGCAGAACTGCCGCCGGTTCTGCCGGCCGCACCGCGGTGTTCTCCGGCTGACCGCAGCCGCAGCACAGCATCATGACCAGCAGCATCGGCCAGCGCCGGCAGTGCATGTTTCCCTCCTCAAAACTGCAGCGCGAGTTGCAGGGCGAATATGTCGTCGTCCGGGTCCGACTCCGGGTTCAGCCGGTACTGCCCCGCCAGCGCCGCCGCGTCATAGCCGGCATAATAGTCGAGATCGGTGATCAGGCGGCTGTATTCCGCCTTGAGCTGCGCGCCACCCGCGAAGAGATAGGCCACCGCCAGCGACAGTTTGCGCTCCTGCGCGAACTGCGCCGCTACTTCCGCCGCGAACGATTTCGGGTCGATGACGCTGTAGCGCAGTCCTGCCTGCCAGTCCGGCGTCCCGTGCCAGACCGCCTTCAGCACGTATTCGTTGACCCGGGCGTCGGTCAGGGCGCGCGCGGCCGGGACACCGATGGCACCCGCGTCTGACTCCAGCAGCATCCGGTCGTGGCGCGTGGTGGCATACTCGCCCGAAACCAGCAGCGCGCCGGCAATATCGTAGCCGGCATTGACGTCGTAGGCGGTGAACCGCGCGCGGCCCACCCCGGCATTGGTGCTGGTGTAATCACCCGCGAAGTACGCGCCTTCGATGAACGCGCCGGCCAGCGGTTTCCAGGTCAGCACGCCGCCCACCTGCTTGGCATCGTTGATATCCGGCGAGGCCTGGCTGTTGCGCGCCATCGCGCTGCTGTCCGCCACCGTGCTGATGCCGCCGTTGCCGAGGAACAGCCGGTAGGAGAACTGGTCGACGGGGAGTCTGCCCGCCAGCTGCAGCCCGATGTCATAGACGTTGTGCAGGGCGCCGCGCGCCGGCTGCGCGTAGGCGCTGATGAACACCTCCTCCCGCCCGACCGTCGGACGCACCGCCTGCTCGCGCCCGAACGGCACCTTGATACGGCCCGCCTGCAGCGTCTGCCCTGCCAGCAGGTACTGGATATACACGTCGTTCACCGCGAACACCGCCGCCCCGGTCGAGCGGACATTGAACGCGCCGACCGCCTTCAGGTCGTCCGCCACCGGGCAGTCGAGCTTCAGCTGCAGCCCGCCGCCGGTCAGCGCCGCTGCCTGCACCCCGTTGCCGAGCGCCGACTGCCCGACGAAAAACGTCTTTGTGCGCACCTGCGGCACCGTGCCGCGGTAGAGCGCCGCCGGCATCGCCGCATCTACCCATTGCCCCCCGGCCGCCTGCT
>CAZWUZ010000105.1:0-11671 GCA_964637655.1 uncultured bacterium | reverse complement strand
GCACTGTGCGTGATGCCGATGGCCGCGCAGGCCGGGGTGAGGCAGAGCAGCAGGTTATACGGCAGCAGCAGCACGGCAGGAGCGACGCCACACAGTGCGAACAGCAGGCGGTACAGGGTCAGCAGCAGCAGCGGGTGATGGGTGTGCAGATGCCTGGCATACCTCGTCCAGTCATCTGCCGGCAGGCCAAGCAGCATGACCGCGTTCTCGTAGCCGCTGATCGAGGCAACGGTGTATCCCGTACGCGCCGGCGCGCTGAAATTCTGGTAGAGAATGGCGGTATCGAGCCCGAACGAAAATGCCTGCCAGCGCGCGAGGTTGAGCGCACTGAGCAGCAGCCAGAGCGCCACACCGCAGAGCAGCACCATGCGCCCCGACACGTGCGGCAGGCGCAACCGTTCCCCGGCCAGCGCATAGAGCACCCACCCCGCCATCGCCAGTCCGGTCAGTACCAGCATCTCGTGCGCATACATGTTGTGAGTATACCTCAGCCGGCCGTCGCTGTCACCGCCCGTGGCGTTTGCCGCTGCCGCGGTGCCTGTGGTATGCTCGGTCTATGTGCCTGGCAACGTGGCGTGCGCTCACACTCGCCCTCTTCTTTTTCCTGCTCTACGCGCTGTCCATGGGCGGGGCGTGGCAGGGCGACCGCCTCATCCACCTGCGCCTCGCGCAGCAGCTGGTGACGGCGCACACGGTGGCGCTGCCGCCGGACAGCGGCCTGCTGCGCGGCAGCGACGGACGCCATTACGGCTGGCATGATCCCGGACTGGCACTCAGCATCGTCCCGCTCGTTGCCATGGGCAACGCGTTCACTGCGCTGACCGTGCCCGTGCACTACGTCAATGTCACGCCGCTGCTCGTCCGTCTCTTCTCACCCGCCTGCGGCGCCGCTGCGCTCGCTCTCTTCTGCCTGCTCAGCAACGCTTACGGCGTCACGCTGCGCGTGTCGCTAGCCGCGACATTCATCCTCGGCTGCGCCACCCCGCTCTGGGTTTCCTCCGCCGAGTTTGCCGCCGAAGCGCCGCAGTCCGCGCTCTTCCTGCTCGCCCTATACGCCGCGCGTCAGCAGCGCCCGCTGCTGCTGACCGGTGCACTGGCGCTGCTCGTCAGCATCAAGTCCTACAACCTGCTTGCCGGCCTGCTCTTCCTCGTCTGGGCAGCATCAGCGACAAACACGCGCCGCCTGCTACCGGCAGTGCTCTCCGGTATTGCCGCGGGCATAGCAGTTCTGCTTGCCTACAACCGTGTTCGTTTCGGTTCGCTGTTTGCCTCGGGCTACGCACTGCAGGTGACGCGCTATGGCATGGATATCGGCCTCTTCAGCACGCCGCTGAGCGAAGGACTCTACGGCCTGCTGCTGTCGTCAGGCAAGGGGCTGATATGGTACGCACCGCCGGTGCTGCTGGCGCTGGGCGGGCTGGCATACTGGCCGTGCGTGTACCGCCGCGACCTGCTCCTGATCCTCGGTATACCATCCGCCATGCTGCTGCTGATTGCGAACTATTGGGGTTGGCATGGCGATTACTGCTGGGGTCCGCGCCTGCTCACCCCGCTGCTGCCACTAATCATGCTGCCGCTCGGTCTCCTGCTGCCGCGCCTGTGGGCCCGGCTGCCGCTGCGCGCATGCCTGCTGTTGCTCGTCATCACCGGCGTCATGGTCCAGGGGCTGGGCCTGCTCTTCGATCCTGCTGTGTATCCCGCCGCGTTCTCGGCAGAACGCGGCATCGATATCCGTCACCTGCGTGAGCGCGATCCGTGGCACGAACCGCACTTTATGCCGCTGGCCTCGCCGCTGCTTGCCCATCTGCAGATGGCTGCTGTCCTGATGCGGGGGGACACCATCGCCGGCACGTATGCCGGTCCGGTCCCCGTGCGGGAAGCCGTCGCTCCGTTTGTACTGCGTGCCCGGTTGTCAGTCAGGTAAGACAGTAATATCCAGCGCTACCGGCGTCACGGTCAGCAGCGATGGACGCGTTATCGTGATTGTCTGCAGCGTGCCCACCGGTTGCAGCGTCACACCATGGACCTTACCAGCGAGATGACCATCGACCATAAGCACCGATTCTCCGGCGGCAAATCGCTGCACATTGTCAGTGTGTGCGTCGTAGAGATACCGGCCCTGATGGTCCTCGCGGTAATTCCGGCAGCGCACGAGAAACGGAAAGTTCCGCCCGCCGGCATAGGTACGTGCTGCCACCGGCCAGATGACCGTGTATTCCGGCAGGTAATTGACCAGTTCCTTGTAATGCACATCCGCGATGACCGTGGTGGTCGCCGGCGGATACCGGCGTATCGTCTCAAGCATTCCCGCCATGCGCGCATCATGTCGCGCGATGGCACGTGCGGTATAGGGACGCGAACTGCCGTGGAAATAAAGCAGGTTGAGCAGCATGCATGCCAGCAGCAGTGCCGTCAGTGTCGGACGCGGCCAACCGCGTGTCAGCAGTGCTGCGAGTACCGTCAACGGTGCGGCAAACGCCACCGCGTACTGTCCGTACCCCGCATGCACGAATATATAGAAGGCCAGCGGCCCGATGAGCAGCGCGGCCAGCAGTGCGTACGGTGCCGGGTCGGCGGATTGTGCCCCGCCCCGCAAACGCAACACACCGGCACACAGCATCAGCAGCAGGCCGCACAACGCCAGTCCACCCATCGGGAGCAGCACGACATTTTCCGTCACGCGCGCAATCAGTGTCTGCGCACTGCCGGTCAGTCCGGCAAAGATCTTCTGATAGGTGAAATAGTGCGGCCAGTGCACCAGCACCAGCGGTCCCAGCCAGAGCAGCACCGTCCGCGTAGACAACACCGCCGTGTACGCAGCATAGCGCATGCTCTTCTCCTGCCAGAGCACCAGCAGCAGCGGCGGCAGCAGGAAGAGCAGCGCATCAGGGCGCAGCGACGCCGCAAACCCGTAGGCGACCGGGAGCAGCAGGCGCAGCCGCCCGTCTAATCGCACCGCGAGACAGACGCGCAGCAGCAGCGCATAGACAAACGCGTGCACCGCGTACATCCACGACACGCAACCGAAGAAACGGAAGAGCGGGGTCGTCGCCAGCAGCACCAGCCACAGCCACGGGCGCGCTACCTGCAGCCGTCGCAGCGCCGACGCGGTCAGCAGCAGCGTCGCCAGTCCTGCCAGCCAGTTGACCGCGAGGAGCGCGTGGTGCGGGTCACTGCAACATGACCATGCCAGTTTCGCCAGTCCGATATAGGCGGGATACCCCGGCATCTGCGGCCGGTCGAAGAGCACGTTGAATTCGCGCATCGCCAGCGCATAGTTGCCGGCGTCCCAGTAGTACAGGTACTCGCCCGCCCACGGCAGGGTTAGCGCCGCCCACAGGGCGGCAATGGCGGCGATGCGCATCAATCGCGCTCCAGCCGCAGCACAGCACGCCAGTCACGGAAATAGAGTGCCCCGGTCACCATCCACGCAACCATAACTCCCACGGCCGCACCACCCAGCCGCAGCGCGGGCGGCGCCTCCGTCAGCAGCAGTGCGGGGAGCGCCGCCAGTATCCCCAGCAGGTAGATCGCCGGCAGCCGCCGCAGCAGGTGGCGGAACCCGTCCGGCAGCAGGCGCCGCACCCGCAGGATGACGATAATGCTGAGCCCGTGTGCGAGGTAGTTGGCAAGTGCCATCCCCACGCCCCCCCAGCGCTGCGTCAGGTATGACCCGGCAACCAGCAGGATGAGCAGACACCCGGCACTGGGGATAAAGATCGCCATGTCCTTCTCCCGGCTCCGTAGCACTTCCGTTCCGAGCATCGAGAACGGATCAATCACCGGCAGGAAGGCGAGCGCGGCGATGATCATCGCCATCCCCGCCCATGCCGGCGGGAAAAGCAGGGTGACCACCGCATCAGCATTCACCGCGAGGGCGACATAGACGGGCACCTCGAGCCCGATGATGGCCAGTGTCCCCCACGTGTAGAGGCGGTTGGCACGCACCGGGTCCTCGCGCAGCCGCGCGAACGCCGGGAAGAGCACGCGCATCACCGACGGTTCGATCACCTTGCTCAGGAAAAAGACCACCGACCATGCCATGAAATAGAGCCCGATTTCCGTCTCACTGCAGTAGCGGCTGAGAATCCCCTTGTCGATATCGATCGCGGTCACTTCGATGAGCCCGAGCAGGTACAGCAGTTTTGCCTGCCACAGCATGCGCCGCAGTTCCGTCCAGTCGTAGCGGAATACATCGCGCGGGCGTGCGCGCAGCCAGAGCACGCAGAGCAGCACCGCCTCGGAAACGACCTTCGCCACGACCAGTGCCGCCACCCCGTAGCCGGCATGTGCCAGCGTCACCGCCAGCACGCAGAACGCCGCCAGCTGCGCCATGCGCGGCAGTACCGTCAGTTTGAGTTGCAGCGTGCGGTTGAGGTAGAGCAGCGGCACCGACGTCAGTGCCGAGAGAAAGACGATGGGTGAAAACAGCCGCAGCACGTCCGGCAGTTTCGGGTTGAGCAGGGTTCCCCACTCCGCCCCCAGCCAGACCATCCCCCAGAGCAGCAGGCCCCCCGCGGCATGGAACCAGAAAATGCTCCCGTAGGCGGGTTCGCGGTCGCGTATCGCCTGCGTATCGAGTCCGCCATCGCGCACCATGTTGACGATGGAAAGCACCAGCAGCGCAACGGCGAACAGGCCGAAATCAGCGGGGAGCAACAGCCACGCCAGCCCGAGTTTGACGAGGAAGTTGGCCCCCGAGTTCAATCCCTGTACGAGGTATGAACTGAATAGCGAGTCAAAAAAGCGGCGCGAAAGTCCCGACGTCATGCGCGCCCCTTGCGCATGACCAGGCAGAACACCGGACCGCAATAGACAAACGGCGGCACGCGGCACGCAGCCAGCATGCGCAGCAGTTTCTGCCGCAGCGGCTCGCGGCCACGGTCCCAGGACCAGCCGGCGGTGTAGCGTTCGCGCTGCATACCGCGCACTTCCAGAAACCTGATCAGCGTGCCGAGGTACGGGTTGGTAAGGATGTCACATTCCGGAACCACTTCTCCGCGGCTCAGAAATTCCGGCGTGTTCTCCTCCCAGGCCAAGGTGCTCCCGTCGTGGCCGAGCAATTGCACACAGCGTAGAAGCCGGCGCAGAAAGAACTTGTAGCGATGCTCGCGCCAGTACGGGTTGCGATTGATCGGGCTGCCGTAATTCGGCCCGCAGATGACCAATAGCCCGTTGCTGGCTACGACTCTGACCAGTTCCGCGAGTACCTGCTCGGGCGCAGCAAAGTGCTCGATGGCAAAAAACGAACTGACCGCGGGAAACGCGCCGGTACGAAACGGCAACGCGTTGCCGCTGCAGTTGACCAGCACCAGGCGCGGGTATTCCCGACGCGCCATTGCCAGTGCGGTGCGCGACAGATCGCAGCCGACTCCCAGTCGCGGCCGGGCCAGGTCCAGCGTCGTCCCCTCGCCGCAACCGACATCGAGAACGGACTCTCCGCCCGCCAGCGCTGCGAGCCCCATGCGGTACACTTCATTGTCGCGGTAGGTCGCCAGAGTCCCGTCACGGGCGACCTCGTAGTAGGTCGTCGAACGGTTCCAAACTTCATCCGTCAGTCGGCGTTCGTAATCTATGTTAGTATCAGCAGTTGGCATATTGTACCACCTGGTTTAGTATACCCTGATAACCTTGCCGGGTCAATACCTGGCGGGGATTCCATTGACGGCGGAATGGCAGGGTGCTACGATGACTGCAATGCAGGAAATGGCACGGATTGTTAGCATCTGTTTTCCTGCAAACCTTCCCGGGAGCGGCTTGTAGAGTGACTGATGCAAGTAAGATGCCGGTAAGCAGCATTGCACGCATCAGGCGCCGAATCGGCCAATGGTTGACGTGTCCCCCTCCCGCTATGGTTTGTATTGAAACGATTACCACCTGCAATCGTCGATGCACCTATTGCCCTAACTCGTTGTTTGATCGCGGTCTGCCGCAGAACCAGCAGGTAATGGCGGTGAACCTATTTCGCCAGATCATCGATGATCTGGCTTCGGCAGGCTGGCGGGGTGAAATTGTCCCCCACCTTTATGGCGAGCCGCTGCTTGACACGAGATTACCTGAATTGGTCAGCTACGTTCGCGCCAATCTTGTGCATTCGACCATTTCGCTGTTTTCTAACGGCGATTACCTGACTATGGGTCGCTATCGTGAGCTTGTGAATTGCGGTATCAACCGGTTCGTTATCACCCAGCATTCGGTGGTTCCTCATGCGGAAGTCGCCGCGATTCTCAACGACCGGCAACGGCAAGGCAGGCAGGAAGTCGAGTTTGTCTACTCCAGACTAGGCACACTAAGAAACCGCGGCGGCCTGCTCGCAGGGGCGGGCCATCGACCCGCGGCATGTTCAGTCCCTGCGCATACCATGTACATCATGGTCTCTGGCGATGCAGTATTCTGTTGTGACGATTATCTGGCTACATCAGTGATGGGAAATGTGTTTGAAGGCAATGTGCTCTCGGTATGGGAGCGCCGTGGCTACCGACGGCTGCGCCATGAGACAGCGCACGGCATCTTCCGTCTGCCGATTTGCCGGAATTGCCGCGAATTGTTGCAGAGTCCCTGACCATGCGGTTTCTCTTCTGCTCTCCTCCCGTCACCCCGGTACGCCGCCCGCACGGCTCTTTGCCGGCCTGGATCAGTTCTCCGCCGCTCGGGCTCAACTACCTCGTGCAGGTGCTCCGCCGCGCGGGGCATGAGGCAAACGCCGTCGATTTCGCCTTTGCCGTTCCGGCGGCTGTTGAACAGTATCTTGTGTCCCATCCCGTGGAGGTCATCGGCATCCCCTGTTTTACCGAACGCCGCGCTGCCGCGCGCGACCTCGCCGCGCTCGCGCGCAGCCTGCACCCCGGGGCCGTCATCATCATGGGTGGTGCCCATGCCACCCTGCTCCCGGAACAGGTTCTGCGACAGTACCCGGTTGATATCGTCGTGCGCGGCGAAGCGGAAACGACCATCGTTGAACTTGCTGCTGCGCTCGCTGCCGGCCGCCCGTACGACAGCATTCCCGGCCTCGCCTTCCTGCACAACGGAGCGTTCGTGCAGACGCCCGACCGGCCGCTCATCACCGACCTTGACACGCTCCCCTTCCCCGACTATGCCCTCTTCGCGCAATCCGCGTACGCCGACCGCTACCTCGACGCGCGCGGCATGGCAGGCGAGAAACGCGCGGTAGTCACCGCATCGCGCGGCTGCGTCTATAAGTGCCGCTACTGCGCCACCGCCCTTTTCTGGCAGCATCGCATCAGGTTCCGCAGCGCGGAGAATATCGTCGAGGAACTCGCCCGCCTGCACCGCGACCATGGCGTGACGTGCGTATCGTTCGCCGACGACGCCTTCACCCTCGACCCACAACGGGTCGCAGCCTTCTGTGACGAGCTGCGCCGTTGCGCCGTCCCCGTGCGCTGGAGTTGTATCGGACGCGTCAGCGGCTCCTCGCGCGAACTCTATGCCGACATGCGGGCTGCCGGCTGTTTTGCCGTCACCTTCGGGGTGGAGTCCGGTTCACCCGCCGTGCTCGAGCGCATGCACAAGCAGATACTCCTGACGACATCATCCGCGCCTTTGCTGATGCCGGTGCCGCAGGTCTTTTCCGCGAGATGCTCCTCATGGTCGGCAATCCGGGCGAGACGCATGCCACCATCACAGACACCATCCGCGTCATGCGCGCCGCCCGTCCCGACGAAGCCGCGGTCAGCATCACCACCGTCTATCCCGGCACGGAACTCTATGCCGATGCCGTCGCCGCTGGTATGGTCGGCGACAGCTACTGGCGCTCAGACCTCGGTGCTCCATATTACACGGTTGAGCATTCCTACCCGTGGCTGGTCGGGCAGGCCACGCGCATCATCGCCGCCCTGCGCGAACTGCAGGGCGACCCCCGCGGGGCACGACGCCTGCGCCTCGCCTTCTGGCGCGACCTTCTCGCCCATCACACCGGCTGGTACATCGGCAAACGCGGCCCGCGCCGCATCGACCGCACCACCGCCCTGCACGACAACTGGCTCTGACCTCTCCCCCAGGTTTCCTTTGTCGTGTCTCCCGTCTGCCGCAGGCAGACCTCTCCCTCATGTTTCCTTTGTCGGTTCCATTGTTTCCCCTCTCCCTTTGGGAGAGGAAGCCGCGCAGCGGCAGGTGAGGGGCCTAACACCCGCACAAGTAGCTTACACCGCAACCCTTTTTTACCGTCTGCCGCAGGCAGACCTCTCCCTCTGGTTGCCTTCCTCTCTGATTCTTTCTCAGTTCTCCGTGTGCAATTCTCTGCGTGCTCTGTGTGCTCTGCGGTGAAAGATGTAATTCCTGTGCTTTGACTCCCGTCTGCCGCAGGCAGACCTCTCTCAGGATGCCTTCGTCTCTGATTTCTTCTCAGTTCTCCGTGTGCAGTTCTCTGCGTGCTCTGTGTGCTCTGCGGTGAAAGATGTAATTCCTGTGCTTTGACTCCCGTCTGCCGCAGGCAGACCTTCCCCCGGGTTTTTCTCTCTGATTCTTGCTCGGTTCTCCGTGTGCTCCGTGGTGAACGCCGTTGTGTGTTTCAGCGGGCGCGCGCCAGCACGACCAGCGACACGCCGCAGGGGAGGTTGCACCAGCGCGTCAGCAGCGTCTCGACACGGCAGAGCCATTCCAGCAACGCGTTGAGCGGGCGCGGCAGTTCCACCAGGTCGGTCTGCTGCCGCCCCGGGCGCTGCCCGAGCGACCGCAGGAAGCGGAATGCCAGTACGACGGGGAGCAGCGCGGTGATGAGATAACTGTTCTTCTCGATGGCAAATCCCGCGGTCGCCAGTTTGCGCCGCAGTTCGCTCATCGTGTAGCGCCGCTTATGTTGCAGCGCCTCGTCGTGCTCGCTCCACAGGAAGGGATAGGCTGGCACGGTCAGCAGCAGGTGACCGTCGGGCGCCAGCACGCGCCGCCATTCGCGCAGCGCTGCGGCGTCATCGTCAAGATGTTCGAGCACGGCGAGCGCAACCAGCAGCGGCTGACTCCCCGTACGCAGCCCGAGACGCGTCGCGTCCTGCCGCAGCAGTCCTGCTTCCGTCGCCCCGGCACGCCGCACCGCCTCACGCGTGAACCGTACCGCGGCGGCCGCAGCATCGATACCGGTATAGGCATACTCCCCGGCCAGCGCGAGCGCCGTCCCCCCCGTGCCGCAGCCGATATCCGTCACCTGCCGCACCTCCGGGACATACCACCGCAGCCAGCAGCGCGCGAGATGCCGTCGCGCGCGGAACCACCAGTAGAACTCCTCGAAACGCGCCATGCGCGCCAGTTCCCGTTCGTCCATGGCAGTATTGTATCTGCCGTCACCGCTCCCGTCAAAATGGCCGGGCACACCGGTACTGATGCGTGCGGCCGGCGCATGCGTCGGTGGTCAGCCAGCTACGGCAGTAATGAGTATGTTGTTGTTCAGGGAGGGATGTTGCAGGCGGGAAGTGCGCGCATTCCACCAGGCGGCGGCGCGTTCGCACCCGAAAAGGGAGAGATAATGCGTCATTGACAGGGCGTTCCAGTAGCGCACGTCAGCCACAGTGAAACCTGCTGCCGCGACCGACGCCAGCAGGCGGGCCGGATGCTGCAGGTTGATATGTTCCTGTGCATGATTCGGGTGCAGCCGGTTCTTGAGCGGGATGAGCAGCGCCATCGGCGTCCCGAGCAGCGGCGAGGTGGTCAATACCAATCGCCCGCCGGGGCGCAGCACGCGATGCAGTTCGCGCAGCAGCAGACCGTCCTCCCGTACGTGTTCAATCACCTCGGCACACAGCACCGTGCCGAAACTGCCGTCACGGAACGGCAGCGCGCGGATATCCGACGCCGCAAAGGGCTGCGCTGGCCGTAGCGGCATGACGCTCCGCTTGTACTCTGTACCGACGAGCGGCCGCTGCAGCCGCGGCCAGATCCGCCCGCTGCCGCACCCGGCATCGAGCAGCAGGCCGTCGCCGCTGCGCAGTGCCCCGGCCACCATCCCGTCGAAGATGTCGTAATACGCGCGCGGGTAGCGCCCGGCTATCAGGTGGCTGGCCATCTGCGCGCTGCCATCATACAAGGTCGGCCGTCTGCCTGCCGCCAATCCCGTCCGTCAAACTGCGCCGATGGTGTCCCGCTCGCGCCAGTTGGCGCGGCAGACAGCGTGCGGCTGTCAGCCGGTGCGCCCGCATCAGCCAGCTCATTCGTTAGCAGTTCCCGCGCCAGTTCGCCGGCGAGGCGACGGCGACCTGTTTCCGTGTAATGCATCGCGCGCTCACGGAACCCGGTCGGCGGCAGCAGGCCGCTGCAATCAATGAGCCGGAAGCCATACTCCGCGAACAGGTTCTGCAGGTGGCTGACATTCTGCGCCACCAGCGCCGGGCGGTCGTGATTCACCGGTGTCACGTAGCCGGTCACGTGGAAGCCATGGCGGCGGGCGTATTCCAGCGTCAGGGCAAACCCGGCTACCGCCGGATTATCCGGCGTGGCTGGTGCTGAAAAGCGCATCGGAAGCGTGGCGTCCGGCGTGATCCGGTCGCGGTTCCAGCGCTCCGGCAGGAACCTGTTCATATTATCGTACACCAGCACCCGCAACCCGCCCGTCAGATAGTTCATCCTGGTCTGCCACCGGCGCATCCGGCTCGTCTCCCAGTTGTCACGGCTGTTGATCAGGCGCTGGTATTCCTGCAGCCGTCCGTATTCGGCAGGAGCAACGAGCGTAATCGCGTTTGAGCCGGTCATATACTGCTGCGGGTTCCAGCTCAAGCTCTCGAGATTCACCGTCAGCAGCACCAGGCGCGGCACCGCGCCGGCGCGGACCATTTCATGCATGACGCAGTAATGGTTGAGTACGCTCCAGCCGCCGCCGGACAGTTCCATGATCTGCGGCCGGGCCGCGCTGCTGTTGAACAGTTCCTGCAGCATCTGCACCGTGGTCTGCGGCCGGCCGGACACATCCGAACCGGCGAGGTACCAGACCATGCCCGGCCCTGGCCGCTGCAATCCTTCACCGCCGCCGATGCCCTTGAAGACCACGGTCTGCACCCCGTACTGCCACACCACTGCGGCCACCGCGACCGCAAACGGCAGCAGCGGCAGTAGCGTCCACGCGGCCAGGCGCGCGATCACGTGCCAGTTGATTGTCGTCCGTTCCGTCGTCATGGCCCCCATCAGAATTGGAAGTAGATAAAGCGGTGCACCTTGGCGCTCCGCATGAATACCGCCAGGATGATCAGCGCGTACGTCAGACCCTGCCAGTGCGGCGAGCGGGACAGGAACCAGTCACGCACCTCGCTGCGACGCCCGAGATGGTGCGTCAGCATCGCCAGCGCCACGATGAACACCACCACCGCCGTCTCATACGAAGCGCTGCTCACGTGCAGCCAGTCGCCACGCAGCAGCCGGGTGAACACGACGCCAATGTCGCCGAACTGCTGCACCCGGAAAAACACCCAGCCGACGCAGACCAGGTGAAACGTCACCGCGGCCCGCAGCACTTTCCGCCACCATGCCCCGTCGACAATCTCCAGCTTGATGCCGAGCAGTCGCTCGCCGGCGAGCAGCAGTCCGTGATAGCCGCCCCACAACACGAAGTTCCAGGCCGCCCCGTGCCACAACCCGCCCAGCAGCATGGTCAGCATCAGGTTGCGGTACGTCTTCAGGGTGCCGCCGCGGTTGCCACCCAGCGGGATATACAGGTAGTCGCGCAGCCAGGTCG
>CAZWUZ010000104.1:0-11819 GCA_964637655.1 uncultured bacterium | reverse complement strand
TGCTTGCTTGCTTGCTTGCTTGCTTGCTTGCTTGCTTGCTTGCTTGCTTGCTTGCGCAAGTTCCGTGCCATCTCGCCCGCCTTTTTATATTTATTCGTCGGCTTGCGTCTCACTCTGATTATCCGGCACTGCTCGACAGTATATCCGGTTGCTCCGTCGCCGTCAATTTACATCAGGCACTACATGAAATGCCGACAGTATTATATACACCTGCCGGCACGCCGGCGTTGCACCATACGATAAATTTTCCGCCATAGCCGGCAGAGCGCCATGCTCAGCGTCTGCCACCCGCCAGCACCTCGTCCACCACCTCACTCGCTTCCTGAACACCATGGCGATATGCTGCCATCCCCGACGGTCCCAACCGATACAGTTTACGCTTGCCCCACGACGTTAGCGGCACCCAGCGTGATGCCAGCATACTCCGCGCTTCAAGGTCGTGCAGCATCGGCAGGAAATACCCCATGAATCCCGGGAAGGTCACAAAACGCTCTACCTGTTGCCCAAGTTCACCTGTGCTCATTTCCTTATCCCCGGCAAGCTGCCCCAGCACATACAGGGGGAGCAGCATGCGGCGCAGATCGTCACGGACGCCGGGGCGGGGGCGGATGCCTGCAGCCGCGCGCTCAGGCGCTTTGCCGCCCACGGGAAGCCCGCACCACGGTGCGCGCCCCTTTCAGTTCCTCATAGCGCCCGATAAACTCCATCAGCTTCGCATCCATGACCGCGACTGCCTCACGCCCCTTTTTCGTCACATTGTAGAATTTGCGCGGATGGCCCGGGTTATTTGTCGACCACCGGGCCACCACCAGCCCATCCTCCTGCAAACGGCTCATGATCGGGTAGAGCGTCCCTTCGACAATCTCGATGCCGCACTTTTCCTTCAGGCTGGCAATGATGTCCAGACCATACTTTTCCCCCTCGTTCATCAGCAGGGTCATCAGGGCCAGTTCCAGATTGCCCTTGCGCATCTGCGATTCCCATCGTGTCAAATCCATAATCACTCCTTCATCGGTCAGTTCGTGCAAATAGTGTATCACATATTTATATGTTTTGGCAACTCTTTGCACACAAATAATCCACCCCGCCGGGGGCAAGATCACACCTGTTTTTCGATCAATATTCTGTTGAACTCGTTCGTAATGCGTTCTGCTATATTCTTTTGCTGTTGCGAGAATTGCAGCATGACGAACGTTTGCTGCTGTTTCCGGTTACGCCTACCAGTTGCAACCCGCAGCCCGGCGGAAGGTTCCGCCGGGTTTTCTGTTTTCCGGTCAGCGGCGGGCGAGGAGTTCGCGGGCGGCGGCACGCGAGGCGTCGGTCACCCGCGGGGCGAAGAGCGAGGCGATTTCCTCGACCCGTGCATCGCCTTCCACCACCGCCAGTGTCACGCTCGCCTTGCCTTTCACCGTCTGCTTGCTGACGCGACAATGGCGCGTCCCCGCCGCGGCAATGGCCGGGAGATGCGTGATGCAGATGATCTGCTGGGTGTCCGCCGCGGCGCGCAGGCGGTCCGCGACCTGCCCCGCCGTCTCCCCTGAAATCCCGCTGTCGATCTCGTCGAAGACCATGGTCGCCACCGGGCTGTCGCCGGCGAGCACGGTCTTGATGGCGAGCATGACGCGCGAGATTTCGCCGCCCGAGGCGACTTTGGCCAGCGGCTGCGCGGCATGCCCCGGGTTGGCAGTAAAGAAAAACTCGACACTCTCGGCGCCCTGCGCCTCCCACTGCGGCAGCGGCTGCAGGACGACGGTGAATTCCGCTTTCGGCAGCCCGAGCAGCTGCAGTTCCTTGTTGATCCCCGTCCCGAGTTTCTTCGCCGCTTTTGCGCGCGCCGCGCTCAACGCTGAGGCCGCACTGCGCGCCGCCTGTTCCGCTGTCGCAAGTTCCTTCGCCAGTTTCGCCAGTTCCTCGTCGCGGTTGTCGACGCGCTTGAGGCGCTGCCCGAGTTCCGCCGCGTAGGCCAGCACGTTTGTCATGCTGCCGCCGTACTTTTTCAGCAGTTGCTGCAGCAGGTGGAGACGCGCCTCGACCTCGTTGAGGCGCCCGGGATCGGCGGTGATGGTCTCTTCCGCCGTGCGCAGGTCGTGGCGGGTCTCCTGCAGGATGGCTTTCGCCTCGCGGATCTCCTGCAGGCGCTTTGCCGCGTCGGGATACCACTCCTGCACCGCCGCGAGCGCCGCCTCGATGTTGTCGAGCCGCTCGAGCACGCCCCCGTCATCACCCAGCGCCAACGCGCCGCCGCGCAGCGCCGCGGCGATATCCTCCGCGTGACGCAACTGCGCGCGCTCGGCCTGCAGTTCCTCTGCCTCTCCTTCGCGCGGGTCGGCATCGGTGATTTCGCGGTGCTGGAAGCGGTAGAAATCGAGCGCCTGCGCGCTTTCCTGCGTCGCCTTCTGCGCGGCGGCGAGCGCCTCCTGCGCGGTGCGGAACAGAGCGTAAGCGGCCTGCCAGTCGGCCAGCACGCGCGCATGGCGCCCGAAGGCGTCGACGAAATGGACGTAGCGCTCGGGATAGAGGAGCGACTGATGCTCATGCTGTCCGTGAACGTCGACCAGCACCTCGCCAAGCCGCTTGAGCAGGCCAAGGGCGAGCGGGGTGCCGTCAAGATACGCGCGCGACTCGCCTTTCGCCACGACGCGACGCACCGTCAGTTCCTCCGCCGCGGTGATGTCGAGCTCGCGCAGCAGGGCACGCGCCGCATCCGTCACGACAAAGCGCGCGGTCACCTCGGCGCGGTCGCCCCAGGGCCCGATGTCCTTCGCGTCAGCCCGCGCGCCCAGCGCCAGCCCGAGGGCGCCGATAACGATGGATTTGCCCGCCCCCGAAGGCCCGGTGACGACATTCAGCCCGGACGCAAATTCCGCATCGAGTTTTTCCAGCAGGGCGACGTTGCGGATGCAGAGTTCGCGCAGCATCAGGCGCCCCAACCGAGTTTCTGCTTGAGCACGCTGAAGTAGGAGCGGCGGCCGCTGAGCACGAGGCGCACCGGACAGAGGGCGCGGCGCACGGTCAGGGTCTCGTCGCGCCGCAGGCGGCCGCGCACGCGCCCGTCGCAGCGCAGCAGCGCGCCCGGTGACGGATCGGCCACGCTGACCCCGATGACATGGTCGTCGGTGACGGCCAGCGGGCGGAGCGAGAAGGTGTGCGGACAGACCGGGGTGACGAGCATTGCCTCGAGCGACGGCTCGATGATGGAGCCGCCGGCGGAAAGCGAGTGCGCCGTCGAGCCCGTCGGCGTGGCGATAACCAGCCCGTCACCGCGCACATGGCTCAGTTCCTCGCCGTCGATGAAGGTCTGCAGCGCCAGCAGCGAGGGGTAGTCGTCGGAGAGCACCGCCACCTCGTTGAGCACCATCACCGGCTGCTCTTCGCCCGGCCACTGCGCCTGCAGCATCATGCGCTGCTCCACCTTGGCTTCACCGCGGCGGAAACGGGCGAGTTCGTCCGCCACTTCGGCCGGGTTGATCTCGGTGAGGAAGCCAAGCCGCCCGAGATTGATGCCGAAGACCGGGATATCGCGCCCGGCGAGCAGGTGCACCGCAATCAGCAGCGTCCCGTCGCCGCCGACCGAGGCGACCAGGTCGACGTCCGGCAGCACCTCGCGCCAGGTATCGCAGCCCGCCTCCTCCCAGCCCGCAGGGAGGATCAGTTCGTCACAACCCTGGCGCAGCGCCGCGATAACCCCGCGCACCTCGTCGGTGCGGGCCAGGCCGGTGCGGACGACGACGGCGCAGCGCATGTCAGTTCTCCGAGTCCGGGATGACGGTTTCCCCGTACTCACCGGGGTGATACTTGGCGAGCGTACCGTCGCTGTTGCGGTAGGACGAACGGGGCGAGCGCTGGAAACGGATGCCGCGCACCCCCGCCTCCTGCGCGTCGGTAATGTCCGAGTCGCTGTCGCCATAAAAGACGTCGAGGCGCAGCGCGCGGATGCGTTCCACCTTGCCGCGCGGCTCGAAGAAGACATTTTCCGCCGGGATCCCCATGGCCTCCTGCAGGAATGCACCCACGGGCGCGCCGCCGGTGGGCGGGCGGGCGGTGATGGCGTAAACGGTCACCCCCTCGGTTTGCAGGGCGCGGACAATCTCCAGCGCCTTCTGCTTGACGATGGAATAATCGCGGTCGTGACCGTTGACCTCGGCCCAGAACGAATCGCTGCCGAACTGGTACTTTGCCCGCGCCGCGTCGAAGGCGGGGGTGGAAAAGAGCAGCGTGTCGTCGATATCGAACCCGGCGCGCTGGATACCGGCCGGCAGCCACTCCGGGCGGGCGGTGGTGACGCAACAGTCGGTCGCCGCGCAGCCGGCAAGTGACAGCAGGACGGTGAGCAGCAGCAACGGGAACAGGAAACGGCGCATGGAGTTTCTCCTCCGCAGACGTGATACGCGGATTATAGCATGCCCGGGCAGCCGGGCAAACCAGCACCCGGGGCGGTCAGGCGAGCCGCAACCAGAGCAGCAGCACGGCGAGCGAGGCGAGGGTGACGGGGAGGCCGATACGCAGGTGCGCCCGGAACGTGATGGGCACGCCCAGCAGACGCGCCTGCTCGATGACGATGAGGTTGGCGATGCTGCCGATGGTAAAGAGATTGCCGGCAAAGGTCGACGCGAGCGCGAGCACGTACCACGACTGCGGCAGGAGCGGGTCGAGGAATTTCACCAGCATCATCACTGCCGGCACATTGCTGACGATATTACTGAGCAGCACGGCGACGAGCGTGAGCAGTGTGCCGTCGGCAAGCGGCAGGCCATGCTGCCGCAGCCAGAGCACCGCCGCGTCCGGGTACCCGGTATGCAGGAAACCGCCGACCACGACAAACAATCCGCAAAACAGGGTGATCAGGTGCCAGTCGACAAACCCGAGTATGGCGCGGGTGCGGATGAAGCGGCTGCAGAGAAAGATGCCGGCCACCGCCAGCGCGGAGAGTTCGCGCGGCAGCGGGCTGAAGAACAGTCCGATGAGCACCACCAGCCCGATAAGTCCCTTGTGCGCCTGATGCGCGTCGTAGGCGGGCCAGTCGCCAGCCGCCGGCGCCGGGGCGGCCGGCAGCACCGCCGTGAGACGGGCACGGCAGAGACGTGCGACCAGCACATAGAGCAGCAGCAGCGCGAGGATGACGGGTGGGAGGCACCAGAGCAGGAAGGGGCCGAAGGCGAGGCGTCCGACCTGCCCGATGAGCATGTTCTGCGGATTGCCGATGATAGTCGCCGCCGAGCCGATATTGCTGGCACAGGCGAGCGCGAGCAGGTAGGGAACGGGGTCGCGCCGCGCGCGCAGCAGCGCCACGGTCAGTACCGGGGTGAAGGCGAGGCAGACGATATCGTTGGTGAGCAGGGCAGAGAGCAGTGCTGTCACCGCAATGAGTGCGGCCAGAAAGAGCCGCGGGCGGGCAATGAGCGCAGCGAGGCGCAGCGCCACGAGGGTATAGAACCCGGCCAGCCGGAACTGCGACGAGACGACCATCAGGCCGTAGAGGAGCAGGATGGTGGGGAAGTCGATGGCGGCGACGGCCCCGGCAGTGGTAAGCACGCCGGCGGCGACCATGGCGATGGCGCCCAGCAGCGCGATACCCGTGCGGTCGAGCGCGAGGCGGGGCGCATGGCCCAGAGCGACCCCGGCATACGTGGCGACAAAGATGATAACCGCCGCGGCTACCATGCGCACACCGTACAAGCGGGGGAGAGCTCAGCAACAACGATACAGCAATCGGTGTGCGTCACCATATGTCGGAGAGGAACGCATGGTCGCGGTCGCGCATGACCACACGCCGTGCGCGCGCTGCAGCGACCAGTTCGAGCAGGCGCGCGGTGGCGGCGGCAAAGCCGGGAAGCGCGGCGGCGCCCGGGGCGCCGGCCCAGCGGGTGGCGGCAAGCGCCGCTGCGCCCGCGACGGCAGGCGCCAGCGGCTGCACGCATGATGCGGCAGCCTGCGGCTCATATACGGCCTGCAGCAGCAGCAGGCGCGGCGGCACTTCCCGCACGGTGCCGGCAGGCCAGGCATAGAGGCGGTTGCCATGCAGGATGACGCGGTCGTCGCTGAAGAGCGTGCCACCCCGCGCGGCGAGCATCTCCGCCAGCGTACTCTTGCCCGCACCCGACGGACCGAGACAGAGCGCGAGCGCATCGCCGCGCATAACCGCCGCGGCATGCAACGTGAGCACCCCGCGCGCCAGCAACACGGCTTCGAGCGCCGGCAGCAGCAGCATGTCACGCAGGTGTTCCGTTCGCCAGCGCTCCGTCTCGCCGCAAAACGTGCCGGCCACGGTGTCCGCGCCGTCGTCCCAGGTGAATTCGGCAACCCCGCACAGGCAGACCGTGCAACGGCCGCCGTCGACGGTCACCTGCATGCGGTCGTCAGCCGCGCGCGGCGGCGCCTGCACCTGCCAGTCGACCTGCAGGCCGGCGGGCGCAGCGGCTGCGGGCAGCGGCAGGTCGAGCGGGGTGGTGATGGCGGCAGTAAACGGCCCGACGGCAGCGGCATAGTTCATGGTTTGACGCCCGTCGGAAAGGTGACGTAGAATGCGGCGTATGCGGGCACGGAGAGAATCAGGCGGGAACGAGGATTGCTTCCGCGCGCAGGTCGGCGACCAGCGCGTCACAATCGCGCTGCGCCCGCCCTGCGTCGACAGCAAACTCGCGCACAACCGTGCGCACCGCCGCCGCGGCATCCTGCCCCGCGGCCAGTTCCTCGAAGAGACGCGCGCCCGTGGCATTGAGCGAGTAGTAATAACCGCTGCGCAGGTGCAGGATAAGCACCTCGTCACCGACACGGCGCCAGGCGACATCGTTGCGCGGTACCGCAAGCGTCCCGTTCTTCATACTCCCAATCTTATGCTACCGCGCGGACGCTGTCAATGGAACGGCTGAGCGGGCTGCTGCTCGGCACGCGGCCGGCAGCATGGGACGTTCCGGACGAGGCGCTCCTCGCGCAGGCGGCGGCGGAACAGGTGCTGAGTGCGCTTCCGTTTCCGGAGCACCCCGCGGTGGCGCAGGCGCGGCGCGAGCAGGCGGCACGCGCGCTGGCACTGCACACGCAACTGCGCGAACTCGACACCCTGCTCGACGCCCCCGCCACGCTGCTCAAGGGGAGCGCCGCGCTCTTCGACCTTTACGCCGGGCACGAAGGCGAGCGGCGACTCTCCGATATCGACCTGCTGCTGACACCACCGCAGGCGGCCGCACTCACCGCCCGGCTGCGGCGGCAGGGCTGGCAGCAACTCGCCGGGTACGACAACTACTGGCATTGCCCGGCGGCACCGCTGCTGCTTCCGCTTGACCTGCACACGGAGGTAATCTGCAGCGAGCGGCTCGGGACGCGCGCCCGGTTCAATGCCGGCGTCGACGTGCAGCGACTGGCGGAACCGCTCCCCGGCTTTGCCCGGCTGCAGGTGCTGTCACCAGCTGGCGCCGGGATGGTCATGCTCGTGCATCACCTGCTGCATCACGGGCTACGCGGGCTGAAATGGTGGCGCGATTTCCATCTCTGGTGGGCGCGCTACCCGCAGGCGCGGGCAGCGCTCTATGCACAGGCGCCGGCAGCATGGCAGGGTGCCATTGCCTTCGGGCTCTGGTGGTATGCGCGCCTCACGGGCGTCACGCTCCCCGCGCCGCTGGCCGACGCGGTGCAGCGACATCAGTCGCCGCTCTGGCCCTGCCTCTTCTCCCTGCTCTGGCACGGGCCGCGTACGGCACCGGCACGCTACCTCGCCGCGTATGCGTTCCTGCCACCGGCGGCGTGGGCGCGTTACACCCGCGAACTGCTTGTGCCGGACGTGCAGGCACTGCGCGCCTATTACCGCAGCGACGGTGGCGTGGTCACGCTCACGCTGCGCCACTGGCGCGACAGCATCGGCATTTACCGGTAGCGGTCAAGAATCTGCCCCGGTTCGCCGGGGGCGGGGGCGGCATCCTGCTGCTTCTCGCGCGTCACCGTGCGCGTCGTGCCGCCGGAGATGTAGGCGCGTCCGCACTCGGGACAGACCGAGGAGTGGAGTTGCACTGACTGCGAAACAACTTCGCGGCCGGAACGTTCCGCCTTTCCCTGCTCGCGCACCACATGCTCGCGTTCATGCCCGGCGACGGCGGACGCCGCCTGCTCGGGCGCGACGTGCGTCGGGGTTTTGAACGACACGCCCGGATCGTTCGAGCCGTCCTGATACGTGCGGTTTTTGCAGGTTTCGCAGCCGCTCGCCTGCGCCGTTTCCGGCGCGGAGGCAGGAGCCGTGTACGTTATCCGTTCAGGCGCTGATGAAGGTGTGAGGGGTCCGATACCGGGCATCCGTGCTCACCTCGCTTCCGTGCGATGGTGCTGCCTGTGGGTTACTCTATTATACCAGAAACCGCCGCACATCATTTCAATTTCGGCACATCATTTTGCGCGACAGAATGCTGTATCAGCGTTTTCCCAGCGGGCAGGCGGGATAGACGCAGCGCCGGCAGTGCAGGCAGTAGCCGCCATAGCCCATATCCTGCATTTCCGCCGAAGTGACCCGCAGGCCGGCCAGCAGGCGCGGCAGCACGAGGTCAAACGATGTGGTCATGTGGAAGATGCCGCAGGCAGGCACCCCGACCACCGGCTTCTTCCCGGCATAGGCGAGCAGCAGCATGTTGCCCGGAAGCACCGGGATACCGTAGCGCTCGAGTTTCGCTCCCGCGTCGCGGATGGCATGACGCGTGACATCGTCGGGATCGACCGACATGCCGCCGGTGACGATGACCAGGTCGCAACGGCGCAACGCGCGGCGGACAGCGGCGGCGATCAGCGCGCGGTCGTCGGTGACCACTGCTGCGGTCGTCACGCGCGAGCCGTGTGCGCGCATTTTCTGTTCGATAACCGGGCGGAAACGGTCGCGTATGCGCCCTTTCGCCACCTCGCTGCCGGTTACCACCAGCCCGACCTTCAGTTTCCGGAACGGCAGCACCTGCAGCGGCGGCACCGCGGCGGCGCGCAGGGCGCGACGCACGCGCGCTTTGGTCGTCGCCAGCGGGACGATGCGGATGCCCGCCACCTCCTCGCCCGCGCGCACCGGAACAGCGTCGTGACGTGTGGCAAAAACAACGTCGGGAACGCGGTTGATGCGCGCCACTGCCGGTGCGGAAACACGCAGCAGTCCGTCGACCTGCGCACTGAACGTCAGTTTCCCCTCGCGCGGTCCGCGCACGCCGACATGCTTTCCCGCCAGTTTCGCAAACGCGCGCGCCGCATCATCCTCGTGCAATTCTGTCGCTGCCAGCCGCAGCACCCAGAGATGCTCCTTGCCGAGTTTCAGCAGTTCGGGAATATCCGCGCGCGTGACCACGTGCCCTTTGCGGAACCGCGCGCCCTTGTACTTTCCGGGGACGATTTTTGTGATGTCGTGCGGCAGCAGCATCCCGACCGCGTCCTGCAACGCCACCTTACTCAGTCGCATGCGGCACCTCCGCCGCCGGCACCGCGCGCAGGCGTTCGCCGGCAATCGCAACCGTGTCGCCAATCATCAGCATCACCGTGCCGTCAAGCGCAGTGCTGAAGACCGCGCCCCCCTGCGCCGTGAGCCGTTCCAGCGTCTGCGGGTGCGGATGCCCGTAGCTGTTCTCCCGCGCACACATGATGACATACGTGTCCGGGGCCACCGCCGCGAGAAAGACCGCGGTGTTCGAACCGCGCGACCCGTGATGCGCGACCTTCAGTACATCGGCGCGCAGCATCTTCGCCGGCAGTGCCGCGAGCATGATCTCCTCGCTGCGTTTCGTCGCGTCACCCGTCAGCAACACGCGCGTGCCGCGACAGGTCAGGCGCAGTACCACCGAATTGGTGTTGATGTCGCGATAGGCCGGCGTGTCGGGATGCAGCACCTCGATGAGCACGTCCGGGTCCCACGCCAGCGTGTCGCCGCGCCGCACCGTCGCGTAACCGGCACCGCTTTCCAGTGCCGCGCGCAGCGTGTCACGGTATGATGGCGCGGTGTGCAGTTTGCCGCTCTCGTAGAACGTGTCTACCGTGAGGGTGCGCAGGATGGCGGGCATGCCGCCGCAATGGTCGGTGTGCGGGTGGGTCAGCAGCATACCGTCGAGATGCGTGATGCCGCGCGCCTGCAGCAGTGCCAGCACCTGCGTATCGCGTACCCCGGCATCGACCAGGTAGCGCCCGCCATGCGGCATGGTGATGAGGATGGCGTCCGCCTGCCCGACATCGAGGAATTCGACAGTCAGCGTATCGGCAGCAGACACCGGCAACGTCTCTGCCGCCGCCGGCAGGCACGCAAACAGCATCAGGACGGCCAGCATGAACGTCCGCATCATCCGCTCCGGGGGGGAAATCAGCAGTGTGTCCCCTGTTTTCTATCGTAGCATATTTTGCAGACGGGTGAGGGTTGCCATCAGAGCGTGCACCGCGGCGGCATCGCCACCCGCGAAGCGGCAGCGGTAGTACTCCGTCACCAGCGGCTGCAACTCCGCGAACACCGCGCGCAGCGCCGCCGGCGCCTCCTGCGCGGCGAACTCACGCACGGTCCAGCCGGCAGCATCGCGCGCGCCGGCCTGCACCAGCGCACTGCGCAGCGCGTTCATCTTTTTCACCAGCAGCGGCACTGCCGCGCCCGCCGTACGCCGCCGCCAGCCGGCCAGCAGCAGCACCAGTGCGACCAGCGCCAGGGCGAGCACCAGCAGCGGCACCAGGCCGAGCGACAGCACGCCGCCGCCAATGAAATCGGGAACCGGCACCACTTCGAGTACCATCCCCTGCAGGCGCGACTGGTCGGCGTCGATGAACGAGAGGATGCGCGCGGGGAGCGTCGTCGTCCACGACTCGTCACCGAGGAAGGATTCCGGCCCGGAGGGGAATGACCCCGGGGGGGTGGCGTCGAAATCCATCCAGCCCTGTCCGTCGATCCAGACCTCGGTCCAGGCATGCGCGTGCAGCGCGCGCACCAGCCATGAGCGGTCGGCCGGGTCGTATTCGCCCGGTGCGAATCCGGTAATCAGGCGCGACGGCATCCCCGCGTGACGACACAGCACGGCCAGGGCGGTGGCAAAGTGTTCGCACCAGCCCGCGCGCGACTCGAACAGGAAATACTCGATCATGTCGGCATAGCCGGCGAGCGGGGTCGATGCAGTCAGGTCATAGGTGCAGTTTTCCTGCAGCCAGTCGCTCAGGCGCTGCACGCGCTGCACGTCGCTGCCGGCCGTCCCCGCCACCCGCTGCGCGAGTTCCGCGACGCGCCGGCTCGAGCGGGCCGGCAGCTGCAGGTACATGCCCCGCCGCACCAGCGGCAGTTCCGCGCTGCCGCGCCGCCCCGGCACCAGCACCGGTACCTGCGATACCGCCGTGTAGGTGAAGTTCGTGCGCATCAGCGCCGCCAGCTGCCCGTCGGGGAGCACCTTGAGCGCCGCGTCGTCGGTACGCACGGCCTGCGGGGCGAGCAGCGCGTAGCGGATATTGGTGGAGAATCCCGGCAGGATGCGGAACTCCTGACGCACCGTCGCACTGCGCCCGTGCCACGCCTCGCTGGCCGGCTGCGGCACCGTCACCGTCCCCTCCTGCGGGCGGAGTTCGCGCGCCCCGGTCGAGGCAATGGCCGACCAGGTCATGCCGGTATAGAAGACGAAGGCCTGCCCACGGTAGTTGCCGGGACGGTCAGTACGCACGCGCATGACCGGGCGCCAGTCGAGCGGGCGCGAGCCGTTGCCGATGCGGAAGACCGGAAGCGCGGTCTGGTAGATGTTGCTCGCCCCCACGCCGCGCAGCAGTTCGCTGTTGAGGCGCGGCATGAAGACGAAGAGGGCGGCGCCGCCGAGGGTGGCCGCGAGCATGAGCCCGAGGCCGGCGGCGACGAGCAG
>CAZWUZ010000103.1:0-11840 GCA_964637655.1 uncultured bacterium | reverse complement strand
ATCCCGCCGCGCAGGTGCAGGGTGAAGGTTTCGCCGGCTGTCGCCGGCAGGGGGCCGAAGAGTGCCGCCGGATTCTCGCCCCGGGTCAGGCGCTGCAGGTCGTCAGCGACGCGCGCGGCCTGCACGATAAGCACCGGCTGCAGCAGCCGCGCCGCCTGCCGCTCGATGGCCAGCCGCATTCCCTGCCGCGCCTCGTCATGCAACCGCGCCAGCTGGCCCGTCGCGGCCTGTTCCATCCGCCCGAGCGCCACCAGTCCCCCGACAGTGAGCAGCAGCGCCACGCCCGCCGTGCAGAGGGTCCAGACCGCCCGCAGCAGCGAGCGGCGGCGCGCCGCGGCGTCAGCCGCGACGCGCGTTCCGGTCATCCGGTTCAATCCTCCAGCGGCGTCATGGCATTGCCCGCGGCCGTCTTCGTGGCCAGCGTCGAGGGCGCCGGGCTGAACGATGCCGGGGCCGGAGTCGACACCGGGGCGGCCGCCGCTACCGCCGGGGCGCCCATGGCGGCCGCCGCCGCGGCCAGCGCCGCGGCATCGCTGCCGCCCGCCGGACGTTCCTCGCGCTCACTGCGCTCGCCGCGTTCGCTGCGCTCGCCACGCTCACCGCGGTCTTCGCGGTTGCGGTCGCGGTTGCGCCGGTTGCGGTTACGCCGCCCCCCGCCCTCACGCGGCTGTTCTCCGCGCGGCTGATTCTGCTGGTTCTGATTCTGCTGCGGCTGATTCTGCTGCCGGTTCGACTGCGCTTGCGGCTGCTGCGGACGCGACTGCCCCTGCGGGCGCTGCTGTTGCTGCTGCCGGTCACGACGCTCATCGCGCCGCCCGTCCTGCTCGAACCGCCGCCCGCCGAACATCTCCGCCGAGCGCGCGCCAAGCATCAGCGCCAGCGGCAGGAAAATGATCCCGCCGAGAATAGCGCCGTACGCCAGTGCCCCGAGCGCACCCGTCAGCGCCTGCTCACCGCCGCGCACATACGTCAGCAGCGCCACCACCACGCCCGCCGCCGCGGCCAGTTGCGCCATGCCGCTGAAGGCGCGCCGCGCGCCTTCCAGCACGCCACGCCCGAGCTTGTCCGCGGGCGCAAAGAGCGCCACCAGCGCGTCGAGCGGGCGCTTTGCCCCGAATGCGGCCACCGTCGCCGCCAGCGTCAGTCCCGCCACCTTGAGGAAAACCGGAAGCGCCAGCGCCCCCTGCGTGTGCCTGCCCAGCCACCATACTGCTGCCACCGTTGCTGCCAGTCCGACAATGTTCACTGTTCTTCTCCTTCGTCTTATTCCGCGCCGCGCTCCGCTACCGCGGTCAGCCACTGCGCGTCCGCGCCAAGGTCGATGACCGTCAGCGCTGCCGCCGCCAGGTACGCCTGCAGTTCCGCCGCTGTGTAATAGGCGTAGAACCGCGGCACCCCGTAGGCGGCCGTTTCCGTTTCCTCACCCGTCCCGCACTTGAGCGAGACGAGCACGATGCCCCGCGGGCGCACGACCCGCCGCAATTCGCCGAGCGCGGCAGGAAGCGCCGCCTTCGGCAGATGCAGCAGCGATGCCACCGCCAGTACCCCGTCACTACTGCCGGCCGCGACCGGCAGCGCCCGCGCATCAGCCACCGCCAGTGCGCCGCGCAGCGACCCGGGTGCCTGCCGCAGCATCGCTGCTGAACGGTCGATACCGCACACCATGTAGCCGCGGGCGCGCAGCGCCGCCGCGTCACGCCCCGTGCCGCAGCCGACATCGAGCAGCCGCGCCGGCGGCGGCAGCACCGCCGCCAGCCGGTCGTACGTCGCCGTCAGGTCGGCGCCGGCGTTGCGCGCGGCATAGGCCGCAGCGATGCCGGCGTACGCATCGCGTTCCGTCACCCTACCGCGGCAGTTTGCGCTCCAGCGTCTGCACCCAGAGCACGAATTCCGCCGCCTGCTCGAGCTGCCGGTACGGGTAGACCCGCACGAAGTACGTCTGCCCCTGCTCGACATCGAGCAGCAGCGCTTCACGCGCCTTCGTCGTTTCCGCCTTGGCCAGCACCAGCCCCTCAGGGCTCACCAGCGCGAGGTCGATGTCACTCTCCGTGTCCGCCGTGCTGTCGAAGGCGAACAGGGCGTAGCCCGTCTGCGGGGCGACAAACCTGAACCAGATTTCCTCGCGCAGTGCGCCGTGCACATCCTGGCCCGGAGTGATGCTGCTGTAGCTCTGCGGCAATTCGACGAAATCGCCGGTCACCAGCGCCCCGCTGAAAGCGAAATCACCGCGGCCGCCGACCCGCAGGTAGAAATCCGTAAAGCGGTTGGCATCACCGCGCAGGTGCAGCTCCTCCGCACCCGCCGTGCCGCTGAACACCTCGCTGCCGTCCTCGACAAAGAGCGCCACTTCGCACCCCTCGCCGGAAAACGTCACGCGCAGGTTGCCCCGCTCCTCGATGTGATAACGGTACCACTGCGGGGCGCCGCTGGCGCTGCCGTCCACCGTCTGTCCCGGTTCCACCGCGGTGAATTCCGCCGGCAGGTTGGGCGCGTAGGTGCCCGACGGCTGCTCCGCCGCCGTGTAGGCACGCAGCACGTATGCCGCGTCGCCGGCCGTGCCTTCCGCGTCGGACGCACGATAGACGTAGACCCGGACCGCCACCTGCCGGTTGTCGGGCACCTGCGCCGTCGCGCGCTCGTGCGGGCGCGTCGATTCCGACTTGGCCAGCACCCGCCCCTCGACATCGGTCATAATCAGGTCGAGGTCGAGCGTTTCGGTTTTGCCTTCCAGGTCGATGACCAGATAGTCGCCTGCCGCCGACGCGGGCACCGCCAGCGTGTACCACTGTTCACCGCCGTCCGTCACCGTCCCTTCCGTGCGCTCGTCGAAAGAGAGCGTCGTCGCGTCCGCCGGCACGGTGAATTCCGGGCCCGGCTCCGCCAGCGCCGTGTGCAGCGTCAGTTCCGCCGTCTCGCTCCCCGTGGGGGTGAGCCGGATGAAAAACCAGTAGTCGCGGTTGGCGTCGACCTGCGCCGCCACCACGCCGTCCGCCGCCGCCCCGCTGCCGAGCTGCTCGCCGTTTTCGCGGAAGATATCCATCTTGACCGCCGTGGCGCCCTCACCGCGCAGCGTCAGGTCGAGATTGCCCGACCCCTCGACATAGACCTTGTACCAGCTGGCGCTCTCCGCCGGCACCGTTACCGCCGCATCCTCGCCGAAGGCGATGGTCGTCACCTCTCCGGGAATGGTCACCGCGTCATCCGCCCCTGCAGGCAGGGCCAGCGTCAGCAGCACCAGCAGCAGCGCCATCAGTTTCATAAGGTTCCCCCTTGTGGTATTCAGGTGCGGGCTGCGCCCGTCACCGGCAGTACATTGTAGCAGTTACGCGGCGGTCAATCAAACGGGAAGCGGTGCGGCAGGGCCAGTTCGTCGCGCATGGTGCGCAGGTCGGCGATAATGCTGGCGTTGACCGGGATGCCCAGGCGGGAGCGTTCCTGCAGCGCCTCGTATTCCTTTTCGCCCGCCGTCCAGATGCGCGCCGCCCCGGGCGCCTTTTTCGCCGCGCGCAGCGCGCGCAGTTCGTCCCCTACCTGCCGGCGGAATGCCACCGGGTCGGCAAACGCCGCCACGTCCATGGCGAGAAAGAAATGCCCGACATTCATCCCCGTCACCTGCTTGAGAAAGAAACCGCTTTGCAGCGCCGACGAGAGGATTTCCGCCACCGTGGCGTAGCCGTAGCCCTTGTAGCCGGCATACGCCTCGCCGGCGCCGCCGACCGGGAGCAGCGCCGCGTCGCCCGACACCAGGTCGCGCAGGATGCCCGCCGTGTCAGTGCGTTCCTCCCCCTGCGTCCCGGTCACCAGTCCCGCCCGCGTCGTCTTCCCCTCGCGCTCCCACTCCTCGATTTTGCCGCGCTGGGTGATCGAAGTGGCGCAGTCGAGCAGAAAGGGAAAATCCTCGTCCGTGGGGATGCCGAAAGTGAGCGGGTTGGTGCCGAGCATGTTTTCCACCCCGAAGGTCGGGGCGATGGAGGGGCGCGCGTTGGTGGTGACGAACCCGAGCATGCCCGCGTCCACCGCCTGCAGCGCGTAGGAGCCGGCGATGCCGAAATGCGTCGAGTTGCGCACCGCCACCGCGCCCAGCCCGTACTGTTTCGCCTTGGCGATGGCGAGTTCCATCGCGCGGTGCGCGATGACGTGCCCCATGCCGAATTTCCCGTCGATGACCGCGGTCGTCGGGCCCTCGCGCACCGTTTCGGGTGCGGTCAGCGGGGAGATTTTTCCCGCGCGCAGCCGGTCGTAATAGACGGGCTTGAGCCGGTTGACCCCGTGCGAATCGATGCCGCGCAGGTCTGCCGCCAGCAGCACGTCACTGATGATGCGCGCGTCCGCCGCGGGCACCCCGCAGGCGACAAACACGTCCGCCATGAACTCCCCGAGTTGTGCTGCCGGAATACGCCCTGCGTCAGCCATCGCTTCACCTCGCGTCCTGTGCTGCCGGCAGGGTAGATTATGGCGGACACCTTGGCAAGCGCTTGCCCCGTCCGCCGCGCGATATGCTATACTTGCCCCGGAGGGAACGCCATGACCATCAACGATATGCCCGCGGCAACCGCCATCGACCTGCTGACGTCCATCCTCACCATCGATGATACCGCGCAGCTCCCCGACCGCATCGTGCATGCCGCCGGCGAACTCTGCCGCGCCGACGGTGCCTCGCTGCTGCTGCCGCGCGACAACGGCGCGCTGGTCGTGCAGTACGCGTGGTGGCGCAGCGGCAGCGCTGCGCTCGGGCGCGAACTCGCCCCGGGCGAGGGGGTGGCGGGGTGGGTGGCGAAACAGGGGGAACCGGTGCTGCACAACAGCGTGCGCCAGGACCCGCGTTTCCGCCCGCTCGACGACCGCAGCTTCATCCAGGCGCTCATTGCCGTACCGTTCCCGCTCCCCCTCGGGCGCGGGGTCATCTGTCTCTATGCGGGTGAGGCCGAGCGCTTCACCGAGAGCCATCTCGACACCGCCCGCCGCTTCGCCGCCGCCGCCGCGCTCGTCGTCACCCAGGCGCAGCTGCGCGAACGCCTCGCGCGCGAACGCGCCCGCGCCGAGATGGCGCTGGCCATGTGCCGCAGCGTGCTCACCACCAGCGACTTCTCCGCGCAGCTGCACGGACTGTGCGCCGATATCGCCACCCACATCGGTTTTTCCCGCTGTACCGTCGGGCTGCTCAGCGACGACGGAAAAAGCGTGCGCGGGGTCGCCGCCCACGGACTGCCCGACGACTACATCCAGTCGAGTGCCTGCCCGGTGGCCGACATCATCGGCGACGATGTGCGCACCGCCATCGGGCGCTGTGCCGCGCGCGGCGAGACCATCATCTGCACCGACCGCAGCGCCGACCCCGCCTTCCGCGAGGCGCAGGTCAACCCGCAGCCGGGCAAGACCTATGCCACGCAGTACGCCTGCGTGCCGCTGCGCGCGCAGGGGAAAGTCATCGGGGTCATCACGGTCGCGCCGCTGCCGGGCGAGGGACAGGTAACCTTCGACGTCATGGCCGCCGTCACCTCGTTCGCCGACATCGTCACGCTCACCGTGCTGCAGGCACGCGCCTGCAAGCCGGCGTAAGTCAGTCGCCGATAAGTTTGATGAGGATTTCCTTCGGGCGCTGCCCGTCGAACTCCGCGTAGTACACCGTCTGGTAGGCGCCGAAATCGAGCCGCCCGCCCGTGACGGGCAGGCAGATATGATGCCCGAGCATGGCCGCCTTGATATGCCCGTCCGCGTTCCGCTTGTGGTCGTTCTCGTCGTGGCGGTAGCCCGCGCCGCACGGGGCGCATTGCTTCAGCACGTCCGCGAGGTCGAGCGCCACCGCTTCGTCGCTGTCGGTGAGAAACACCGCCGACGAGGTATGGTGCGGGAACACCAGGCAGAGCCCCTCGCGGATGCCGCTGTCACGCACCGCCTGTTCCACCGCGCGCGTGATGTTGACGATGGCCTCCCGCTGCCGCGTCGTCTGCGTGATGACCTGTCTGTAACTTTTCACGTAGCACCTCCGGCGTTCCGCTTATACAATCTGCCAAATGTATTGTCCGGTGTCTGATGCCAGATTTCATCGATGTTATACCACTCGCTAATCTCGTTGCGCAGTGCGGTTGCAACCCTGCGCAATTCCTTGGGATACCCGTCCAGTGGCCAGCGCGGTTGCACCACGGCTATACCGCGCCGCAAACCACGCACCTTCATTTCGCCGATTTGCCTATTCGCCTTTTCCAGATGTCTACGTAATGCCGTCTCGATGACCCCGGGCATCCAGCAAACCAGCGGCTTTCCGCCACCCGCCAGCATTATGACCGGATTCCTGCTTCCCCCCCATCTTACTACCATAAACCGCCCGATGCCAGGCACAAAAGCGCCCATACGACCACGTCTTTCGGCCTTCAGGAACATCTCGCGCAATTCCCGCGGTTTGATCTGCCGCAATGCTCGCTCCCGAATTGTCAGGTCTTCGGCATGCAGTATCCAGTCAGCCGGGCGCTTTGGTTGTACCCGGTTCAGTTTCCTGATCATCATGCTCATCAGCGGTATGTCATGGAACACCGCCCCGCGATACTGCTGATGCGTAAGCATTTTAAATTCGATTACCATCCTCAGTTTCGGAATGAAGAAATCAGGCGCGCTCGCGGCCGAATCGCGGTCCGGACATTTGACGCTGAGTGTCTTGTATTTTTCCCATGGTTGCGCCGCAGCATAGGCGCGAAGATCACTCTTTTCACATCGTTTCTTTTTCCGGCAGAGTCGACAGCCGGTAAAACGCAGCACGGTCATAGTCAGTGAAACCCACAGGAGCGGGCGGCCTTTCCTTTGCTAACCTTCTCCCACTCCGGAATCAGCGCGGTCATCATTGCCTTGAACAGTTTCCCGTGGTTGGGTATTTCCAGATGCAGGATTTCATGCACGATCACCACCGCGCGAAATGCGCGCGGCTCACGCAGCAGATCGGTACTGAAACAGAGTCGCCCGCGTCGCGAGCATGATGCCCACTTCTTATTCATCGCCTGCACATAGACCCCGCTTGGGCGATAACCGATGCGGGTCAGCCACTGGCGGATTTCCGCCTTCAACTGCCCGCCGGTTATACCACGTTTACCTGCCATGCTCAGTTCCGGTACAGTTTCAGCAGGCGTTCCGCAATGCCCAGCATGCGGTCCTTGCCCGCCGCCGGCAGCAACTGCTTGTAGAGCGCTGCCTTGAGTTGCCGGAATTCCGCGACATTATCCCGGAAATGCGGGAAGCACGCGAACTCCGCGCCCAGCTGCTCCGCCAGTTGGCCCGGTTCCGGCAATTGCTCCTGTTTGAGCAACCAGTAGATGGTGAAGGTCTGCGTATTGAAACCCGCCTGCTCGCGTTCAGCGCGGGCTGCCAGATATTCATTCATCAGTTCCTGCAGCCGCTGTAATGCCTCTTGCGTCGTCAGTTGCCGGTCATCGTACATCTCCAGCACCGCTCCCGCCCGCTCACCGATGGGAATCAGGTACGGCTCCTGTTCACCCTGCTCGCCTATTTTTCCCATCAGGGCGCGTCCGAGATTGATCACATCGGCTACCTTCCCTTTGCCGTCTTTGAGCGCCTGCAGCATCTTGTCGTCAATCGTCACCGCCGGCAGCGTGGCCACCAGCCCGGTCATGGTCGTATGCTGCCGCACCAGCGCCTCAGTTTTCCGCATCAACTCCTTCAACAGCGGCGTGCGCTGGCCAAAAGCGTTCAGCACAATGCGGTAGAGCATCGCCAGATTGGTATAATCGGCGATATAGTCGCGCAGGAAGGCGTCCGGCGAAATGATTTCGTAGAGCGTTTCCAGTTCGCGATAGCAGCGGATGAACGTGTCGCGCGCCGATTTATCAGCGAAGGTTTCAATGACCCGTTCCACCGCCTTGTCGTCAAGCGGACCGCGGCAGAGCGCCAGATACGCCTGTGCCTCCGCGCCCATCAGCGCAGCAAACCGGTCTTTCAGCACGGAAATGTTGCGGATGACGCTCGCCACCTCGTCCGAATCGAATGCCAGCGCCGTTTCCAGCCGCTCGAAAATACCAACGAAATCGACCACCAGTCCTTCCGGCTTGGCAATACCGCTATCGTCCTCGTACGGGCGATTGACCCGCGCAATCGCCTGCAGCAGGGTGTGGTCGCGCATCGGCTTGTCGAGATACATGCAGTAGAGAATGGGCGCATCAAAACCGGTGAGCAGTTTTTCCGTGACGATCAGAATCTTCGGCTGCTGGTCGCGCTTGATAAACGCCTTGCGCACCTGCTTCTCCTGCGTTTCCTCCAGATGAAACTCCGCCAGCAGTTCATTGTCGTTATGGGCGGCGGTATAGACCACGGTCGAATAGTCGGCTGGCAAATGCTTGTCCAGCGCCTTTTTGTAGAGCGCGCAGGCCTCACGATCAACCCCGACCAGAAACGCCTTATAGCCCAGCGGTTCCACGCTGCTGCGATAATGGTCCGCGACGAATTTCGCCACCTGCCCGATGCGGTCGCCCGCCTTGAGAAAAGCCTTGAGATTGACCGCCTCATCGAGGATGCGGTTCAGTTCCTCAATATCCGCCACCCCCTCTGCCGCCGCCAGCGCCAGAAACTCCTTTTCCAGCAATTCGCGCGGCACGCGGATTTCGCTCGGCGCCAGCGTATAGGTGAGTTTCAGCGTGGTGCCATCGGCAATGGATTCGCTGATTGAATATTTGTCCGTATAGCCCTGCGGCGCATCGTCAACGCCGAAGGTTTTGAACGTCCCCTTGCCGTACTGCGTCTTGTCGATGGGCGTGCCGGTAAACCCGAGCAGCGTCGCGTGGGGCAGCGCCGCCAGCAGATAGTTGCCCAGATCGCCGCCCGTAGTGCGATGCGCCTCGTCCACGAGAATAAACACATTGTCGCGCGCACACAGGTCCGCATCCGCCTTGTCGAATTTGTGGATCATCGAAACGATCAGACCGCGATAATCGTCGCGCAGCAGTTCGCGCAGCCGCCACTTGCTCGTCGCCACCTCCGGCGTAATGCCGTAGGCCGTCAGATTGGTAAAGAGCTGCCCTTCCAGTTCGTTGCGGTCCACCAGCATAATCACCGTCGGCTTGGCGAAGGCCGGATGCTTGAGCAGATGCTCCGCCGCGGAGATCATGGTGAAGGTCTTGCCCGCCCCCTGGGTGTGCCAGATCAGGCCGCGCTTCTTCGCCGGATCGAGCGCGCGCTCCACCACTTTTTCCACCGCGCGCGTCTGATGCTGGCGCAGGATGATCTTGCGCAGTTCATCGTCGCGCATGTAGAACACAATCCATTCGCCCAGCATTTTGAGGAAACGCTCGCGGGCGAAAAAGCGCTTGACCTTCTTCTCGAAATTGCCCGGTTCCTCGTCCTTCCAGTTGAACAGATTCTTGCGTTCCGTGCTCCAGGTCGCGCCGTAATAGAAATCGATGATATGCGTGATGTCGAACACCTGCGGCGCCACCAGCATTTCCGGCGTTTCACGATGATAACGCTGAACCTGCGTCAGGGCGTTGTCCATGCCATCTTTGCGTGCCGCGCTCTTCGTTTCCACCAACGCCACCGGCACACCGTTGATCAGGAACAGCACATCGGCGCGATTGGTAAACTGGCCGTTGGTGAACTGCCATTCATCCGTCACCTGAAAGACATTGTTCTGCGGGTTCTCGTAATCAACCAGCGTGACATTCCGCTGTCGGCTCTCGCCGGCCACCGCCACCCCGCGCTGACCGCGCAGCCACGCCAGGATCTCGGCATTTCCTTCGATACTGATGCGCACCGCCTCGATCCGTTCGATAATCCCGCCAACCGTATCCGGCGAGACGATGCCGGGATTCAATTCGAGCAGTTTGCGTTCCAGCACGGGATAGAGCAGCCAGCCCGTCTCGCCACGCCGGTAGCCCAGCGCCTGCCCCTGCGGCAGATACTGCCAGCCGATCTCCATCGCATAGCGGATCAGCGGATTCTGCACCGTCAGCGTTTCATTTCCCAATGTCGGTGTCACAATTTCCTGCCCTCCTTGACATCTAATTCCATTCCCCTCAATACATTAGCCGTCATTTGTGCCATTATGATTCTAGGCCTGCTTTCATAGCTATATATTTTTCAATATATTATGATACTTTTGTGACTTTTTATGTGACAAATACACAGTTTATTTTTAATAAGTATCACAAAACTTTCGGTAATTCTGGAACACCCTGTTCCAGAATTACAATTTTTCCGCCCGCCGCGCACTCCGCTTCACCGCGTCACTCCGGCAAGATAAGCGGTCAAGCCATTTTCTTTGCGCCATCCCTCCGGCACACGATGTTGACCGGTCACTAGGTTTTGAAGCATACTCTGGAATAAACCGCTCTTTAGTTGCGCTTTTTTTTCAGCATTACTACATTCTTCATGCAACCGCTTAAAAATAATTGCAATCTCATTTTGTTGTTCGCTTGGTGGCATTGGGACAAGATACTTACTAATAAAACCGCAGGTTAGCGCTCCTTTAGTAGTCCCACCAGAAGTTCCAGTTTGACGAAAATCGTGATAACGTGTTTGCAAATATGCTAATAAGTAGTAACTGTTGACTTGTTGATTTGTGGGTTGAATATAAGCGAGGTGTTGATTGATACAGGTGTCAAATTCAATAATCGCCACATTTCCTAATGTCTTCCCTTGTCCTGTAATTGCAACAACAAGATTCCCCTTATTTACTGTTGGCAGATGACACTCTTCTTTTGCCAATGGCGTGACATAATTGTCTGCCCTGTAAATTAATATTTCATGAACCTTCGAACTTGTAATCCATGGTATTGAGCCATTCATCCAGTATAATTCATTTTGCCGACTCGGTGTCGAACCATTCCCAACCCGTGCAATTGATCCAATCGGAACAACATCCCAGCTTTCGGGGATTTCGCCGAGGTCGGTTTGTTTTAGTTTTTCGCCGCGGGTGCCTTCGCGGAAAAGTTTGGCCATGGTCGCGGCCTTGAGCTCCTTGAGCGCCGCGATGCGCTTTTCCTCGACCGCCATGGCCGCCTGTAACCGCGCCAGCACCCCCGCAATCGCCCGCTGCTCCCCCACCGACGGCAATGCGCAGGAATATCGGGAAATGCTCTGCCACGATGTTCGCGGCAAGTTCACTCCCTCTGTCGTTGAAACAGCATATTCTACAAATGGCCTTGAGTGAAGTAGAAACCCGAGATAATGCGGAGTAGTAACCTCTTCATTTGCTCTCAACACAAGAATATCTGTTGAACAAATACCATCATTATCAGCTACAACTGCCTTGTCAAGATATGGGCGCAATTTCCCATATAATATGTCGCCAGCAGCATACTTACTTTTGGCGCTGCGAACATCCGCACCGAAGCCCCAACGGTTCAGTGATATTCTACCTGGTTCGATATGTTCTAACCCTACATACCTGCATTCCATACCCACCGATGGCACGATAAGTTCACGGCGCGGTTCACACGCTTCACCTATACTTGTCTGGCGCCAATCCTTCGGAAATTCCATCACTTGACGAACCCGATCTTTTTCGTGGTTTTGGTCGGCGGCGTCATCAGTTCGCGGATGGCGTCGAACACCACCTTGAACTGCGCGTCGTACTTATTTTCCATCGCCAGCACTTTTCGCGCCAACACGGCATCCGAGGCCGACAAGCGGCGCATCCGCACGAATGACCGCATGATCTCGATATTGACGTTGACCGCCCGCTCGCTGTTGAGCACACTCGACAACATCGCCACGCCCTGCTCGGTAAAAGCAAACGGCACATGACGCAGTCCCTTACGGTCAGCCGTGGAGGTCACAAATTGTGACCTCCACCACATAAACTCATCCGTTGGTAGAGGAAACGCAAAATCCTCAGGGAAACG
>CAZWUZ010000102.1:0-11914 GCA_964637655.1 uncultured bacterium | reverse complement strand
CCTGTAGACCACTATGCCGTCGCCTGCTTCTGCGCCCTCGATGCCCGACGCCACACACCGGAACTTCCGCGGTACCGTCGTGCCAGCCCACGGCACTTCGATGATCAGATAGTATGCGCTTCCGTCTCCCGGCTGACCCGGCACCGGCTTCGGCGGCCAATCGGCGGTGAACGGCTCCCGCCACCCTCTGGCCTCCGCCGCCCGGTTCGCCTCGGCCTTGATCTCCGGCCCCATCGTCACCCACAACATCCCGGCGCATACCACGACCACAACGCACAGCCCGACGCCAATCTGCTTCAGGGTCTCCATCTCTCTCGCGCCTCCCGGTCGCGTGGTATCTACTGCTCGCAGTATACCACACGCCTACGGGTACCCATACGCGCGCCCGCGCTCCAGCGCAATCACCTGCTGCGCAATCACACGGCTGTCCATCACAAGCTGCACCGTGATCGGCCCGCCAGCACCAGGCACCTGCCGCCGTGTGCCTACCGTGCCGACGCCGCCTATACCATTCGGCACCCGCTCGCCCTCGCGGCTCGGTGCCCCGACCAGCCCGTCAGCCAGCCGCGACAGGTGCCCCTCCATGCTGCGCCACAGGTCCATCGCCGCCTCCGGCATGGCTGCCACCGCACTGCTCGTTGACGGTATGGCTGCGGCGGCAGCGGCCTGCGCCGCCTCGGCTGCGCCTGCGGTCGTGGTCTTGGCCGCTGGAGCTTCGCCCGCCAATTCCTTCGCCCGATCCGCAACCTGCTCGCCGCGCTTCATCTGGTTCGCCATCTGCTTCGCCTCGGCGTCAATGTCAGGTTGCACCATCGTGCGCGTCCAGGCACTCTTCTCGGCCTCCGTGCCCGATGCCCGCAGGCGCGCGCTCTCCTGCTGCATCCAGCGCATAGCGGCAACGTCCTCGCCGGTTGCACCCCCCAGGATGGCAGCGCCGCGCACGCGATCTTCGGCGGTCACATTCGCCCGCGCCCGCTCCAACTCTGCGGTCTTGCCGGTGGCAGCCGCGTACGCCTTCAGCCTGTCGGCCTTCTCGCGAACGTCCTCGCCCTTCTCCGTCATATCCTGGGCAGCTTGATACGTCTTGATGGCCGCGTATGCGACCAGTGCAGCCGCTGCCACCGCCTTGAATGCCGGAACCACCTTCGTGTTCATCACCGCTGCCTGCCGCGCCTGTGCCCCCGCAGCAACATCCGTGGCAGCAGCGCCAGCCACCTGTCGTGCGCGATACCACTCCAGCACAGTATTGACGAGCCCCATCGTTTCGCGCACCATGCCGACAGCCTTGTTCAACCCGTACATGCCGATGGCGAGGCCAGCAATGCCACCGGATACTGCCGCAATCACCTGCACCGCCGTCTTGTGCTCCCTGATCCACGTGCTCACGCCACCGACGGCCTCCGCGATCTTCTTGGCATACTCGGTCGTACCTAACGCCGCTTCGCCGATAGCGATGGCAACGCCCTTCGCACTCAGCTTCACGTCGTCGATCGCGTCGCCGAACTCCTCGGCGTCGCGCGCCGCCTGGTCCGACATGACCAGGCCCAGCTTCTCAGCACGCTGCATCAACTCGTCGATGCCCGCGCCGCCACTCTTCAACAACGGCAGCAACTCCGCGCCACTTCGCCCGAACACGCGCATGGCTAACGCCGCCTGCGCAGTCGGGTCATCCATCGCCGCGATGCTCTCTGCAATGTCACGGAATATCTCGGTGCCACTGCGCATGCCGCCGCTCGCGTCCTGCACTGAGACGCCCAGCAGCGCGAATGTGTCGGCCTGCTCCTTCATCCCATGCGCGGCATCAAATGCTGCACGCTGCATCCGGCTCAGGCCCAGCCGCATCTGATCGAAACCAACGCCGCTTTGCTCAGCCGCGTACTTGAGCGCGCCAAGGTCCTCGACGGCCATGCCCGTCTTCTGGCTGGTCTCAACCAACTGCTCGCCGTAGTCCGCGGCAGCGTAGGCGCACGCCGCGAACGCCGCCACCACCGCAGTGCTCGCGATCATCATGCGCGTCTGCAGCGTATCGGCAGCAGCACGCCCAGCAGCCTCGATGGCCTTCAGGTCCTTCGTCATCGAGGCCGCGGGCTTGCTCAGGCGGTCCACGGCGCTGACGATAACGTTCAGTTGGCGCTCAGCCATTCGCCTTCTCCCTGCGTCGGTCTATGCGCGCCAGGTGCTCGCACACGGCGTGCAGTTGGTGCAGCGGCATGTCCATGATATAGTCCACCGTCCAGCCCATCCGCTCCGCCAGCAGTACTACTGCGTCGCCGGGGTCTCCGACTCCTCGGGCTCCGCCTCCGGCGCCGTCGTCGCTCCCCCCAGGCATCGCCCGATGGTCTCTGTCCACCAGTCACTGCCCTGATCGTCGGCGACCATCAGGTCGCCAACCTGCTCGATGGTCAGGTCCGGCTGGTGCTTCAACGCCGCGCGCCACAGTACCCACTGCGCCCAGTGAAGCGGCATGTACCGCCGCCACTCGTCATCGGTCGCGCGAAGCTCCAACTGCTCGCGCTCCTTTGCCACCATGTCAGACGCGCTGAACGGGCGCAGCGTTAGCGTGCGCCCGCCCACCACGACACTCCATGCACCCTCGTCCAGGTCGTGCAGTGCCACTACAATCATCCTCCCGCTATGCGTCTCTACGTGATAGTCAGTACAGCCAGGCTCCCGGACGCCGCGCCGATGAAGTCATACGTCCAGCCGGCCAGCGTCTCAGCGCCGACGAACCCGTGCTCGTCCGTGCTCGGCATCAGCGCGCTCAGTTGGATGGTCAACACATCGCCGTCGCAGTTCTCGCCGGTCAGCACAAGGTCGAGGTTATCCGGCATGCAGTCGGCCCACTGGTCGAGCGTAGTGTCCAATATCGGCTCGTCGCAGGTCAGGCTGACGGTCAGCATCTCGGTGCCGTACACGTAGAACTGCGGCAGCCGCAGACTGCCAGCCGCCCGCGTGTTGCCGTTGCTGTGGAAGCTGACCTGGTTGTCGATGTTGATGGTCAGCCCGCTGACGCCGTACTCCCCGGCAGCCATATACGTGCCGCCGGTGATGATACAGTCATAGTCCTCCCAGATGTCATTGGTCTCCGCAGGCTGCGAGGAACCCGTGCCCGTATCCACGCCGAGGGAACCCCAGTTCACCGTCGCGCGGACGCCCTCCTCGCGCGCATACTCGATGCTCGCGGTGGTGATCACGGCGTCGCTGTAGGCACGCGCCCAGGTGTCGGCGCCGCCCTCGATCTCCAACTCCGTCAGCACGCCGCGCGGATACGACGCCCGCAGCGCAGCGTTGATGAGCGCGAGGTTCGTGTCGCTGATGTAGAACGTCGCGGACCCGCCCGGTGCCACCATGCCGCCACGCCGCCGCTCGTTGCCGCCCACACCGATCCGCCTGCGCACCTGCGCATCATGCGACAGCGTGCCGCCCGTCAGAATGCCGGTGCCGGTGTTGGCGGACCCCGCCCCGAACTTCAACCACTGGAACAGCCCCGTAGTCGATGCCTGTGCCATCGTCTATCCACTCCTCAGCGCCATGTATGTGACCGTGCACTCGACGGCGCGGTATACCTGCTCTGTGTCTGCGACCACCGTCACCAGCACCGGCGCGCACCGCGTCACGCGCCCCACCTTCGCCAGCACCATGCACCGCTGCGCCAACTCGCCCTGCCAGTCCAGCCAGTCATCGAGCAGCGCGAGCCGCGCGTCCTCGGCAGCGTCCGGGTCGTCCGGGTCGTCCGGCACCAGCAGCGTCACGTTGAGCGCCCAGTTGTGCGTCCACGTGTTGCCGCTGCCACGCGACTGCTCGCCGTCTACCATCTCGCCCAACTCGCAGACGATGGCCGCGCCCTTCGTGCCCAGCCGCAGAGCCTGGATCGGCCCGCGCCGGATGCTGCACGTCGCGCCGAACTGCGTGGTCAGCGCGCTCACATACGCGGCGAATATCTCCGACGGCGACGGCCCGGCCACTATAGCAACGCCTCCACGGCATCCCCGATTGCCTGCTCGATGTTCGCCTCGTTCGCCACCAGCGCCGGATGCAGATACGGTCGCGCAGGGATGGTGACCGAGCGCACCGTGTGCCACGAGCCCCTCACCTGTCGGATGGTGCCGCCGAACTCATGGATGGCCGCGTACACCACACGCCGCGGCCCGACCAGCGCCCGCAGGTTGCGGTCCTCAAGGTCGAAGCTGATACTACGCGACAGGTTCCCCTTCGCCTCGCCGGTCGTGTTCAGCTTCTCGCGCACGTTGCGCTTAGCCGTGCCCACCACCAGCTGCGCGGCCTTGCTCACCCCACGCATGATGGCCTTGCGCGCCTCCTTGCTCACGCGCGCCAGTGCCTCGATGGCATCCCCGCTCACGACCTCGGCCATGCTTCACCTCGTCGGCGTCATCTGCCACAGGTCCAGCTTCACCTGATTGTGCGGCTCCGGCAGCCCGCTCACCCGATGTTTGCCCAGCACCAGGTACATCTCGCTCTCGACCACGCGCGTCCACCTGTGCCGCGCGCGCCGCAGCATCCGGCGGCTGTCCAGCATGCGCCACGTCATCACCAGCCGGTCGCCGATGCTCAGGTCATCATCATCGTCGCAGTAGGCGATATGCGTCACCGGGTGCGAGTACACCGCCTCCGTCGCCTGCCGATCCCGCGCTGACTGGTCCTGCACGGTGCAGAGTAGGTTGTGGATCGACTGCTCCCACTCGCTTTCGCCGGCATCGGTCGCCACACGCTGCTCGACACGCGCGCGCATATCGTAGCTGCGCACCATCAGCGTATCCAGCGCAGTGCCGAGGCTGCTCTGCCGCATCAGACATCCCGCCCCGCAAGCAGATTGTCAGTGTACGAGAACGGCTCCCAGGACGGCGACACGGTAGCGGATATGCTGCCCACGTCGGAACCGGCCTTCGCGGTGTACGCATCCGCCTGCGCGCGCAACTGCACAGCCACCTGTGTGAGGTCCTCGCTCACGCCACTACGGCTCACGCGCACAGCCAACCGCGACTGGTCCGCGGCCAACACGCGCAGCAACATCGCCGCCGCCATGTACAGCCCGCCCTCAGTGTCGAGTGCGAACGTGATCTCCTCATCGCTGAACGTGGCGTTGCCAATGTCGGTGTCGGCGATCAGCAGCCGCACCTTGCCGATGTCGTTGCCAAGGCAGTACGTGTACGCCACCGCGAGCCTCCTCTATTCCGTGGCGGGGACCCGCCTGGAGGTGATCGGGTCCCCGCCCATGGCCGCAGGCGACAGACTAGTTGCCCGTGCCGTCAGACATCAGCGCACCGCGCCAGTCCACAAGCCCGGTCCCGAACGTGAACCGGAGCTTGAACGCGATGTCGTCCGTCGCGAACGAGCCCGCAAACGGGTCGTCGCTGCTGTTCATCATCGCCCGCGCGTCCGAGTCCTTCACCCAGATTTCCGGGTTCTCGTAGCCGCGCAGGTAGCCGTACCGCACCGCCGGCCGCAACTGCGGCGCGCAGAACAGATACCATGCCGTATCGCCGTTGGTCGTGTCCAGCACCGGCAGGAATGGGTTCACAATGACCGTCGCCGCCCCGAACATCGGGTTGTTGTCGGCAACGTTCGTGTCCCCGCCAGCGACCAGGTTCGTCAGCGACATGCCCTGCGTGCTCGCCGACTTCACCAGCCGGTTCGCGATCCATTCCAACGCGGGCGGCACCACGAGCAGCAGCGGCCCGGTGTACACGGTCACGTTGCCGCTCGGGTCCGCGAAGTTCCGGATCGCCGTGATGGCCTCCGCCAGACCCTCGCCGCTCGCCGTCAGCACGTCGGTGATCAGGTTGCCCTGCCCAACGGTGAACAGCGTCGCGTTCGCGGCATACTGCGCCGTGAACAGGTACTCGCGCGTGTACCGCGCGCTCAGGCCCCAGCTCGCCGGGTAGTCGGCCAGCAGGCTCAGGTCTCGCTGGTCAGTCAGCCACGCCTCCCAGCTCAAGTCCCACTGGCAGCCGTACTTGTAGACCTGGAACTCGTAGTCGGCAAGCTCCGGGTCGATGGGCAGGTACTCACCCTTCTCCGCCACGCGCGGGATGATCCGCGCAGCGTTGATGTCGTACAGTTTCGACGGCCGGAAGTCCTGCGCGTCACGCCGCCAGCCGAGCCGGTCATACGTAATCGGCACCTGCTCGTTCAGGTAGCCCTGCTTGACGCCCCTATCCACCAGGTCAGCCATGAAGCTGAAGTCGCTGGTGGTCAGCACCTCCTGCCGACGCATCTGCTCAGCATAGCGGCAGAGCTCGATGCTCGCCCCCATGCTCTCGGCCTCATTCACACGGCCCATGATCTCGGTCATTAGAGCACCCCCTCGCCGAACGGCCACAGCCGCACCGGCACGTCGATGGCCGTAGAAACGAAGCTGTCATCCGCCGCGAGCGCGAACCCGACAAAGATGTCGTTGTCCCCGGACCCAGCGTGCAGCTCCTCGGCGTCCTCGTCGTAGTAGATACGGCTTCCAACCTCGACGTCATCATTCACCGGCAGCCAGTGGCAGCCCGTAATGTCGATGACAACCTCGTCGGTCGCGGTGTTGTAGTCCGTCAACGCCACGCCGCAGAGCCCGGTCTCCGTCAGCACAACCAGGTCGCCGCTGGTGATGTCATCCAGCTCGCCATCGACGAAGTCCGCAGCCGACAGCGTGATATGGTTGCCACCACCCTCCGACCTTGCCTCATGCTTGCCCGCCTCTACGATGTCAATATACGGCATCGTTACTCACCGTCCTTCGCAAGCGGGATGTAGGCCACCCCGCGCTTCGCGCACTCCTCGCGGTAGCGCGCCTCATAGTCAGTGTTGGTCTGCGCACCGGCCGCCGCGGCACCGGCATTCTCCACCCGCGTCTGTACCCCTGCCGCCTGCAACACCGCAGCCGTGTGCGCCCGCTCCGTCTCGATGGCCTGCGCGATCTCGGCATCGCGATCCGCCTCGGGAATGACCCGACCACGCAGCGTCTCCAGCACCCGCGCCGCCTCGTGCGCCTGCAGCCCTGCCGCCGTGACCGCAGCATGCGCCGCGGCCTCCGTCTCGCGCTGCTCCTGCTCCTCGATGTACTTCGCCTGCAACACGTCGAACGCGGCCTGCAGTGCTGCGTTCGACTCCATCAGTTCCTGCATCGCGGCCTTCTGCTCAGACATGCCGTCCACCTCTTCCTCGATGGTCTCTGCGGTCGCCAGCAGCGCAGTCACCAGGTCGGGCCGCGCCTCACGCAACTCATCCAACGTCAGCTCGTCGATGCTCATCTCAGTAGCCTCCTCGGCCCCGGCGTTCTCCAGCACGCGGCCCCCGGCATTGCCCGCCGGGACCCAATCCACACTGTTACACTGCACGATACTCTCCACCACATCGGCCTCTTGACCGTCGATGACCTTGCGCCTATACGCAACATAGGCGTCCTGCGACAGGCCGATGCTCGCCTTCGCGATAGGGTCGCCCAGGATATTCTGCAACCGCGGGTCGTGGACGTGCGCAATGGCCTCGAGCCCACCTTCGGCCATGACCACGCTGCCGGGCTTGATGGTGCCTGCCCATTCGGTGACGCTGCGATGCCCGCGCTCGCGGTCGTCCTGCCCCTCGTGGTTCAGGTACATCTTCACGCCGTCGTAGGTGCCTGCCTCGGCAGCCAGCTTCAGCGCGGCCTCGGTGTAGTACGCCGCCCTGTCAGCCGTCCAGCCGTGCCGCAGGAACTCGACGCGGTAGTCACCATCAGCCAGCGCCTCGACCGCCGTGCCGAGGTACTCGGTCATCCGCTTGCGCCCGCGCAGCCGCTCACTCAACTGTACCGCCCCCTGTCCATATCTCGATGCCACTGTCCGACGCCACTACCGGCACCACGGTGCACCGGCAGTTGATGGTCTCCTCCGGCGGTCCATCCGGGTCGCCAGGGTGCATGAGCATCGCATCGCCCACACGGAACGGCTCACCGACCGGCACCACCTGCCCGTTCGCCGCCGCGTGCGACTCCCGCGTCTTGCCGTCCAGGAACGCCAACCACTCCTCGAACTCGACGCCGCTGCGCACATACGTCTCGTGCAGCGTAGTCATCTGCGCGATGCAGGTCTCCGTTCGCGCTATCGTCTCCGCCCGGTTCGCATACGTCGCCGGGAATATCTCGTTGATGCTGTCGGCCAACGCCGCAGGCCCCTTGCCCTCGACGTAGAACTCGCGGCTCAGGACCTCGCCAAGCTGGTCGAGCATGGACTGCACGACCTCACCGGTGATCTTCTCGCCGCGCTTCTTCAGCAGCGCCAGCAGCGCCGGGTCATCGAGCACGAACTGCGGCAACGCAGCCGCCTCGCGCGTGCGCGCCTCGGCCACCTGTCCGCGCAACTTCGCCACTGCCAGCGCCCCGCCCAGGTTCGCCGCCCTCAGCAGGTACGTGTCCAGCACCCCCTGCAGCGCCCGCTCATCCGGGCGCATTGCGGCTACCCGCGTCGCCAACACACCCGGCTCCGGGATGGCCTCGCCCATCCGCTCCAGCCACGGCCCCAGAGACGCATGCCACGGGTCCAGGACCTTCGCCTGCAAATCCCGCTGGAACTCCGCCTCTACCCGCTCGCGGCTCCGGGCAGCAGGCGTCGCGCGCACTCCAGCAGCCTCCGCAACCTCGCCCTCCTGCTCGTCGTCCGGCTCCGGCTCTTCCTCGTCAGGCTGCTGCTGCGCAGGTAACTCATCAGGCTCTGCCCCCGGTGCGCCGAACTGCCGCTCCAGTATCTCGTCGATGTCGTTGCTGCCCAACGACAGGTAGGCATGGTATGCCGCCTCGCGCGGATCGAGCAGCCCGGTCATCACACCGCTGCCCAACGCCTGCAGGTCCGTCGCCAGCGTCTGCGGCGTCCTGGGCTCCGCAGGCGGGAACTCAAGGTCGAAGTAGAGGTTAGCCCCGGCGGGCAGCTTGCGCCTGTCCTGCGCCCACCACAGCGCATACTGCACTATCTCGCGCAGGCTCTCGCGGTACATCGTCTGCCGCTGCTGGATGTTCCATATCACCGGCATTTCCATGTTCGCCGCGGTCGTGTACTTGCCGCTGCTCGCGTCGCCATAGAAGTGCTCGCCGAACCCGAACGCACGGACGCCCTGCAGCATCACCTGCCGCACCGTTGCGCTCAGGTTCGCCGTCTGCCCCGTGCCCACATCTACCGGCGTCATCTCCGACTGGTCGTTCGCCACGCGGATGCCCGCCACGCCGCCGACCTGCCCGGCCTGCTGCGCCGCCCGGTTCGCCGCCGCCTGCGTCGTCACCGTCTGCCGTATCTGCCACGCGATGGCGGCCTGCGCCCTGGTCCACGTCACCAGCGCCGAGAGCGTCTTGCTCTGCGCCTTGATCCAGTCGTATGCCGGGTATATCTCCGGGATGCCACGACGCCCCAGGCCCACCGGACGCAGATGGTAGATGCTCATGTCCGGCACCACGTCTGGCAGCGCCAGCGCTCGCCGCACAACCTCCGGGTCGATAGCCCCCGGCGCGCCCTGCGGTATCCGTACCGTCCAGTCTACAATGTGCAGCACGCGCACCTGCTCACTGCGCTGATATGTCTGCGTCTGCGGGTCGTAGACGCTGGGGTAGTAGCGCCGCGCATACGCCACCGGGCGCAGCGGGTTCGCCTCGTCCACCACCACAGCCACAATCTCAGACGGGTCGATCTCACCCAACTTCACATGGTGGTCGGCCCGGCTCGTGTGCAGCGTCAGGAACTGCTCGCCGTCGGTCAGCATCAGCAGGTTAGAGCGCAGCATCGCCTCGTGCGAGTACAGTGCAAGCTGGTTGTCGCTGTCGTGCCAGTGCTCGTCGATGATAGCCTGCACATCTTTGTCCGTCGCAGCCGGCGTGCTGATACCCTCGCCGAACGTGCCCGAGGCCAACAGCCGCTCCGCCTGCCGCACCGTCGGATCGACGCGCCACAACGCCCGGCACCGCTTGCGGATGTCGTCGAGGTCCCGCAGCGTCAGGTCCAGGCTGTCCGCATATCCAGCCATCGCCGTCCAGCCGCGGTCCTCCTCCGCCATCTGCTGCTGCACGTTACGGGCGACAGCCTCCTGCAGCCGCGCATACTCGGTCTCTGCCGCGCGCAGTGCCCGCTCGTGCTCAGTGTCCTGCTGCCAGGGCCACCTCATAGCCTCGCCGCTCCAAGCTCGTCGTCAGACCCGAATGCGTAGAGCACATCTTGCGCCTCGACGAACCGTATCGCCTGCGTCTCCACCGGAGCCATGTAGCCCATCACGCCGTACCGCAGCGCGTCCATCGCGTGGTCGTTGAGCTTCTCCGGCTCGTCGGCCCGCACCGTGCCGTCAGGCCGCGTGCGCCAGCAGTATGTCTGTATCTCCCGCACCGTCTCAATGCAGCCCGGCGCGACCAGCAGCGTCCGCGCGGCTATGCGCCCGCCCGTCGCCTGCAGCCCCGGCAGCACGGCGTTGGTCGCCGGCAGAGCGTTCAGCCCCGCCACCTGGAACATGCGAATGTTGTCCGGCGCGCTCGGGTCGCAATACCATGCCGTCACGCCATACTGGTCGCCGAACCGCTGCGCCTGTGACGCCCACCAGTCCACCGGCTGCTCCCGCTGGTACAGTTCATCGAGCACGTAGATGGTATCATCGTAGCCCAGCCCCAGCACGAGCAGCACACCTGGGTTCGTCCAGCCCCAGTCGCAGGCGCCGATCACGGCAGCGAACTTCCCGCGCGCAGGCGGCTCAGTCACGTGCGTATCCACGGCGAACTGCGGGTAGACCAGACCCTCCCACGCCACATACTCGCCCATGACCTCCTGCTGCCACAGCAGCGAGCCCTCGCCGTACTCCCGCCGCAGCCGGTCGTGGTAGTCGGTCTCCAGGAACGGGTTCGAGAACGTGGTGGACCGCACTATCTCCAGGCCCTCGCGCTCAATGCCCAGCGCCTCCCAGCACCAGTTTCTGCCTTTCGGGGTGAAGCTGAATGCCGCCTGGTGCGGGTAGCCCGGCTGCCTCAGCCGGCCCATCAGGTAGTCGTATGCCTGCTTGCGCCACAGGCCTACCTCGTCGCCTACGCACCACGACAGGTCGGCCCCTAGCAGCGCCGCCGGGTTGTCCGCACTGCGCAGCCATATCTCCGAACCGTTCGGCAGCGTGATCAGGTTGTTGCTCTTGTGCCAGTCCCATGTAGTGAGCAGACCGAGCTTGTCGGCGATGGTCAACAGGTGCGGCATTGCCGCCTGCTGTAACTGCGGGTGCGACGGTGCAACCAGCATGCCCCGCGAGCCCGGATGCTGAGAAGCCATGACCAGCGCCTTCATCACCGCCGCCCAGGTCTTGCCGCTTCCCGCGCCGCCCTGCAGCACCACGTTGGCAGCGGTGGACTGCAGGAACCGCGCCTGCGGCTTGCTGATCTGGAACCGCGTATCAGTCTTCGTCGCCGTCGCTGTCCGGCTCACCCGCTGCCTCCTCTCCACCGACTACCTCGAAGATGATCGAATGCGCCACCGGCCCGCCGCCTGCGCCCGTGACCTCCCGGCGTTCGCCGCGGCTCCAGCGGTCGGGGAACCGCCGCTCAAGCAGCGTCATCAGCGCCTGCCACTGGCCGGGCACCTGTCCCTCCGGCACCTCATGCGGCCTGCCGTGACGGTTGATCTCGGCGACCGCCGCAGCCTCGCCACGGGCAGCCCCTCTTTTGACAGACTGAGCAAATGCGCGGTATGCCTCCGGCCAATCTCCAGCCGCGTCATCGCCTGCCTCACCCTTGCGCATCCACTCATACGCGACAACCTCGTCGATCTCAAGATAGTTGCAGGCAGTCACGAAGTAGTTCATCGCGCCGAGCAGCCGCTCGAACTCTGCGCAAATCTCTGGTGTGCATCGTGTCGGTCTGCCTGCACTTGCCACGTAGCTTCGCAGTCCCTTCACACGCGGGGAGCATTCTGAAAACCAAAGT
>CAZWUZ010000101.1:0-12055 GCA_964637655.1 uncultured bacterium | reverse complement strand
GACGGGCGACGGGCAGCGGCGGCGGCGCGGCGGGCGTGGCGGCCGCGGGCGGCGCGGACCCGGCGGCGGCGCCCCCCCGACCGCATGAACGACAGCGGCGCGGCGGTTGCCGTCTGTCTGCAGGCACCCCGCGCAGCGGCACTGCTGGCGGCAAGCGGCTGGCAGGTGGAGCAACCCGCGCCCGATACCGCGGCGGCGGCCGTGCTCCTGCTGCATCCCGACCTCATCATCTGCGGCACCACGGAGAGTGTCGCCCGGCTGACGGTCCCGGCCCGCAGCGCGGGTATCCCGCTGCTGGCGCTGGTGGAACCAGCCGCGCGTGTTGCGGCGTTGCGGGCGGGGGCTGATGCCTATGCCCTGCTGCCGCTCGACGGCGACGAACTGCTGCCGGCCTGCGGGCGGCTGCTGGCGGCGCGCCGGCAGATGCGCGACTGGCATGCCGCGACGGCGGAATTGACGGAACTGCGCGCGCGTGTCCAGCGCTACCTGCCGGCGGGTTCGGACGGCATTCTCGCGGCGGAGCAGCGGACCGCGCTCCCCACCGCCCGCCGGGCGATGGGCATCTTTTACTCCGACATCCGCGGTTTTACCCGGCTCTCCGAACAGATGCCGCCCGAGCGCGTCATCGACCTGCTCAATTTCATCCTCTATTTTATCTTCGACGTCATCCTGCGGCACGGGGGCGGCATCGACAAGGTCATCGGTGATGCCATCCTCGCGGTGTTTGACGATGCCGATGGGGCCGCGGCCGTGCGCGCGGTGGCGGCAGCGCAGGCGGTGCAGCGCGAGATGCAGCAGTGCAACGAGATTCTCGCCGCGTCGCCGCGTTTCAATCCCGACGGTGACCTGCAGCCGGTCTGGCTCGGCATCGGGGTCAACTACGCCGAGGTGGTGCAGGGGAATCTCGGCACGCCCGACCGCATGGATTACACGGTCATCGGTGACGGGGTCAACATGGCGAGCCGCTGCCAGTCGCAGGCGCGCGGCGGGGAGATTATCGTCACGGAAACGGTGGCGGAGCGCGTGCGCGCGCAGGTCGCGCTCAAGCCGCTCGCGCCGGTCGATGTCAAGGGCAAGTCAGGCAAGCAGCAGCTGTTTCTCGTGCCGTGGGAAGAAGCCGGCTGAACCGCGTCAGACGCCGATGTTGAACATCGCCTCGAGGTCGTGGCGCGAGTAGACGCGGAAGGCGGTCAGTGTCTCCGACGCGGTGATCCCGTCCACCTTGAGCAGTTTCCCGGTGACGACGTCCGCCAGCGAATCGGTATCCGCGACGCGGATGATGGCTGCGAGGTCGTAGCGCCCCGCCACCGAGTAGACCTCGGAGATTTCCGGCATGCCGGCGAGCACATCGGCAATCTCGGTGATGCGCTGCCGTTCACAGTTCAGCAGGATGATGGCATTGACCATGTGACGCCTCCGGTCGCCCGCCCTGTCCCGCCGCGGGCCGACAGGAGCATCTTACCTCCGCCCCGTCTTCCGGTCAAGAATCCCCGTAACTATTCAGCCCGTCCGTTCATAGCGGGAGTCCCGTAGGGTCGCTCCGGAGGATGCGTGGAAGACGCGCAGCGTCAGGTGTTGCAAGGCGCACACATTTTTCACACCCCTGCCCGGCAGGCAGCGGGAGAGGGTGAATAGTTACGAATCCCCTACTGTTCTTCGCCGCGGACGCTGATGACGCGTTCGCTGAACGGCACCTTTTTCCCGCTTGCCGCCAGCGCCTGCTGCACCGCGTGCGTCAGGCCCATGCAGCAGGGGACTTCCATGCGCACCACGGTGACGCTCTTGAGATTCGCGCTCTGCACGATGGCGGTCAGGCGCCCGATATAAGCGTCGAGGTCGGCAAATTTCGGGCAGCCGATGACCACGCTGTTCCCCGCGAGGAAATCGCGGTGAAAGTTGGCGTAGGCGATGGCGGCGCAGTCGGCGGCAACGACGAGGTTGGCCCCGTCGAGGAAGGGGGCGTGCGGCGGCACCAGTTCGAGTTTCACCGGCCAGTGGCGCAACTGCGAACTGCCGGCATCGCCGGCCGGGGTCGCGGTGGCGGACGGCGGCGCGAAGTTCAGCAGCCGCGACCCGGGACAGCCGCCATGATGGGCGTGTGGCGCGGGGGTGACGGTTGCCGTCTTTGCCGCATGCACCGCTGCCTCGTCGTAGGCATCCGCGTCACGCTCCTCGACGGTGATGGCGTCCAGCGGGCACTTGCCGAGGCAGGCGCCGAGTCCGTCGCAGAGGTTTTCAGCGAGCAGTTTTGCCTTGCCGTTGATGATCTTGATGGCGCCTTCCGCGCAGGACGGGACACAAACCCCGCAGCCGTTGCATTTCGCTTCGTCGATCCGTACGATGGTGCGTTTCATGGTGCCGCCTCCTCCGCTGTGTGCCCCCATTGTATCGCAGGCGGCAGACAAATGCCTTGACTCAGGTCAATATACGGGAAGGTATCGTTGCTTCTCCCTTGCTGTATCGTGCGCGGATCCGGATGATTTGCTATACTCGCTGCGGCGAAAGCGGCAGAAGGCCGCTCAGGCAATCAGCGAAGCTGAAGAGTTGCATAAGCTGATGGTACAAATCGGAGGTGTGACACATGGCACTGGTCAACTGCCCGGAGTGCAGGCACGAGGTGAGCGATTCGGCGGCGACGTGTCCGCATTGCGGGTATGCGCTTGCAGCTCCCGCTACCCCTGCGCCCCAACCTGCAGCCAAAGGGTTTCCTGTCTGGGGAATTGTCCTCATCGTGGTGGGCGTCCTGGCCATTGCCGGCATTCTTCTCCTGGGCATCATGGGCGCGGTTGCCATCCCGAAACTTCTCAGCGCGATTGAAAAGTCGAAAGTCGGCGCGGCGGCCGGGGACATTGGCGCATTTAATTCCGCGCTGGCGCTCTACCAGGTCGATGTCCAGTCAAAGACGTTTCCTACCGGGTCCCTGAACCAGCTCTATCACGATAATGTGCCGGGATGGGCCGGTCCGTACATGGCCACCATCGCACCCGACCCGTGGGGCAACGCCTACGAATATGGCAGCAACGGGAACGAGTACTATATACAATCCGTGCACCGCTCTGATTATCACCGGGCGGAGACTATCCGGTACGTGTCCAGCAACGGGGTGATGGAATCACTCCCTTGAAAGAGGCAGGAAAAACCTGACGTTTCCCGGGAGCCTGGCGTTGGCTGTTTAGGACAGAGGCACGGCTGCCGGCGCGCGCCAGCTGCAGGACAATGGCGGAACGCAACCTGTTGGAATACTGCCGGGGAAAATCCAGCTGAATTTGTGCTGCCCTCTCACAGAGCGAGGCGGAGAATGCCGGCGATTTCTTCCCCGGTCAACTGCACCGGGTGGGTTTTCTGCCCCGCCTGCCGCACCAGTGCCGGAATATGCTCCTCAGTCATGCCGAAGGTGGAGAGTCGCGGCAGGGTGAGAATGCCCGCGTAGCGATGCAGTTCGCTGACCAGCAGGTCGGCATCAGGTGGTTTGCCGCCGGCGAGAATGCCGCCCGCCTGTGCGTACTTGGCCAGCGCGGGTGACTGCGGGTCGCGCGCACGCAGCGCGGCGATGGTGATTTCGGTTGCTACAGGGAGCAGTACGCCGCAGGCGACTCCGTGCGGTACGGGAAACCGCGCCCCGAGCGGTCCTGCCAGCCCGTGGATGATTCCCAGCCCGGCATTGGCGAGGACGAGACCCGACAGATACGCGGCATAGGCCATCCCTGCCCGCGCGTCGTTGCTGTCAGCGGCGTCAGTCGCCGCGGGAAGCAGGTAGGCGGCGCAACGGACGATACCCGAGAGGGCGAGCGCATCCGACAGTGGCGAGGCGCCGGTGGAAACCAGTCCCTCGAGCAATTGCGTCAGCGCGTCAAGTCCGCAGGCGGCGGTGACGGCCGGCGGGCAGGAGAGTGCCAGTTCCGGGTCGATGACCGCGACGGCAGGCACAAAGTTGTCGTGGCGCAGCGAGCGTTTGAACCCCTGCTCGCCGACATGCGACAGCACGGCGTTTTTCGTCGCTTCGCTGCCGGTGCCCGCGGTGGTCGGCACGGCGATAACCGGGAGCGTGGTCCCCGGGTGCGGGCGGAAACCGGGCAACCCTTCGAGATGGTCGAGGATGCTGCTCTCCACCGTGAGCATGGCGGCAATGGCCTTGCCGGCGTCGAGTACGCTGCCGCCCCCGATGGCGAGCACGGCCGTAATACCCGCCTGCCGCTGCCCGCGGACCACCGTCGCGATGAGGTCAGGTGACGGTTCCCCGTGGATCTTCAGGCAGCGCACGGCGATGCCGATCTCCGCCAGCGCGGCAAGCAGTTCCTGACCGTGCGCGGTGTCGATGAATGAACGACCGGTCACCAGCAGGATATTCCTGCCGTAGCGTGTTGCCAATCCGGGAATCGCCTCCCGCAATCCGGCGCCAAAAAGCAGTTCGGGCGTGCGCGCGAAGGAAAAAACGGGGGCTACCATGCCTGCGGGTCGACCGGCGCGAGCGGGGTGTAGGCGATACCGACACGCGGCTGCGCCATCATGTCAGTCACGGCTTCGCGCCAGCGGTGGTAATGCGCGGTCTGCTTGTGCGCCTCGACTGCCGCCTGGTCGACAAACACCTCGTAGAGGAAAAAACTGCAGGGGTCATCCGCGCGGCGCAGCACATCGAAACGGCGGTTGCCCGGTTCCTGCCGGGTATGCCGGTGATTGTCCAGCGTGGCGGCAAGAAACGCGTCGATGCATTCGGGTTTGACAAAGATGGTGATACCGGCGACAACCATGGTCTGCCTCCTGCAGGTGATGCGGGGAGTGTACCTTATCCGGCGCGCGCGTCAACCAGCGCGTGCATGGCCAGCATCAGCGCCAGCAGCAGCAGCGGGGTGAGCAGCAGCGCGGCGCGCAGCGGAAAGCGCGGACTGAGGGCGGTACCGACGGCCTGCACCAGCGCGGCAATGATAAAGGCAAGCGTGGCCAGCATGGCGGCAACTGTGATGCCGGACACGGCAACGATGCCGGCCGGAAAGCGGGTGACCCATAGCAGCAGCACCGTGAGCAGCGCGCCGGCAGCGAAGATGCCGAGCGCCGCGCGCAGGGTGAGGCGGGGAACGTCGCGCGGGGGGAGCAGTTGCGCGGAAAAAACGGGAAGACAGACGAGTGCGAGCGCGCTGCCGCTCAGTGTGCCGGTGAGCACGCGCACCCACGGGATGGCAGGGGCCAGTGCCAGTGTGGTAAGGATGACATCGCTGATGACCGCAATGGCAGCCAGCGCGACAAGCAGAAGCACGGCGGGTGGCGGCAGGCGGCGCGGCAAAGCACGCACGGTCAGCGTATGCCAGAGCAGAACCAGCAGGATGCCGCTATAGACCCCGGTACAGCGTGAGCAGAGTGCGGTGCAGAGCATGCCGTCACCGAGCGAGCGAACCGCCGCCTGATGGCAGACAGTCCCCCCCAGCCAGTGCAGCAGATCCATGGGCTACGGGGTCAGACGGGAAGCTTTTTCGCCCAGTCGCCGATGACCGGGCATGACCACCATTCGCCGTTCACCGCCTTGAGCGTCCCCATGATGGCGACAGCCAGCGGCAGCAGCCCGAGCAGCGGCAGCGCCAGCGAGATGATCCAGCCGACGAACGGGATGAAGGAGAGAATCATCGAAAGCACGCAGGAAAGCAGGCCGAGCGCCAGTGCGCAGGCGAGCAGCACGGTCCCCTGCGCGGCGTAATGGCGGACAAAGCGGTTGTCCTTGTGAGTGAAGAGAAAAATCGGGCCGAGAATGAACCACCACGACAGGGCGGCGATGACCTTCCCTTCCTCGATGACTTTGGCGTCCTGCTGCTGTGCCGGTGCGCTTTCCATGACTGCCTCCTGGGAGATTGAAACACGAAACCCGCCCCGCGCTTGTGCGCGGGGCGGGCGGAAATGCGGCTTAGAACCAGCCCTTGCGGCCGGTGATGTAGGTCGCGACGAACTCCTCGTCGGTCTTCATCAGGTAGATGATCCCTTCGATGAGCCCGACCAGGCCGGCGGCACCGCAGGTGACGAAGGTGAGCACGATCTGGATAATGCCCTCTTTGCTGTAACCGAGATAAAACTTGTGAATACCGAACCCGCCCAGCAGGATACCGAGGATGCCTGCCACCATCTTCTTGTCTGCACCCGGAACGTCTGACATTGTCTTCCTCCTCGCATAGTAGTTGTAGGCAACGCCGCGCAGCATAGCAGAAACCGTGCGGCGCGTCAATTGCCGGTTGACAGCAGACGGGCAATCTGCTATGCTCCGCCGGTTTTCAGGCAGTGGCGCAGGTGTGCGTCCGGGAAAGGAAATTCTCATGAAAAATCTGCTGGTGGTGCTGGCTGGTGCCGCGCTGGTGGCGGCATTGGCGATGGTGGCGGGGTGCCCGAAGGGTCCGGAAACTGCCGTGGTTGCCGATGATTCCCCGGTGCTGGCGAGTGCGGGCGAGGTCAAGGTGACGCTGGCGGAAATCCGCGCTGAACTTGAGCATAAGGACAAGGCGGTACGTGAGGAGATTCTCAAGTCGCCGGAAAGCCTGCAGGAGTACCTGAACAATGCGTTGCTGGCCCGACAGGTGGTGGCGCTGGCGCGCACCGCGAACCTGCATACCGACACGGAGCATCAGTTCCAGTTGCGCCAGGCGGAAAACGGGGTGCTCTTCTCGCGCTACAAGCGCTACTGGGCCGAGCAGAACATCCCGGTGAGTGATACGGAAATTGCGCAGTTCTACGCGGAAAAACACGATGAATTCAGTCATGGCGACCTGCTGGAAATGAGCGCCTGGGCGGCACCGGACAAGGCAACCGCGGAACAGGCGCGGGCGGTGCTGGTCGGCGGCGGGTCCATCGCGCAGGCCGTGCGGCAGTTCGGGCTCGAAGAACTGGGCGAACGCCAGCTGCCGCCGATCATCCCGCTGGACAAAGTGCGGAATGACGATTTTTTCAAGCAGCACATCCTGCCGCTGCGCGACGGGCAGTTCAGTCAGGTCATTCCGGCGGGCAACGCCTTCCTGATCTTCCACCGCCGCAACACCATCGCGGCCAAGACGTTCACACTCGACGAGGTGCGCGCGGAAATCGCCACCATCCTGCGCAGCCGGCAGTTCGACGCGGCCTTTGGCACGTTTACCGACGGATTGCGGACGCAGCAGCAGCCGGTGTTCGAAACCTCGCTGTACGCCGAACTGGGTGTGGCCCCGGCGGCAACCCCGGCGGTTCCGGCTATGTCGCCGGCTGCACCGGCAACTGCTCCGGCTGCGCCCGTCGCGCCTGCAGTTCCGGCGACTCCGGCAGCGGCACCGCCCGCGGCCCCGGTGCAGCAGTAGGCAACACGCTGTACATAACCGCAGCATAACCGCTACCCCGACCTGCAGGTCGGGGTAGTTTGTTTCTGTCCCGTACGGGGACGACGAAGGAGAAGAAGTCATGGCAGAGACGAAACGCGAATTTCCGCTCGACAAGGTGCGCAACCTCGGCATTATCGCGCATATCGACGCGGGCAAGACCACGGTCAGCGAGCGCATCCTCTTCTATACGGGACTGACGCACAAGATGGGCGAGGTGCATGACGGGGAAGCAACCATGGACTTCCTCAAGCAGGAGCGCGAGCGCGGCATCACCATCATGTCCGCCGCCACCACCTGCTTCTGGAAGGACTACCGCCTCAACCTCATCGACACGCCCGGGCACGTCGATTTCACCGTCGAGGTGGAACGCTCGCTGCGCGTGCTCGATGCCGCGGTGGTGGTGTTCTGCGCCGTGGTCGGTGTGCAGCCGCAGAGCGAGACGGTGTGGCGGCAGTCGAACGACTACCAGGTGCCGCGTCTCGCCTTCATCAACAAGATGGACCGCATCGGCGCCGACTTTCTCGGGGTGGTGGAGAGCATCCAGGAACGTCTCGGCGCCAATGCCGTGCCGCTGCAGCTCCCCATCGGGCAGGAGGAAAAGTTCCGCGGCGTGGTCGACCTGCGCAAGAACAAGGCGTTCATCTGGGATGACAGCACGCAGGGGAAGGACTACGAGGAAATTCCCATCCCCGACGACATGGTCGAGGACGTCAAAAAGTGGCGCAAGCACCTTTTCGAGAAAATCGTCGAGGTCGACGATTCGCTGCTGGAGAAGTACATGGGGGGCGTGTGGATCGAGGAGGAGGAACTCGACCGCGCGCTGCGGGTGGCCTGCATCGCCAACAAAATCATTCCCGTGATGTGCGGCACGGCGCTGAAGAACAAGGGCGTGCAGTCGCTGCTCGACGCGGTGGTGGCGCTGCTCCCTTCACCGGCGGACATCAAGCCGGCGGAAGGGGAAGATCCCGACGACAAGGAAATAAAACTGACGCGTAAGGCGGATGACCGGGAAAAATTCGCGGGGTTGGTCTTCAAGATCTCCGCCGACCGTCACCTCGGCAAACTCAGCTACATGCGCGTCTACTCGGGCACGATTGAGCAGGGGGGGGAAGTGCTCAACGTCACCACGGGCAAGCGCGAGCGCATCGGACGCCTGCTGCAGATGCAGGCGGACAAGCGCATCGGCATCAAGGCGGCGTTTGCCGGCGACATCGTGGCGGTGGTCGGCGCCACCGTGCGCACGGGCGACACGCTGTGTGACCAGGATGCGCCCATCCGCCTCGAAGCAATCGAGTTCCCGGTGCCGGTGATCAACATCGCGGTGGCGCCGAAGAGTTCGGCGGAGCGCGACAAGTTCGCCAATGCCCTGATGGCCCTTGTCGACGAGGATCCGACCGTCATGCTGCAGCGCGACCAGGAGACCAAGGAACTCATCCTTGCGGGGATGGGCGAACTGCACCTCGAGATCATCATCGACCGGCTCAAGGTCGAGTACGGGGTGGAGGCGATCGTCGGGGCGCCGCAGGTGGCGTATCGCGAGGCGATCACCCGCGAACGCGAGGTCGAGTACCGCCACGTCAAGCAGTCGGGCGGACACGGGCAGTACGCGCACGTCTGCCTCAAACTGGAGCCGACTGGCCCCGGCGGCGGTTTTGAATTCGTCAACGGCATCACCCAGGGCGTCATCCCGCGCGAGTTCATCCCGTCAGTGGAGCGCGGGGTCATCGAAGTCATGACCAAGGGACCATACGCACAGTATCCGGTGGTTGACATGCGGGTCACGCTCTTCTACGGGTCGTTCCACGAGGTCGACTCGTCGGCGATGGCCTTCCAGATCGCCGGGCGCATGGCGATGAAGCAGGGCATCCTGCACGCGCATCCCTGCCTGCTCGAGCCGATGATGGAAGTCGACGTGACGACGCCCAAGGAATACGTGGGCGACGTGACCGGCTACCTCTGCTCAAAACGCGGGCAGGTGAACGAGATTCAGCAGAAAGGTGACCACAACGTGATCACCGCCAAGGTGCCGCTGGCGGAAATGTTCGGCTATGTCACCAACCTGCGCTCGCAGACGCAGGGGCGCGCCACCTACTCGATGAAACTCTCGCACTATGCGCAGGTGCCCTTCTCCGTCGAGGAGGAGATCCTCAAGACGCGCAAGGTGGGCAAGATCGAAGACGAAGAGTAGCAGTTTCCGGCAGCACTTCCGCCCGGCCCGCGTGTTTGCGGGCCGGGCTTTTCTGTCTACGCCCTGCCCTGACCGTTGGCAGGGAGACCACACTGAACTGACAGCAGGCCACGGCATTGTTCACCGCCGAGCACACAGAGCACGCAGAGAAAACGGAAACGTATGCAGTTGACCCTGCAGGCATGTCCTGATTTTCCGAACAACAGCGCACCGCCAGGCACACCGCCACCGCTCCGCGTGCTCCTTGTGCTCCGCGGTGAACGCCGTGAGCCTGATCAGTGTCGTCGCCGTGAGGGTGTTGCGCCGCAGCTGACGGTCACGTAGTATTCCCCCATGGATTTCCGCACGTTCATCATGGCGCCGCGCTTCCCCTCCTGGGAAGGCAGCAGCGTCGCCATGGGGATTGCGCTGCGGCTGACGGTCACGTAGTATTCCCCCATGGATTTCCGCACATTCATCATGGCGCCGCGGCTGCGCTATCTCTACGAGCTGCTGCAGCTGGAAAGCAACGCGTCGGCGGAGCAGGTGGCGCGCGCCTACCGCGCGCTCGTGCGCCAGTACCATCCCGACAAGGTGGGGCACAGCGAACAGACGCTGCGCGTCTTCCACGACCTGCAGGAAGCCTACGAGACGCTGCGCGACCCGCAGAAGATACGCATCCTCAACGAGGACTTCTACGCGTCGCTGCCGAGCGAGGTGGCGGTTGGCGGCAGGGTGTTCAGCATCGGCTCGTTCTTCGGCATGCGCTTCTTCCGGCGGCAGGAAGGAGCCCGCCATCGCGCCGGCGGGCGGGTGCGCGCGCTGCTCACCACGGCGGCGGCGCCTGATGCGCAGCGTTTCGACGCCTATTTCGATGACGACTGGTTCGAGGGGGAGACCTCGATTCTCGACCATCCCGACTGGGACATCCTCGAGATGATGATGGCCGGGGCGATGTCCGACGAGCAGCTGGCGGTGATGGAGGACATCTACGCGCGGCGGGGGCTGGAGGGGGCGACGGAAACCCCGTGGTTCTTCGCGAACATGGAGGGGTTCTTCCATTTCTCGCGGCGTGAGTTCCGCATGGCGCTGCGCTGTTTCGACCACCTCGTCGAGAGCATTCCGCACAATATCATATTTCTGTATCGCTGCGGCCTGTGCTGCGAGGCGCTCTACTGGCAGGCAAAGGAACAGGGGTGGGAGGCGTACACGGCGAGCGACCGCCTGCTGCGCCGCGCGGCGCGGAAGTACGAGCAGGCACTGCATATCGCCTGGTCACGCCCGCGCGAGGAGCGGCAGGAATGCTTCACCATCCAGAAGGCGCTGGCTGATCTGTACGAGGAGGTGGGGGAACGCGGCAAGGCACGGGCCTTATGGGAACGCATCCGCAAGCACCGGGGACGGTCGCTCGAAGCGCAGGCGCGGCTCAAACAGTTGTCGCTCTGGCGCACGCTGCTGCAATTCCGGCGCGGCGGCCGTGAGGTGCGGCGTCTGACGGACGGCGGCGGCGGGCGAAAAAACTGAACACGCCCGCGCCGGATTGTGGTATAATAGAAGGGAACACATGGAGGTGGGACGATGGATAACGGATTGAACATCGGGCTTTCGGGGTTGCAGGCGCAGCAACTGCGCCAGGATGTCACGGCCAATAACCTTGCCAATGTGAATACTCCGGGCTTTGCGCCCGCGGCGGCGACGCAGGCGGAGCGCGCGGGGGGCGGTGTCGACATCAGCGCGGTCGGGCGCTCGTTCGGGCAGGCATCGCTGCAGTCAACCGGTCAACCCCTCGATGTCGCGGTGCAGGGTGACGGATTCTTTATGTTGCGCGGCGAGGAGGGGGTCTCGTTCACCCGGCAGGGAAGTTTCCGCGTCGACAGCGAGGGCATGCTGGTGTCGGCTGACGGGCGGCGCGTGCAGGGACTGCAGGGGGATATCCGGGTCGGGCAGGGCGTGGCAAGTATCGCAGCTGACGGGACGGTCAGCGTGACGGAAGGTGCCGTGACGCGCGCAGCGGGGGTTATCGCGGTGGCGCGCTTTGCCAACCCGCAGGGACTGGAAGCGGCGGGTGACACGCGTTTCCGGGCGACGGCCAACAGCGGCAATGCGCAGTCGGGACGCGCGGGACTGCAGGGGCGCGGCACGCTGGCAGCGGGATTTCTCGAGATGTCGGGAGTTGACCTGGCGAAAGAGATGACCGACATGATCGTCAATGAAAAGGCCTTCGCGGTGAATATCGCGACCATCCGCACGAAGGATGAGATGCTGGGCGAGACGCTCGACCTGAAAAAGTGACTACCGCACCGCTGTCAGCTGAATTGCGGCGGCGGGGCATCGACTGCCTGTATCATTATTCTCCGCTGGAAAATCTCGGTTCGCTTATGCAGCATGGTATTCTGTCGCGGCGCGCGCGGCAGGCGGCGGGCGTGCACCCCGCGGTGCAGCACGGGTGGGGAACGCGCGCACAGGGCGAGGCGTGGGCGAACTATGTGTGTCTCGGCTTTGCCCCGCCGCGCGTGATGATGGGGAAGGAAAAGGGGCGACTGGCGGTTATCACGGTTACGGTGGA
>CAZWUZ010000100.1:0-12153 GCA_964637655.1 uncultured bacterium | reverse complement strand
GCGCACTTGCTGCCAGATGCTGGCGGCCGCATCGCCACTGACCACGCCGTTGTGAAGCATGGGAATGCTGGCACAGCCGACCATGGTGTCGAGTTCGTTGCGCACCATAAAGTCTGCCAGCGCGCTCCACAGCGCCAGCCACCAGCAGTCAAACGTCGCCAGCGGCCCGAGCGAAGCGGCGAATTCACCTTCGAGCGTCCGCGACCACGCGAACCGCTTCGTGCACCAGTCACTCGCCAGCGCCAGCACCCAGCCGGCAAAACCGCCGAAGACCAGCGCGGGAAGCAGGCCGCCCGTGTCGATGACCGGCCCGGTAAAAATGCTGTCACGCCCCTGCAGGCCCGTCCAGGCGAGGGCGAGCAGGGCCAGCGGGGCATAGAGCAGGACCGCGGTCAGGCGCAGGTGGCGCCGCGCCGCGCGCAGCGCCGTATCGCCCGCGCGCTGCCAGCGTGCGTCCATCGCCGTCAGCCGAGCAGGCGGAGCACGGCTTCCGCCTTCACGTTCGCCTGCGCGAGAAACGCCTGCGTCGATTGCACCATGATCTGCCCCTTCGTCTGTCGCATCACCGCTTCGCCGATATCGACGTCGCGGATGCGCGCGTCGGCGGACGACTGCTGCTCGCCCGCCACCCCGAGGAAATTGCTGCGCGCCTCCAGCGTCTGCTGCACCGCGCCGAGAAACGAGCGGTAATCGCCGACGATGCGCAGCGCGGTGTCCGCGACCGCGATGGACGCTTCCGCCCCCGCCTGCGTGCTGACGTCCATGCGGTCGACCGTCAGCGAGGACGCCTGCATGTCGCGGAAGTTGACGTCCTTGATCTGGTCGGCATTGGCCCCGATATGGAAGGTCACCGCATTCAGGCGCAGCCACGCCTCCCAGCCCGCCTCCGCCTCGTCCGCCAGGTTGAAGGCCGCGCCGGCGATCCCCGAGTTCGTCACGTCGAAGTAGTTGCTATCGCTGGTGCGCGTCGAGACCGCACCCTGCGCGGTGGTGACGCGCACGACCGGGTTGACCGGTTCCTGCACGGTGGTGAAGTTGAGCGAACTCTTCGGGTTGCCCGCGAGGTCCTCGGGCCCGAACGTCTCGTCGTTGACCGTGATGCGGTAGCGCGTTCCCTCTTCATCAGCGAAGATACGCAGCTGCTGCGTGTCGTCGTTGAACTCGGCGGTTATTTTGCACCCTTCCTCGTCCGCGCGCGCGTTGATGCGGCCAATGAGGTCAGCCACCGTGTCGGTGCCGTGTACCTGCACGTCCACCCGCACCCCGTCACAGGTGAACGCGAGCATGTCCGTGCCCCAGAAATCGTTGAACAGCCCGTCGTTGTTGCCGGCGTCGCCGGGCACCGTCGGCACCCGCTCCCCGATGGTGGTCAGCGAGCGGTCGAGTTGACCGCCCGGATTGGTGTCGATGGTCTGCGGCACGTCACGGATGTAGTCGATGCCGATCGCCTGGTTCTCCATCACCCCGTCATAGTCGGGGTCGGGGTCGACCAGCGCCTGCCCGTTGAGCCGGATGCCGCCGAGGTCGCGGATGTATTCGCCGGGGTCGGTCCCTGCCGCCAGGTTCACGTCACCTTCGCCGAAGACCCCGTCACCGTTCAGGTCGCGCGCGACGTAGAAGCCGTCCTCGTTCATCGGGTAGGCATCGAGCTGGTAGTAGCCGATGCGCACCGTGTGGTACCAGTCGTAGTCGAAAGTGTAATCGGTCAGGTTGTCGGCGGAGGTCGGGTCGGGGGTGTTGAGCCCCGGATTGGCTACGCTCACCGTGCCGTTGATATAATCGATGCTGCTTACCGTGTAGCGGGCGCGGTAGGTGTAGTCGACGCTGATGGTTCCCGGGTCGACGATACCGTCGAAGGTGACCACGCCGGTCGCGGCGTTGAACCCGGTGACGTTCACTCCGCCCGGCAGCCCGTTGACCGTGACGCTCTTGACCATCTTGTTGCCGCCGTAGGAACTTGGCGCCGCCAGCGTGATGAAGTTCGCCTGGTCGTCCTGCCAGCGGTAGTCGACCCGCACCGTACCACCGGCATCGAGCGCCGGCCGGCCCGCGTTCTGCGCCCCGCTCAACGCGATGGCGCCGGTGGCGGCATTGATGGTGGCACCCGTGATGCTGTAGCCGACGTTATAGTCATAGTCGACCTGCAGGCCGCCGGCGTTGTCCGTCAGGTAGGTGAGCACGCCGGTGGCGTTGTTGTACGAGTAGTCGGCCCCGTTGACCAGCGGGCCGCCGCCGTCAGTCACCGCGTTGGCCCCGATCAAATCGATGGTGCCGCCGTTGCGCGACGGGGCATTGAGGGTCACTCCGTTCGTGTAGCTGTAGCTCACGTAGACGGTGTCACCCGCGCTGAACGAGCCGCCCGCCATGGTAAAATCGCCGTTCGCCTCGTCGTAGGCCCCGAGTTCCGCGGGGATGGCAAAATCGCGGCGATGCGCGTAGTTTGCGCTCTCCGCCGCCGCCCCGGTGGTCAGTTTGTAGGTCACTTCGCCGGTTGTGTGGTTGACGTAGTAGTCGCCGTCATTGAGCACCTGCGCCTGACCCGCCACCGCATTGGTCAGTACGCCGCCGGTAAAGGCGACCGAAGTGCTGCCGCCGGCGACGCCCAGCCCGGTCTGCGCGGCATTGCTGATGTTCGTATTGGCGAGGTTGAACGTGCCTCGGTCATCAGGCAGCCCGGTCGTGTCAGCCAGCGCGATGGCCTCGCCCGCCACGTCTTCGCCCCAGTAGCGCACCGCGCTGACCGCCAGTTCGTTGGTCACCCCATTGCGCACCGAGACCGTGTCGTCCGCGGTCGCGACGAACGCCTGCAGTGCCCCGCTCACCACGTTCTTCGTGTAGCCGGTCTGCGTCGAGGGCGCCTGCCCGGCGTTGAACACCTGCGCGTTATCCTGCGTTACCGGCAGCGCCCCGTTGAACACCAGGTCGTACCCGTTGTTGGCGGTGGTGAACGTCCAGGGACCGGTCGCTGCCACCACCTCGTCGGTAGCGGTCTGCCAGTCGGTAAAACCGAAAGCCCAGCCGCCGGTGGCCAGCGTTTCCCCGGCCATGTCCGTGTCGGTATTGTAGAACGTGCTCCCCGCGACGATATTCTGCGCGTTGCCGTCGCCGTCGCGGATGACCACCGAGCCGTTGCGGATGGGGAGCGTGGTCGCGGTGCCGTCTGCCGCGTTCTCGATATTGAAAGTAAACGCCGCCTGCCGCGCGGGATCGACGAAACTGTCGAATTCGATGGCGCTGTTGGTGGCACTCGTCCCCGGGATAACCAGAATGCCGCCGGTGGCGTCGTCTAACCAGGTCCATTCCGGCTGCGCGGTGGTTTCGTCGTCGAGCAGGAATTCCGCCCCGGCGCGTTCGACCGACCAGACCTCATCGAGGATGCCGACCTGCGTTTTGTCGTCGATGGCGGCGTGGAAATCGATCTGCCCGGTGTTGTACGTCGGGGTGCCGCTCGCCGCGCTATGCTGCAGGAAGGTGTCGCGTTCGTGGATGACCTCCCACGGCAGGCGCGTCTCGATGATATGCCGCTCCGCCGCCTGCAGCATGTCGACCCGGTGGATCCCCTCCGCCAGTTCGCCGACGAGGTAGCCGGTCTCGACCGCGTTGGTCGGCACCGGGGTGATGTTTTCCAGATAGGTTTCCAGCGGGCGCCGCCCGTTCCAGTCGACCCCGAGCGCGATGCGGTCGATCTCCGTCATCAACCCGCGCACCTCGAGCTGCAGCAGGGCGCGGTCATCGTCGGTCAGCGTGCCGTTGGCCGACTGGATGGCCAGCACGCGCATACGCTGGACCATGTGGTAGGTCTCTTCGAGCGCCGCTTCGGTGGTCTGCATCAGCGACACCGCGTCGCGCACGTTGCGCCGCGCCTGGTCAGACCCGAACACCTGCGTGCGGATTTTTTCCGACACCGCCAGCCCCGCGGCGTCGTCGCCGCCGGAATGGATGCGCAGACCGCTGCTCAGCTGCTTGAGCGTCCCCGCCAGCGCCTTGTCCGCGTTCGCCAGCTGATGCGCGGCAAACATGGCCCCGACGTTGTTGCGGATCTGCATCAGCGCTGGCCCCGGCAATATGCGGTTGTAGTGGCGGATACTGGCATGGCCGCCCGTCCCCGCTTGCGGCGTGGGAAGCGATGGCGACAACAAGGGCCGCCACGGGATGCCCGTCTGCGGCCCGAAAGCCCCGCCGGTTCACACCGGGGAGCGTTTTGACGTTTCCTACCCGTCCGTGGGCTATCGCAGCGGAACATCCATGTTCCGCACTGCCGGCCGCCTTTCAGCGGCGTCTATCACGCTTATCGGCAAGGCATCCCGCAAACTTGACCCCCCCATAACCATGGGGACAGGTGTTTACAAATTAACTAACTTTCGTATAGAGTGGTTATAAGCGCTTTATACGGGTTTTGCCCTCTGCCAACCGCTCTAGACGCGTTATACGGCACTTGTACAGGAGTTTGTTAATTTGTAAACACCTGTCCCCACTAAAAGAACGGCCGCAGGATGGGACCTGCGGCCGTGTTTCTGCTGACTCAAGCGCTGAACTACAAACAGGTTAGATACCGAACTTCTTCGCCTTCTTGGCCGCCCGCTTCTCTTTCAGCGACAACTTCGGGGCCTTCTTCGTTTCCTTCTTGTTGACCTGCTCCTTGTTTGCCATCGCTCATCCCTCCGTTGCGTATGGTGTGCGGCGGTCATCGCCGCCGTCTATTTCATGACCACCCAGTGCCAGAACCGCTTGAGCAGAAACCCGAAATGCCGCAACGATTTGATGCCCATGACATTGCGGACAAAAATAGTCGGGCGCAGGTAGAAACGCATAAACGCGCTGCGCTGGATGTTCTTGATTTCGTCACGAGTGAAGCCCTGCGGCGTATAGGCGGCATTCATGAAAAAGAACCGCTGCCAGTCGACCGCGGCCAGTTCGCCCGACTCCTCCAGCAGGCGGTAGCTTTCCGTCCCGGGGAAGGGGAGATAGGTGAAATAGTTGGCGCGCACCAGCGGGAGTTCCAGCGACAGTTTGACCGTCGCTTCCATGTCCTCCCGCGTCTCCCCCGGGAAGCCGAGGATGAAGAAGCCGGCGATGGCAATGCCGTGCCGGTGGATCATCGCCACCGCCTCGCGCGTTTTCGCCACGGTCAGCGACTTGCGCATCAGTTCGAGGATGCGGTCGCTCCCCGACTCGATTCCCAGCGAGATGAGGTACAGGCCTGTTTCTTTCATCAGCGCGAGCATCTCGTCGTCGAGCGTATCCATGCGCACACCGTTGGGTGTCGCCCACGACAGGTCGAGGTTGAGTGCCTTGAGACCGCGCAGGAACTCCATGACATACGTTTTGCGGATGGTGAAATTGTCGTCAACGATATGGAATTCGCGGATGCCGCGCTCATGGTAGAGGTACTGGATCTCATCGAGCACATGCGCTACGCTGCGGAAGCGCACCTTATGCCCCGAAACGAGGTAGCCCGAGCAGAAGGTGCAGTGGAACGGGCAGCCGCGGGTCACCATGATGGGGGCGATGGGAAACTTCTCGAAAAACGCCCCGTGCTGCGCTTCGGGGTAGGTCTCCGGTTTGATCAGATCCCAGGCGGGGCGTCCGAGCGCATCGAGGTCCTCGACAAACACGCGCTCGTTGACCCGCACGCTGTCGCCATCGCGCCAGATGAGCCCGGGCACGTCCGCGGCCGGGACGCCATCAAGGAATTTCCGCAGTCCCGTCTCCGCCTCACCTGCAAACGCGAAGTCGAGTTCCGGGCCGATGAAGGTGAGCGTCTCTTCGGGGATGGTCGAGGGGTGCGGGCCGCCGACAAGGGTGACAATCGCCGGGTTGATCTTCTTCGTCTCGTGGATGGCGGCACGCACCACCTGCAGGTCGAAGGTGTAAAGCTGCCAGCCGATAACATCGGGCTGATAGCGCGCGATAACCTCGCCCATCTGTTCGGGCATGAGCCGGTCGCGTATGCCGTCGACAATCACCACGTCGTGCGCGTCTCGCACCGCAGTGGCAAGCATCCCCAGCCCGATGGAGGGCTGGATGTGGTCACTGAGGTTATACGGCTTGATGAGGACGATTTTTTTGCGCGTCCCCGCCGCCATGCTCTTCACTGTCATAGTGATGAGATATGTACCATGCCGCCGCGCCGGACGTCAATCGCAGGTGTGCGGCAGGCCGTTTTTACTCTCCCCCTCTCCCTTCGGGAGAGGGCAGGGGTGAGGGGTCGTGCCGTGCGACCAGGACAACAAATTCAGAGATAGCCGAGGTCGCTGAGGCGCTGCCGCACCTGTTCTTCTTCCGCGTCCGTGTAGCCACCGCCACCCAGCCAGCCGCGCTGGCGCAGTTCCGCCAGTACCTTCGCCGCGCTCTGCGCCACATTTTCCGCACCGCTGTCGGCAATCACTGCCGGGCTGACCGCAGGTTCGTAGGGGTCGGAAACCCCCGTCAGATTGGTCACCGCGCCCGCCGCTGCCTGCGCGTAGAGTCCTTTGACATCGCGCTGCTGCAGCACGTCGAGCGGCGCGGTGCACTGCACCTCGAGACAGCGCCGCAGCGTTCTTTGCACCGCCGCGCGCGTGTCGCGATAGGGTGAGATGGCCGCGACGATGACCGCCACCCCGTGCTTCTCCAGCAGCTGAGCGACATGGCCGACCCGCCGGATATTCTCATCACGGTCGGCGCGAGAGAACCCCAGCCCCGCGCAGATGGTTTTCCGCATTTCGTCGCCATCGAGGATTTCCACCCGCGTCACTCCCTGCGCGGGGAGCAGCCGCGCCAGTTCCTGCGCCAGCGTGCTCTTCCCCGTCCCCGACAGCCCCGTCAGCCAGACAACGAATCCCTCGCTCACGTACATCTCCTGTTCTTATCTACCGCCGGCATATCGCGTCGCCAATCCGGCCGCGGACGCAGCAGCCAATTGCCGACGGTCACCGGTGACGAACAGGTTTGCCCCCCACACAGCTGCTGTTGCCACGTGCAGCGCATCAAGTGTGCGCACCGGACTTTGTTCGATCACCCGTACTGCCGTCAGCAGTATGTGTTCCGTCACGTGCAGCACAGTCATGTCAGCAGCCTCCTGCTGGAAGCGCCGCATGATATGCCGGTACTCCTGCACTGACAATTTCTTCTCCCGTACCCGCCGGTGCACTCCCGAAGCAAGTTCCGGGATTGCCAGCGCACTTATACCGAGCGCGTCAGCCATGGCACAGATTTCGTTGATTGCCCCGCTGCCGGGCTCCGCCAGATAACGCTTGGCAATAGCCGAAGTGTCGAAATAGCACTTCACCGTGGTGCCCGGCGCCGCTCGGCGATAATGGCGCCGCTCAGCGAAACCCCGCGAACCGCGAGGCATAATGCTGGCTTTTTCCACGCCGGCAGCTTGTTATCCTGCGCAGCAGCCGGAACCACATCAGCCAGAGGGCGCCCATGCCGGGTGATGCGCACCGTTTCACCACGACCGACAGCTTCGAGATAATACCTGGCCCGGCGTCTGAACTCAGAGGTATTGGCTGTTTTCATAGAGCACCTCATTTTGTACATACTATTGTACAATTATTCCCGTCGCCTGTCAATTTTCTCCACGCAGGTCGCGGCCGCGCCAGCCCGCAGGGGGCGCGATGCCGAAATGGGCGAGCACAGTCGTCCCGACATCGTACAGTTCCCACCCCTGCTGCTGACCGCCCGGCGTCACATCCGGGCCGCAGGCGATGCCGATGCCGTAATGGTCATGGTTGGCGTCGTCGGGGCCCGTGTCGTTGTCCTGCACGTAGATGCCCGCGTCGCCGCCGACCGTGCCGACCGAGCGCCAGCGCAGGTCGCCGAAATAGACCATCAGGTCGGGCGCAATGCCGTTGCATACAGGATAGATTTCCGCCGGAACGAGCACGCGATTGCGCATCGGAGCCCCGCGGTCGTCGCAGAGCGTCTCCAGTTTTCCCGTCAGTTCCGCGCGAAACGCCGCGACGCCATCCGCGGGAATGACGCCCTGCGGTGAGCGCCCCGCGACATTGAACATGATGCGGCTGTAGTAGCCGCCTTCGCCCCAGCAGCGGGTCGCACTCCAGTCAACCATTGCCGGTTCCAAAGGGCACGCCCGCCCGGGCTCCGCCTTCAACCTCAAAAACCCTTCCTGCCGCAGCCACTCGTTGATGCGGAAGCCGCCATCCATGTGCTGCGCCCCGTGGTCGGAGACGACGAGCACGGTTGTGTCGGGCGGCATCACCGCCAGCAGTTCACCCACCCGCGCATCGAGCAGGCGGTAATACTCGCGGATGACATCAGCATAGGGAGAGTCGGGCTGATACTTGCGGTGCTGCGGGTCGCTGAATTTCCAGAAACCGTGATGCAGGCGGTCCAGCCCGATTTCGACCATGGCAAAAAAGTCCCAGTCGCGGGTGGTGACGAGGTGGCGGGCCAGCGTAAAATGCTGCTCCGTCATCTCCCACACCTGCCGCTTGAGGTACTCCTTGTCCTCCGTGCGGAAATCGCGCACGTCGAACTGATAATTGCTGATGGTCGCAGCGATTTCCTGTTTCAGTTCGCGCGGCCAGGTATACTCGCAGGAGGTATCGGGGGTCAGCCAGCAGCCGACGCGCACCCCGCTGAGCGGCGGCACCGGGTACGACGGGGGCACCCCAAGCACAATGCTCTGCAGGCCATGTTCGCCAAGGATGTCCCAGGCCGCTGGCTGTTTCACCGCCAGCGTGGTGGCAAAGGTCATCTTCTCGTAAGCGTAATCGCGGTAGTTGCGGAACCCGTAAATGCCGAGTTTGCCCGGATCGCTCCCCGTGAACATGCACATCCAGGCCGGGACAGTGATGGGCGGATCGCAGCTGCGCAGTTTCCCCCAGCGTCCCTTCTCCATGAGGCGCGAGAGGTTGGGGAGTTCCACCCGGAACGCGTCGAAGAGCAGTTGCGGGGTGGCGCAGTCGAGCCCGATTACCGCCAGTTTCGTCTTTTTCATGGATGGAGTATACGCTCTTTGTCTGCGTTCGGCAAATTTCCCTTGACAGGAAATCAGAGCGCGGTATACTGTGAGTAGCAGCGCACGACGCTGTGCGGAGGTGTGCCATGGCACGCAAGACCTTCCGGCTGAGTACCCTCTTCTCCGCCCGCTGCCTGCTCCCCGATCCCCCCCGTTATGTCAACGGCATCATCCACGATATCGGCATCCCCGACGGTGACAGTCCGGGGTTGCTCTGCGGCGGCTCACTCGGACTGTTCGGGGTCAAGCTCACCCGCGACACGACGTTGCACCTGCGTATCGCGCTTCCCGACCGCGATATCGAAGTCGATGCCGTGGTCTGCAGCGTGCACGCCGGGGAAAAGCCGGGGGAGCTGCGCTACGGGATTGCATTCATCAATCTTGTGGATGATGATCGCGTCTGCCTCGAGGACTGGCTGGTCGCCCACGCGCTCGAGGTGGAATTTCCTGCCGCGCATGGCGAACCCCGCACCTGCGCCGACAGCCAGTTCGCCGGGTAGCTGGTTCAGCCGTCGTCCCCGTATTCCGGCATCGGGGATCCCGTCGTACCGACCCGTCATCTCCGCATTGTGTCGTCTGAATTTCGATTTTCCTCGTCCGTCATCTCCGAATTGTGTAATCGGAGATCCAGTCGTGCCGTTGTCGTGGTGTTCAGGCAATCAGACGCGCGTGCGGGATCTCCCGCTGCGCGACAGGCCGCACCTGGGCGGCAGTAAGGGTCAGCACGGCGACCGTCTCCCCCTGCAGCGAGATGAACTCGACTTCGTAGGCTTCACCGCCGCGATGAATGTACACCACGGTCCCGACATCACCGGCAGCCAGCCCGTTTTCCCCCGGATCACTGGTCAAAACAATACGTTCATGTTCCTGAATCATTGCCGCCTCCTATGCCTGAAACAACGTAGCCGCAGGGCGCACGATCCCGCGCAGATCCTGCAGGTCGCGCGCGTTGCGCGCCGCCTTCCCCAGGTGGCAGTTGTTGAAGAACACATACACTTCATCCGCGCCCGCAGCGAGTCCTTCGATCGCCGGTTGCAGCGACTGCAGCTCCGCCGCACTGTAGAGGTAGTCATAGCGCAATTCGCGCGCGGCATTGAACCACTGCGGGTTGCGCCCGTGCAGGCGCATGTAGGCGGGCGCGGCCGTCACGCGCGGCATGAGCGGGAGCAGGCGCGGCAGCTGCGGTTCGTCCACCACGCAGTACCCGAGGTCGCGCTGCTGCAGCATGGCGAAGGTCGACTCGGTCAGCCAGTCGCCGTGACGGAATTCGATCACCACCCGGTCGCCGCGAAACGCCTCGTGCAAACGCAGCAGCCAGTCGAACGCCCCCGGGCGCGGGGTGAACATCACCGGGAACTGCAGCAGCACCGCCGCCAGTTTTCCCGCCTCACGCAGCGGCTGCAAGGTCTGCGCAAAATCGCGGGCAGCGCGCAGCGCCTCGTCGGGAGTCGGGCGCTGCGGCAGGCGCGGATCGAACAGGTCATGCGTGAAGACGCGGTTGCCTTTGACCGCGAAACGGAAATCCGCGGGCACAGCCGCTGCCATCCCCGCATAATCGCGTTCATGCAGCGGGCGGTAGTAGGTGGCGTTGATTTCGACGCAGTCGAACCCGAGGTCGCGGGCGTAGTAATCGAGGTAGCGCGACGCGGGGAGCTTGGCCGGGTAAACGGTTCCCTTCCAGTCGGGGAATGCATAGCCGGAAGTACCGATGCGGATGCGGGTCATGCGGCGGGCGGCACGAAACTACCTGCCGTCGCCCGTGAACTCGATGGCCACCGAGGTATGGCCAAACTGCTGGTAGCGGTTGTTTTTCACCTTCAGGTCGCAGGGATGACACTGGCCGTAGCAGGTGCAAGGGCGCATCGCGTCGCTGATACGGCAGGCCGGGTCGGCGGCATCACCCACCGCCCCCTCGCCGGCGTACAGGTCGCGATGGCAACGGTATATCTTCCCGTCGGGAGCGATGAGCAGTTCGCTCGGGCGGCACTGCACTGTGCGCGTCATCGTGCTGCCGACCGCATCGGGATACGCGTAGGTGCCGTACAGTTTCCCGTCGTGATGGCCAAGAAAATCCTTGGTGCGGAAATCGATGCCGAGCGCCTGCGCCTCCTGCTGCGCGGCCAGCACCCGCTCGCGATAGTCGGGGTGCAGTACGCCCCAGATGCCGACCGGATACCCGTCGCGGCGCAGCGCAGCGACGGTCTGCAGCAGCGGCAGGTAATTTTTCTGTTCGGGGTGGAAACTCACCCGGATGGAAGCGTAGGGGGTGTTGTGCCGGAAACGGTCTGGCCGAACCCGCCGACGGAACTCATCGATATCGCAGCGCAGGTTGGTCAGCAGGTCGAGCGGCAGGTCAGCTCGCAGTCCGTCGAGTATGTTGTAGAAATCCGGATGCGCGGTCGGCTCCCCCCCCTGCAGGGTGACGGGCAGGTCGGGACGTGTCTGCAGGCGGTTGAGTATCGCCAGCCAGTGTGTGCCATCGAGCGCCGCCACCGCCGGGGTTTTCCCGGCAAAATCATTGAGACAATATGAGCAATGCAGATTGCACGCAAACGTCAGGAATACCCCGACGTAGTTGAACGATGACGGCAGCGCGAGCGGCGGCAGCGATTCCTTCATGGCGCTACCATATAACACCTCCCGCAGCACTGTCAACGCAGGAACGTATCCATTCAGCCACCCTCACCCTGCCCTCTCCCGCCGCAGGCGGGAGAGGGTGTTTGCCTTCCCCCTCTGCGAGGGGAAGGTTGGATGAGAGTGAATAGTTGCGCAGGAACAACACCTTTGTACGCTCGAAACTGCTGCATTTCCTCCCTCTCCCTGCGGGAGAGGGCTGGGGTGAGGGGTAAGGCTGTTCCGCAATCCTGCGTGGCAGTTGTCAAACGGGGCGGGATGCGCTACCATCGCTGCATGAGCCAGCGCATCTGTTTCGTCAATCCGCCGGTGCACCGTATCGTCGAACGCGACTACGATGCGCCGCGCTACCCGAACGAAACACTCGCCATACTCGCCGCGTACTGCCGCGTGCAGGGGCATGCGTGCAGTATCATCGACGCGAAGCGCGAGCGCCTCGATGAGGACGCCGTGCTCGCCCGCCTGCAGGCGCTGCAGCCGCAGGTCGTCGCGTTCACCTCGTTCACCCATGAAATTGCCATTGCCGGTGCGCTCGCTGCGGCCGTGCAGCA
>CAZWUZ010000099.1:0-12296 GCA_964637655.1 uncultured bacterium | reverse complement strand
GCGGCAGCGGCAGCAGCAGGCCTCCGGCCGCGGGGCGTGCTGCCGCCGGCCGGCCGTTGCAGGTGACCGTCGCCTGCGGCCGGCCGGGAAGCCACAACTGCTGGCCATTCCCCGCGACGGTCACGGTGCCGTGCAGCTGCCGGCCATCGACGGTCCAGGCCAGGCGCACCTGCTGCCGGCGCTCAAGCCAGTCCTGTATCTGCGTGAAGGTCAGGAACCGTTCCCCCCGCCCGCGCAGGGTGTGCAGCAGGCGGGCGAACGGGGCGGTATCAGCAGTGGCCAGGTAGTGCGGATGATTGAGCAGCACGGCGTATCCCTGCCAGGCATGGCTGCGGACGACCAGGTCACGTTGCCAGGCAAAGTCGCTGCCGCCCTGGTGGTCCATGCAGTGGAACGGCAGTTCCCAGACGGGGACCTGCCCGGCAGAACTGACCGGATGGTAGGGATGCGCGGCGGCAAAGACGAAACCCTTTTGCCCCCAGCCGGGGCCGAAGGTTGAATCGAGGCCGATCCCCTGCGCGGCGAGATGGGCAAACACCGGCGCATGGTCACGTTCCCACTGCAGCCAGTGGGTGCGCTGGCTGCGTGAGGAAACTGCCGCCACCTGTGCGGCAAGTGAGCGGCGCCGGGCCCAGTGCGGGCGGCGGTTGACCACGTGCAGCGGGTAGCGGTTCCAATGCAGGCCGAACGCGAATCCCTGTGCCTGATATGCGGCGAGGCGCGGATCATCGGCGAGCGGGGAATCCGCCATCAGGAATACGGTGCTTGCCGCCCCGTGGCGCGCTTCGCAGTCGAGCAGCGACAGCAGGGCCGCACCGTACATGTCTTCGTCGTGGGTCAGGACGACCGCGGCCGGCGCGCCGTCGGGCAGCGGCCAGAGCCGCGGGACCGCCCCTCCCGCCAGCAGCGCCCGGTGGGCGGCACGGATGAGGCAGGTGGCCGCGGGGAAATCCGCCTCCGGCGCGGCGGCAAAGGCAGCCGGAGTCAGCACGGACAAGCCGGAATGCAGGGCGGCGCGCATCCGCGCAGGTGCAGACGGCGGGCGTCCCGCGCCCCAGCGTGCCAGCACGCGGGCAAAGGAAAAAGCGGTGATGGCCAGGTCGGCAGCCGGACAAATCAGCGCCGGAGTGTGGTCAACGGTGAAGGTTTCGCCCGGCCTGCCGGCAAAGACATGGCGGTACAGCGGCCCGGCCACCGTGACGCTTCCCTCGGGGAGGCGCAACTGCAGGGCGGCAGCTTCCCCGCCGTCGGCAGCGAGGCCCAGCGCGCGCAGTACGTCCGGTGCGGGCGCGTCGAGGATGAGTCGCCCGCCGGGACGCAGGCTGCCCCGGAGCGCGGCCAGCGACGCGGCATCGAGCGGCACATCATCGGCGCAGACGATCGCCTGGAAATGGCGCCCGGCTGCCGCTGCCGGGGAATCCCCCGCGTCCCCGGCACCGCCCCACCAGTCAAAGAGCACGTCATGCCAGGCCTGACCGTCAGGACCCCGGGTGATGACCAGCCAGTCGGCCTCCGGCACGGACGGCAGGGTGAAGCGCGGCGGGGGAGCGGGCGGCAGCGGCAGGCGCGGCGGCAGCACGAGCACGAGGAGCGCGGCCGCGCCTGTCACTCCGGCCGCGGCCAGCAGCCAGCAGCCAATGGCCAGTCCGGCGGCCGCGGCGACGAGCGACGCAGCCAGCAACAGCGAGAGCAGCAGGCGCAGCGTATTGCCGAGATTACGCCCGGGCGACATAGACGTGGGCGGTACCGCCGGGATGCAGCCGGTGGCGGGCGAGCAGGCACTCGCCGGCGTACCACCAGAGTAGCAGACGGTTGAGTGCGGGCGGCAGCGGGGCGAATTTCAGCTGCGGGGCGGCGGGCGGCGGCGGGGGCGGAAGCAGTTGCCGCCGCGCGTGCTGCAGCAGCGCGAAGACGAGCGGCAGGAAATGCAGCGACGTGCGCAGGCTGACGCGGAACCCCGCCGCCGTCAGCGCGCGGTCGAGCTGCGCCCGGCTGAACCGGCGCACGCAGCACTGCAGGCCGTCGTTGAGGGTCGGCTCGAGAAACGGGTGTGCGGCATCCACCAGCAGCAGCACGCCGCCCGGCTGCAGCACGCGCCGGACCTCGCGCAGCGCGTCGGCCGGATTGCTGATCCACGCGTGGTAGAGGATTTCGATGAGCGAGACGCTGGCAAAACTGCCGTCGGCGAAGGGCAGGGAGAGCGCCGTGCCGTTGACCAGCCGGCCGGGGCGCCCGTGCTGCCGGGCCAGGCGCAGGGCCGGCAGCGCGCGCTCGCAGCCGTAACCGCTGACCGCGGGCAGGCGGGTGTGCAGCACCTGCAGCAGGCCGGCGGTGCCGCAGCCGATGTCCAGGTGCCGTCCGGCGGCGTCCGGCGGCAGCGCGCCGGCGAGCAGGCGCGCGAGCAGGCGGTTGCGCGCAGCGTGATACCAGTAGGTGAGCTCGTGCGCAGCGAGAAAATTATACGCGGCGTCGTGCATGGCCGGTGGCCCGCCACAGGGTGAGATAGACGAACATCAGCAGGAAGTCCGCGAACGTGCGCAGGAAATTCCGCGTCAGCATCTGGCGCGAGGTGCCGTGGCGCCGCGGGCGGACGTCGACCAGCAGCGAGCGCAGCGCGTAGCGCTGCAAGCGCGCCTTGACGACAATCTCGACATTGAGCACGCAACTGTTGAAGACGGGACGCACGGTGGCGAAGATGCGGTGCCGGTAGAGATTGAGCCCGACGTGGTACTGCAGGTCGACGCCGAGCAGGACGCGGACCAGCGTGTACTGGAAATCGGAGAGGAAGGTGCGCAGGGGCGAGTAGGACTCGTCCTTGACCGGGCGCGAACCGATGACCAGGTCCGCGTCGCCGATCGTGTCGAGCATGGCGCCGCAGCAGGTGATGGCGAACTGGTTGTCGGCCGGATGGACGTAGAGGTATTCGCGCGCGGCCGCGGCGAGTCCGAGTTTGATGGCCGCGCCCATACCGCCGTTGCGCTCCGCCCGCCGGACCCGGACGGCGGGATAGCGTGCCGCCAGATCAGCACAAACCGCCGGGGTGGCATCGGTGCTGCCGTCGTCGCAGATGATGATGTCGCAGGGCAGGTCGGGGCGGGTGCGGAAAAACGCATCGATGTCAGCGATGGTTTCGGGCAGCGCTTCCGCCTCGTTATAGGCGGGAACGATGACCGTAATCCCGGGCGCGTCACCCGGCGGCATGTTCATCGCCGGGTGGCGGCGCGCTTGGTAAGGACGAGCAGGACGTTGATGCTGCTGTCGCGCCAGGCGGGCGCGTCCGGCAGGCCGGCCAGCTGCGCCGCCGCCCGGTTGCATGGCGCGGTGAACTGCGGCTCGGCCGGCGCGACGGCCAGCGGATGGACAACCCGGGATACCACGTAGTAGGCGCCGAAATCGATCTCCGCCGTGACCGTGAACAGGGAGCGGAGGAAGGTGAACAGACGCCGGCGCGCAAAGAGGCGGTTATGCCAGTCGAGGCGGATGGCGGGGAGTCCACACTGCGTGCGCAGGCGGTTGAGCTGCGCGAAGTGCTCGGCAATCCCCTCCAGCATCAGGAAACGGCCGCCGGGGCGCAGTGTCCGGTGGATCTCGCGGATGGCGCGCTGCTGCGTGCGCCAGTCGGGGAGGTTGATGAGACAGCGCTCGGTGATGGCCACGTCGAAGCTGCCGGCGTAGCCGGCGTCCAGCCGCGTGACGTCACCGACGGCAAAATCAATATTGGCTGTGCGCCGGCGCCGGCGCGCCCGCTCGCACTGGGCGACCATCGCCGCGCTGTAATCCACCCCGTGCAGGTGCCGCACCAGGCGGGCGAAGCGGAACGAGGAAAACCCGTTGCCACACCCGAGGTCGATGACCCGGTCACGCCGGCGGAGCTGGCGCGACAGGGCGGCAATCTCCAGTTCGCGCAGGATGACATCCTTCATCGTCGCGGCGGGGGCCAGGGTGGCGGTGCCCGCCGCTTTCTGTTCCCAGTAGCCGTGGATCTGCGCGATGCGCGCCGGGGTGCCCATGGCGCCTACGCCTTCCGCCGCTGCGCCCGGCGGTACCAGGCGATGGTGCGGGTCAGCCCGTCGTCCAGTGAGACCCGCGGGCTGTAGCCGAGAATCTCCTGCGCTTTGCTGATCGACGGGATGCGCAGCTCGACGTCGGCGTAGCCCTTGTTGATGTGGGTGATGCGGCTGCGCGACCCGGCCAGGCGGACGACCTTCTCCGCCAGGTGCTCGATGGTGACCGTCCCCTGCGGGTTGCCGATGTTGAAGGCATGGCCGACCGCCCGGCGGTTCTCCAGGATCAGCATCATGGCGTTGAGCAGATCGTCGACGTAGCACCACGAACGGATCTGCGTCCCGTCGCCGTGGATGCGGATGGCCTGGTTGCGGATGGCGCGGTCGATGAAGATGTGGATGGCGCCCTCCCCGATCTGCCCGGGCCCGTAGATATTGAACGGGCGGACGGTGACGGTCGGCAGGCCGTGGGTTTTGTAATAACTGTAGGCAAAGTGTTCGCCCGCCAGCTTGCTCACCGCGTAGGTCCAGCGCCCTTCGCCGACCGCGCCCAGCGTGGTGGCGTTGCGCTCCTCCGCCTTGTAGACATGTGTGCCGAACACCTCGCTGGTTGAGAAACAGATAACCTTTTCCACCCGCGGGTTATGCTGGCGGGTCTGTTCGAGCACGTTGTAGGTGCCGATGAGGTTGATCTGCATCGTGCGCACGGTGTCTTTCTTGACCGTGTCGATGCCCGCGACGGCAGCCAGGTGGATGACGATGTCCTGGCCGCGCACGCATTCCGCCACGGTCTGCGGGTCGAGCACGTCCCCGCGCACCATGGTCAGGTTGCGGTGCCGGGCGACCGGGGTGCTGCTCAGCGCGTCGCGGGAAAAGGTGTCGAGTACCGTCAGGCGGTTGGCGGCCGCGAGTTTCCGGCAGAGCACCGACCCGATGAACCCGGCGCCGCCGGTGAGCAGAATCCGCTTGTTGCGTACCATCAGTAGCCTCCCGTCCGGTCGTGGCCGGAACAGGTGGGATAATATCTCGTCGAGGCAGTGATTGTCAAATGACCGCTGACGGCCACCCGGGATGCCGGGCCTGCCTGCCGGCACGGTCCGCGGCGACGGCTCTGCCCCGTCCCCCGCTGCCGCCCGGCGAAATTGACGGGGCAGGGCGCGAGGTGCTACGATACGGGCGGGATGGTGCGGTATTCTGCCGGCAGCAGGGGTGCCGGTGTCCGGGTAAGAGGTGAGCATGGATCGCAACTGGTGGCGGCAGCATCCGTGGGTGCAGCGGGCCGCCCTGCTCGGGTTCGGGTGCCTGGTGGCACTGCTCTGCGCGGAAGTGCTGCTGCGGATCAGCGGCGTGGAATTCGGCGAAGTGTACAACGAGACCGACCCGGTGCGCGGGTGGCGCCTGACGGCCGGCTCCCGGTCGGCGGCACCGACGGGCATAATCAGCGTCAATACCCTCGGGTTCCGCGGCCCGGAGTTTCCGCCGCAGAAGCCGGCGGGCCAGCGGCGTATTTTCGCGCTCGGCTGCTCGTGCACGTTCGGCTGCGCGGTCGGTGACACGCGCACGTATGCGGGGCACTGGCAGGGCCTGCTCGACGGTGAGGACACTACCCCGGGGGCGTGGGCGGTGATCAATGCCGGGGTCTCCGGGTACTGCACCCGCCAGGGCCTGATGTGGCTGCGCAGCGATATCGTCCGTTATGCGCCGGACGTGCTCACGGTCTACTACGGCTGGAATGACCACTGGCCGGAAACCAGCATCAAGCAGCGGCTGCTCGGGGAAGCGCTCTCGTTCCGCCTGGGGCACCTGCTCCACCAGTGGCGGTTCGGGCAGTCCCTGTCGCGACTGCACCTGCTGGTGCGCGAAGCGATGCTGCGCCCGGAACCGGAACCCGCACCGGCGCCGCCGGCCGCGGCGCCGGCAGGAACCACCCGCACGCCGCCTGTCGCCTATCCCCTGGCCACGGGCGCGGACAGCATGGCGGCGGTGATCGACGCGACCCGCCAGTACCGCGTGCCGCTGGATGAATACGCTGCCAACCTGCGCGCCTTCGTCGCGTTCGGGCGTGAACAGGGCGTGGCGGTGCTGCTGGCCACCGCGCCGGCGGATTTCACCTACCTGCCGCAGCACCGGGTTTTTCCGCCGCACGTGCCGCCCGTGCTGGTGCAGATTGACACGGAGAGCGTGATCATTGTCCATACCCTCTACAATGACACCGTGCGGCGTGTAGCGCGGGAGACCGGTGCCACGCTGGTTGACCTGGCGGAACATTTCAACCGCATGCCGTCTGCCGAACGCACCCGCCTGTTCATTCCCGGTGACTACATCCATACCAATGACGCGGGGAACGCGGTCATCGCGCAGGAATTCGACCAGGCCCTGCGCCGGGCCGCGCCGCACCTGTTCGGGCGACCACGCTGACGGCCGGGAAAACTGCCGGTACCTGCAGCTGCTGCGGCACTGCCTCGCCCCGGGGTTGAGAAAGGATTGACTGATGACACGTGCACCGCGTATCCCGCTCACCCGCCCCTGTTTTGACGGGGCCGAACTGCGCAACCTGCGCCGGGTTCTCGCTTCGGGCTGGCTGGTGGAGGGACCGTTTACCGCCCGGTTCAGGGAACAGGTCCGCCGGGTGACCGGTGCACGGTTCGTCATACCGGTACCGAACGCCACAATCGCGCTCTACTGCGTGCTGCGCGGCCTGGGGATCGGACCGGGTGACGAAGTGGTGGTCCCGGCCTTCACGTATGTGGCAACTGCCAACGCCGCCGTGCTGGCCGGTGCCACCGTGCGTTTTGCCGACATCCGCCTTGACGACTACACGGTTGACCCCGTATCCCTGTGCGCTGCTCTGTCACGTCGTACGCGGGCGGTTATCACGGTTGACCTGTTCGGGGCGCCGGCCGACTACCGCCGGATTGCGCCGCTGCTCAGGCAACGCGGCATCCCGCTCATTGCCGACGCGGCCTGCGCGCTGGGGACGTGTTACCGCGGCCGGCCGGTCGGCACGCTCGCGCAGGCCACCTGTTTTTCGCTGCATCCGCGCAAGAACATCACCACGGGCGAGGGCGGCATCATCACGACCGATGATGCGCGCCTGGCCGGGTGGCTGGAACAGTTCCGCAATCACGGGGCGGCGGCGTACCCGGTCAACGCGGCACCGGATGCGATGCCCGACCATGATCTGCCCGGGTTCAACTTCCGGTTCAACGATCTGCTGGCGGCAGTCGGATGCGCCCAGATGGAAAAGCTTGGCGCGGTGATTCGCGGCCGCCGCCGGGCTGCTGCCCGCTATGACCGGCTGCTTGCTCCGCTCACGGGGGTTATCGCCCTGCCGGCCGCCCGGCCGGACACCGTGCATATCTACCAGTCGTATACCATCAGGATCAGGAACGGACGTGGCGGGGTGGCACGGGCGACGGCTTTCCGTGACGCGCTGGTGCGCCATCTGCAACGGGCCGGTATCCAGACCCGGCCGGCCACGCAGTGCGTGCCGGATCTCGCCTTCTACCGCGCGCTGCCGCGGCGGGCACGCTGCCCGCACGCGCATGCGGCCATGCTGACCACCATCTCCCTGCCGCTGTGGGCCGGCATGCCGCTGCGCGTGCAGCGGGACGTGGCGGCGGCGCTGCAGGCCGCGGTCGCTGGCGCCTGAACCGCCGCCGCCGGTCGGGGTGACCGCGTAACCGATTGCCGGGCGGGGCTGTCTAAGGTATATTCGCTGCGGGACAGGAGGGTGGCCATGCGAATGCTGCTGACGGGGGTGCTGCTGCTGGGGCTGCTGGCGGGGTGCGCGACGACGCGGGGCGATCAGCCCTACCGCGTCACCAACTACTTCATCGACCCGGATATCCGGCAGCTGCAGGGGCAGACGGTGGCAGTGCTGCCCTTCGCCGATTTCGCCGGCAGCGGTTCGGGGCGTGACGAGGTGACCGACCAGGCCAACCTGCAGCTCGGGGCGACGCGTCTCTTCCACCTTGTCGAGCGCATCCGCGTGCAGGCGCTGTTCGACGAACAGGACTTCGCTCCCGACCGCATCGACGAGACGACGGCGGCGCGCATCGGGAAGATGCTCGGCGCGCAGGGGGTGCTGCTCGGCACCATCACCGACTACGCGAAGGGGCGGGTGGGCATCTCCATGCGCTTAGTGGCGGTGGAGACGGGCAAGCAGGTCTGGCAGGCGCGCGACACCTTCAACAGCGACGACCCGAACGTGCGCGCGCTCGTCGCGCACAGCGATATTCCGCGCCTGCGCGCAGAGCCGTCGTTCCTCGCGCTGGTGCTCTGCCGCGAACTGGCGAAGACCCTCAACAACGCTCCGTGAGCATCTTCCGCGACCGCACCGACAAGTTCTTTTTCGTTCTCATGGTGCTCATCACGCTCGCGGTCGGGGCGTGGTTTGCCCGCAAGTGGTGGCAGGGACAGCAGCAGGAGTGGCAGGGACGGGAGGTGCCGCCGCCGCTGGCTGAACCGGTGCCGCCCGGGGCGGTGACCGGCTATGCCCCGCCCGACAGCGTGGTCGTGCGCTTCGTCCGCTACGGCGACATCCGCTACGAGCGGGTCAGCGCGCGGGTGGCGCCGGAACCGTTCGGCGACGAGGTGGCGGTGGAGGTGTTCGGCTACGAACCGCAGCGCCGCCCGTGGCTGAGTCACCGCACGGTGCTGACCGGACGCAGCCCGCACATCGAGGTGGTGCGGCATGAGTTCCGCGACGACACGACCGCCGCGGCGGAGATGGCGCGGCGCTGGCCGGGTTTTGCCGTCGACTTCGAAGACCCGCGCGGCATCACCTTCCTGCGGCGTGAGCAACCGGATCCGCAGGCGCCCAACGACGTTGCCTACGTGCGCTGCGGGCGGGCGGTCTGGATGTTCAACGCGGTGGATGACGCGGTCGGCCTGCGCGCGGTGGCGGCGGCGGGCTTCATCTACGGCGACACGCCCGCGCACTGATGCCGTTGCGCCTGCTCTTCACCGTCCGGCAGCACAGCGCGGCGCGCTTCATCATGGCGGATTTCGCCGCCGCGTGCGCCGCGGCGGGCCACCCGACGCAGTTCATCGATTTCTGCCCGCTGCTGCACCTGCCTGACGGCGCGGATAAGACCGCGCGCCTGCAGGCGGAACTCGACGCTATCGCGGCTTTCCGTCCCGAGGTGCACCTCGCCTACGGCATGGAGGCCTTTGCTCCGCTGCCGGGCTGCGGCGACCTCTTTTCCCGCCTGCAGCTGCCGACGGTCAATCTGTTCTATGATTTTCATGACTGGGATATTGCGAAACTGTGCGCGCACCCGCTGTTTTCGGCGATGACGGGACCGGACTGTCTCTACGCCTGCTGGGATCGCGTGGCGCTCGCCCGCCTGCATGCCGACGGTTTTTACCGCGCGCACTACCTGCCGCTGGGGGTCAACCCCGCGGACTTTCGCACGGAGGCGGCACCGGGGGCGGCGCGCCCGGTCCCGGTGTCGTTTATCGGTATTGCCACCGACGAGCGGATCCGCCTGCTGCGGCCGCTGGCGGACGCGGGACTGGTCATTCACGGCCCGGGTGCCGACCGCTGGCGTGTTGATAACCGCCTAAACAACTGCTACCGCGGCCCGGAGCATGACCGGGAGAAACTGAACGCCATTTACAATGCTTCGGGCATGACCGTCAACATCACGCAGGCGCACGGCAACGATTCACTGAACATGCGCGTCTTCGAGGCGCTCGCCTGCGGCTGCCTGCTGCTTACCGACGACAAGCCGGTGCTGCGCGGGCATTTCCGGCCCGGTGAGGAACTGGTCATCCATCACGGGGATGACCTGCCTGACCTGGTGCGGTATTTCCGCGCGCACCCGGAGGAAGCGGCGGCCATTGCCGCACGCGGCGCGGCGGCGGTGTGCGCACGGCATACCTACGCGCAGCGGGTGGTGGAACTGACGGCGCTCTTCCCGGCATGGCTGCGGCAGCGCGCCGCGTATCGTGCGGCGCTCAAGGCGCTGGCCGGCGGACAGGTCCGCGCGGGCGACAATGCGCTGCGCGCGCTGGCGGCGGCCGACCCGCCCTTCGGCAATCCCGCGCACCTGCTGCAGCAGCTTACGGCCGCGGCGCGGCAGGCAGGGCGAAATCCGGAATCAGAACCGTGGTATGCACCGCTGGCGGCACGGTGTACGGAGGGAAAACAGTAGAGCGGTCAGCGGACGAGGGTGAAACGCCCCTTGCCGACGGTGTTGTCCACAGTGGCGATGGTGTAGACGTACATGCCGCTGGCGACCGGGGAACCCTGTGCATTACGCCCGTCCCATTCGACCGTTGCGCCGCCATTGCCTGACAGGGTACGCACGAGCACTCCGTACAGGGTGAAAATCTCGACCTGGCGGATGCCCTGGAAGACCCCGCAGCCGCTGTTCGACGCCTCGAAGGTCATCGTGCCGCGCGACGGGATGAACGGATTCGGATAGGCGACCGGTTCGACCTCGCGCTGGCTCTTGCCCAGTTCCGCCGCGGTGATGGCGTCGACGGTGATGGGGGCATTGAGGCGGTCGCGCGAGAAAAGAAAATTATCGAGAAAGAGCGCGGAGTCGAGGATGGCGTCACCCATATCAGCGATGGTGAAGTAGAGCGTGAGGGTGCCGCCCGGGGTGCAGGGGATGCAGGTGCGCAGCAGCTTGGTTTCCCCGTCGAATTCCGTCCCCGTGGTGTGCGTGGCGTCGCGGTTGAAAAAATCGCTGTTCACGCTCATGATCTTTCCCGCGTAGTCGTAGATGACATTGGTCGAGGAGGCGGGGGTGTTGCCGGCGTAGCTGATCGTGCTGGTGCCGACTTCGCAGAAGAAGAAGTCATTGAACGCCGAGCCGACATACTCGGGATACTCCTCGGAGAGAAAGTGCCAGTTGAAGGAGAAGGTGTTCATGCCGGCCGGCACATTGAGCACGATCTTCAGCTGCACCCCGTCATCGTCCTTGCCGCCGACCCCGAGGTCGGTCGACATGCCGGTCTCGTCGTTGCCGCCGGGAATGCCGGCGATGGACCCGGTCGACATGACAAAGAACGAGCCGCCGGCGGCCGGCAGGTAATTGCCCAGCGTGCCGGTACTGACCCCGACCGCCTGCGAATCCACGGGCGCGGTATCGAGGCTGCTGGTGAGGGTGATGCTGTTCAGCCATGCGGAATCGATGTCGAGGGCCGCGGCGATGGCGGCTGCGGAGGTGGCCGATTCGAGGGCGGCACGGGCCGGGACCGCGCTGCCGCAGACCAGCAGCACCAGCACCAGCATGAGCACCCGGTTACAGGCGGTAATCGAGACGGAACGTGACACTGCTTTCTCCTCCCGGCATGAATTCGCACCGTGCGTCGAGGCCGTCAGTCAGCGGCCAGGCCAGGCCGGCCAGACCGCGCCAGCGGCGGGTGCTTTTCAGGCGGCGGTCGATCATCAGGCAGCCGCCGCACGCCGAATTATACATCCGGATATGCACAACGGAATAAGTGTAGCATCCGCCGGCGAAGACGGTCAAACCGGAAGCCGCGCGGCGGGAGAATCGCAGGGCGGCGCTGCTCTCTTCGAGGTCGAACGAGAAATCGTTGATGCCGCGGATGCCGCTCGGGGCGGAGTAATCGGGCGGCTCGCTGCGCTGATGCCAGGCCTCGAACTCCGCGCTCCAGGTTTCGTCCAGCGGCAGCGTCAGGGTGAGCGCGCCGCCGTAGAGCGGGTGGAAGGCGCGTGAGGCATGCGTGCGGTCGATGACATCGGTGCGGGCGGCGCCGGCGATGGCGGCAACGGTCAGGTTGTCGGTAAAGGCATAGCCGAGGCGGAGCAGGTGGCGCTCGCCGGCCAGTTGACGCAGCGACTGCATACCGCACAGGGAGCGCACCCCGTCGTTGAGGTCGCGTCCGGCAAAGGCGCCGCTCTGCAGGGAAACCCGGTACGGATGCTCTACTGCCATGGCGGTGCCGGCAGCAGCGCTTACGAGCAGCAGACAGGAAAGGGTGGTGTGGAGAAGATACGCGCGCATGGCGGTACCGTACCTGCCGCCGCCTATTCTGTCAAGGCCGCGGCAAAGCGCGGGTAGCGTGCGGCGGCCTGCCGGCGCAGCGCAGCGGCGGCAGGGGCGGTGGCCGGGTCGGCTGCGAGCAGGCGGGCCGCCTGCCAGGCCCGGGAAACCGCCATGCCGTCGCGCAGGAACGCGTTGCGGTCGCCATGGTACGCGGCGAACAGGTCGGCCCGCCAGAGTGGCGGCAGGTCAGGAAGCACGGCCGGGGTATCGCTGTCGCCGTCGCGGCGGGCAACCATCACACAATCGGACTTAAATCGGACGGAAC
>CAZWUZ010000098.1:0-12297 GCA_964637655.1 uncultured bacterium | reverse complement strand
ATAGTTATACGGAAGGTGAATTCTATTACGGAACGGTTATAACATCGCCAAATGTAACAAGAGCTGGATATACCTTTGCGGGATGGGGCAAAGAGGTTGTACATACTGTGCCAAGCAAAGATATGGCATATACTGACATCAATAGCGAAGACCGCCTGGTGCAGGCGACCTTCGCCGAGCATCTTGAAAAGGCGCTCGGTTGGGACAGCGTTTATGCCTGGAACGACGAGACCTTCGGGCCGGACGGCACACTGGGGCGGGCCGATACGCGTGAGGTAGTGCTGGTTCGGGATCTGCTCGCTGCCTTGACGCGGCTCAACCCGCAGCTGCCGCTGGCAGCGATCAACGCAGCGGTAGCCGCGATCACCCGCTACGACTATTCGCGCTCGCTAATCCAACACAACCAGGAATTCTACCGGTTCATCCGCGACGGTGTGCCGGTCGAATACCGCGACGCGGACAATCAGCCGAAGCATGACCGGGCGCGGGTGATAGATTTCCAGAACGGCAAAGGCGCAGACGGCAAGCCCAACAACCGATTCCTCGCGGTGCGCGAGCTCAAGATCACTGGCCGCCGCGCGCCGGGCTACAACCGCCGCGCCGACCTGGTCTGTTTCGTCAACGGCCTGCCGCTGGTCTTCATCGAGCTCAAGGCGGTGTATAAGAACATCCGCGCCGGGTTCGACAACAACCTGCGAGATTACATTGATGAAAATGTCATCGCGCATGCCTTCCACCACAACGCGTTTATCGTCGTGAGCAACGGTCATCGCGCGCGCTACGGGTCGATCACCAGTCAATGGGATCACTTCGCTGAATGGAAGCGGCGTGACGAGCGCGATAAAGGCGGTATCGACGCGCAGATTCTGCTCGATGGCATGCTTGACCACAAACGTCTGCTTGATCTGGTGGAGAATTTCATACTGTTCGATACGAGCAAACCGGGCGCGACGCGTAAGGTCATCGCGCGCAACCATCAGGTTCTGGGCGTGAACAACGCGGTTGAGTCGGTAATACGCCAGGAAGTGCTGAAACGGCAATTCCCGCCGGACAAGCGGCTGGCTTATCGTGTGGTTGAACTGCCGGTGGAGCAGGCGATGGATGCCGACCCGCTGAAGGAATCGGGGCCCATCGAAAAGGAAAAGGTGGCGCTGGTCGAAAACGCGCACCCTGATCTTGGCAAGCTCGGTGTGTTCTGGCATACGCAGGGAAGCGGTAAATCCTACTCGATGGCGTTTTTCGCGGAGAAGGTGCGCCGGCAGATCTCGGCCAAGTTCACCTTCTTGCTGATGACGGACCGTAACGACCTTGACAGCCAGATATACCGGACCTTTGTCGGTTGCGGCGTGGTGGACAACCAGACGCCGCGCGCAGGTTCGGGCGATGAGCTGAAGACGCTGCTCACGCAGAACCACCGTTACGTGTTCAGTCTGATTCACAAGTTCAACCAGGACGTCGACCCGAAGCAGCCATATAGCACCCGGGACGACATAGTCGTCATTTCAGACGAGGCACACCGCACTCAGGCGGGTAAACTGGCCCGGAACATGCGCCTGGCGTTGCCTAATGCCGCGTTCATTGGGTTCACCGGCACGCCGCTACTCAAGCAAGACCACCTCACGAAGAGGATTTTCGGCAGTTATGTCTCTCGCTATGACTTCAAGCGGTCCGAAGAAGACGGCGCGACCGTCAAACTGGTCTACGATAACCGTGGGGAGAAACTCGGCATCGAGCGGCTCGACCTGAATGACCGCATTTCCACGGCTATTGCCCAGGCTGATCTCGATCCCGACAAGGAAGCGCTGCTGGAAAAGCTGTTGGGCAAGGATTATGAGGTCATCACCGCTGATAAGCGGTTAGAGGCCGTAGCGGACGATTTCGTTGAGCAATGCGTCGCGCGCTGGCAGTCAGGCAAGTCAATGCTGGTCTGCATCGATAAGATCACTTGTGCGCGGATGTATAACTTGATCATCCCGCGCTGGAAGGTCAAACTGGCCGGTCTCGAAGAGGCAATCCGGATAAAACAGGCGGAACAGGCGTATTGCACCGATGAGTTGCAGAAAGCCAGTATAGAACAGGAACTGGACGTGATGCGCGGCCAGGCGCGCTGGCTGGACGATACCATCATCGAGATCATCATCAGCGAGGCGCAGGGCGAGGTAGCTGCTTTCCAAAAGTGGAATTTCGACATTATACCGCACCGAGCCCGCATGAAGCAGGGGTTCGAGGTCGGGGATGGTCGGGTTGACGTGGAAACTGCCTTCAAGGACCCGGCCCATCCGTTTCGTATCGCCATCGTTTGCGCGATGTGGCTGACCGGCTTTGACGTGGAGTGCCTCTCGACGCTGTATATTGACAAGCCGATGAAGGCGCACACGCTGATGCAGGCCATCGCGCGGGCCAACCGTGTGTATCCAGGCAAAGACTTCGGCCTGATCGTCGATTACAACGGGATGCTCAAGAGTTTGCGCGAGGCGCTGGCGCAGTATGCCCTTGGTGACGAAGCGGGCGGCCAGGATGAGATTGTCGCGCCGCTGGCGGAACGGGTGCGCGCGCTTCGGTTGGCGATTGAAGAAGCGGAAAAGCACTTACTCAGTCTCGGGTTCGATGCGGCTCGGTTCACCGGAGCCGCCGGTTTCGATCGCATCGCGGTGATCGCCGACGCGGTCAATGCTGTGTATACCAGCGACGAGACGAAACGCAGGTTCGAGATCATGGCGCGGCAGGTATTCATCCGCTTCAAGGCATTGGTGACGGAACCGTCAGCGTATGAATATGCCGCACGCCACGACAATCTCGAAGCAATCTACAAGAAACTGGAAGAGCGGCGCGACAACGCGGACGTCACCGAACTGCTCAAGGAACTCCATCGCATCGTCAATTCGGCGATAGCGGTCAAGCCGGGTGCTGGTGTGAAGGATGAGATCACGCGGTTCGACCTGAGTGCCATAGACCTCGACCGGCTGCGTGAGGAGTTTGCCAAGAAGGTCAAGCACAAGTCGACCGCGATCCAGGACATCCGCAAAATCGTTGAGGATAAGCTGGCGATGATGCTGCGCCACAACCCGCAGCGGATGGACTACTACAAGAAGTATATGGGTATCGTCGCAGATTATAACCGCGAAAAGGACCGGGTGACTATTGAGGAAACCTTCGCGCGCTTGATGGACTTGCAGCGGAGCCTCGATGCTGAACAGCGGCGCGCGGTTGAAGAAGGGCTGACGGAAGACGAACTGGCGCTGTTCGACCTGCTAAAGCAGGAAAAGCTGACCAAGGCTGACCGCGAGCGGGTGAAGCTGGCGAGCAAGGACCTCCTGGCGTCGATCCAGAAACTTATCGAGCCGCTGGAGCGCTGGACAGAAAAAGAGCAGACCCAGGCGGAAGTCAAAGTCCTGATTCTCGACTATCTCTATCAGACGCTGCCCACGCCGCCCTTCACCGAACAGGATAAGAATCTGGCGGCCGACCGTGTTTACCAGCATGTTTGGCAGTTGAGCGCGGGCAATGTTAGCGGTGCGACATTTTCGATGTGACAGCAATTCGATGAAACACCGCCGCGGAAAATGTGTTATTGACATTCATGGACGCCATATAACCACAACAACAACTTGGTAGATAACAAGATACATAAGAGTTGGGCCTGCCTGCAACGCCAGCCCAAAACCCGCTGTATATCCTGGAGTAAGACCGGGGCTTTGCCCTGTGCAGGATACCCACAGATGAATGGGAGGAGAACGGATGGCACGGGATGGCACGACAAGGGACACTGGAGCTGGATGAACCGCTGGTAATTCGCAGCGTTGTCTTACGCAGCAGGACCGATTTCGAGCGCTTGTTCGCGGGGTTCACCACCCTACGGGCTATCAGCTATGTCATTTCGCCCGAAGTGTTGCTCGACATGTTCACCGAAAAGAACTACACCACAATTGAACTGCTGGTAGGCGACTCGCTCGCCGAGCAATTTCACGACAGCATCCCACAACAGGTTGACGTGCTGCGGCAGCTGCACGAAAAGTGCGAGGCTGGCGCGCTGCGCGTGCTCGTGCCGTCGCTCGGGGTCATCCATAGCAAGTTCTATATTCTCGAGCATGAAGGGCGGGCACGGATAATCAACGGCTCGCTCAACTTGACCAAGACAGCGCGTGAAGCCCCGAAGCAGATGAACTACCTGTGGTATGCCGATGTCCCCATTGGCCATCCGTTTTATATTCAGGCTATGAGCGACTTCGCGAAGCACTGCGCCCTGCGCGGGTGCACGGAATTCAAGGATGACCTCGCGCAGTTGTTTCCCGATGGGAAGGAAACCAGCGACGCGGTAGTTGAAGAACGGATTCAGGGGTTCCTCGTCAAGAGCGCTCCGGACAGCATGCCGGGTGGTGAGATCGGCGAGGTCCTGGCGCAGGTATCCGGGGACATGTTCGAGGAGTTCCGCAAGATTACGCTGGTGGTCGATGCGGAATCGGCGCCGCCCGAGACCAGGCAGGTGCGCATCAACTACACGTTGCCCAAGGACGAGAAGCAGCGGACGAAAGTCCAGAAGTTCCTGCACGATGTGCTGCGCCCGCGCCACGTCACCGACACGACGCTGACCATGGACCATTCTTCCCTCAAAGCCCTTCAACAATATACCGGTGTGCCACTGATGCGGGCCGACATCAACAACCGGCGGCTGGACCTGTGTCTACATGGCTCCATCGTTCCGCGCGCTGCTGAGAAGATCGACAATGCCGTCTTGGCAGGCGACCTCGAATTGCTCGAATCGTATATGGATACCGTGCGCTTCGGGCGGTCACCGGCCCCGGAGCAGGTCCAGGCAAGCATGGGCGAAGCGCTGCTGGCAATACTCGCGGCCCCGTTCGCCAGTGAGGAGATGGAACGCCGCCGCAGTCGCTTCGGGCTGGTGGACAGCCGCGGCCCGCGCCACGTGTTCATTTTCGGGGAGTCTTCCAACGGCAAGACCACGTTCCTCAACTACGTGCTCTCGCTGATCGCCGGGCAGCCGCTGCAGGCGCTTTCAGGCCAGCAGGACGCGCGGAAGAAGAACATCGAGCGACAACTATGCACGGACACGATGTTCCCGCTGGTATTCGATGACATTCCGCGGGACCACAAGCGTCTCGAACCGATAGTCAAGGAATACTGGGAGCACTGGTGGCGGCCCGGGCGGAAGTTCCCGCTCATGGTGATGTCGACCAACCACGGGCTGAACCTGCCTGACTGGTTCGCCACCCGGGTGCGGTGGATCGAGTTCGACGTGAAGTTCGAATCGACGAACGCGACGAAGGTTGAACTCAACCGGATTATCGCTGCACCCAACAACATCTTCCGCTGGTTTGCCTTGCGCTACCTCGAACTGCTGAGCGACAGCGAAGAGCCGGGTGACGATGAATTGCACCTGGCGCGTGCGGTCTGGCGCGAACTCTATGACCTGAGCGGTCGCCGGCGGCCCGACTACTATCTCGACGAGCCACTGGAGAAGACACTGGATCGTGGTCGGCAGCGCTGGCTCAAGGCGCTGAACGAGGTGCGCTGTTGCCGGATGCGGTTCCAGGGCTCGCAGATATTTGTGGATTTCGAGGAACGGATGGGCGGAATCCGGGAATATGAGGCGCTGCTGCCGCAGCACATCAAGCATAAGGCATACGGGCATCACCTCGAAATCGAGAACCCGGATGAGTTCACTGCATGGCTGGGCATCAAGCGGAGCTGGCTGAGGCGCATTATCGACAAGATCCGGGCATAAATCTGAAAGAAAAGTCTGACCCGCGGGCTTTCCCGATTGGGATAGGCATCGTGTGTGTAGGAGATTGACGCGCTGAACCATCGTGAGCGTGAGGATAGCGGGATTTTCTTGAACTTGCTGCAACACGCTGAGAACCTGTGGAATGTGGCGGATCGGGAACTCCGCCGCGAAATCCTTCAGTTAGTGGTCTTGAACTTGACCTTCAACGCCACAACTGTCGGCGTCACATACAAAAGCCCCTTCGCCGAAGTGGCGAAGGGGGCGTTTGGGCAACTGGTAGGCACGGGCGGACTTGAACCGCCGACCTCTACCATGTCAAGGTAGCGCTCTAACCAAACTGAGCTACGCGCCTGTTGCTGACGGGATGCTACCACAGCAGCGGGAAACTGTCAACCCTTGGTGCAGGTGCAGGGATTCCCCTTGCAGTAATGGCAGACGGCGCCGTATTTCTTCTGCAGGATGGCGGTCATGTCGAGGCCCTGCAGGTTGGCCACGCTGTTGGCCCAGGCGACCACATCGGCCAGTTCCTCCTCGATGGCGGCGCGGTCGTTCTTGCGCAGCGCCTCGGCCAGTTCACCCACCTCCTCGACGAACCACATGAAGGTGTGCTCCATGCCGCGGGCGCTGTCGCGCGCGCTGTAGAGGGTGCGGATATGCTCCTGGAAATCGCGGATGTCCATGTGCGGCTCCTTAGCGCCGGCGGCGCGGTGCGCTCCGGGTGCGATGCAGGCGGCGCAGCAGGGTGACGGTCGCGGCCGGGTCCTGCACGATGACCCGCGCCCCGCCGATGACGTCGATGAACCCCACCTCGTTGCGGTAGCGCGGCACGATGTGCAGATGCAGGTGGGGAATGCTCGCCCCGCTCGACTCCCCGAGGTTGTAGCCGAGGTTGTAGCCGCGCGGCTGGTAGGCGCGGTCGAGCAGGTCGAGACAGTGCTGTTCGGCGGCAAAGATCTCCCGCTGCTCGACGGCGGTCAGTTCGCGGATGTCGGTGATATGCCGGCGCGGGAAGATGAGCAGGTGACCCGGCGAGTAGGGGTAGAGGTTGAGCGAGACGAGCACGTGCCGCGTGCGGTAAATCTCCAGCGAGACCACCTTCGGGTCGCGCCGTGCCACGGCGCAGAGGATGCAGTCGACCTGCGGTTTCGCCAGGCCGCGGATGTACCCGAGCTTGTCGGCCACCAGCAGGGTGGTGCGGCGCAGCATGCCTACTGCGGCGCGGCCGCGGTGTCGGCGGTGCGCGTGTACTGCGCGGCGGGCGTCTGCGGGCGGATGAGATGCGCCACCCCGTTGGTGGTGCCGATCCACAGGTCGCGCCCCTCGGCGACCAGGCAGGTCACCTGGTTGGACGGCAGTCCGTCCGCGGTGGTCATCACCTGCCACTGGTCGGTGCCCGGCACGCGGCGGCGCAGGTCGGAGAAAGTGCCGAGCGAATTGTAGCGCGACACCCAGAGTTCCCCGTCGGGGAAGGCGAGCATCGCCTTGATGTCGCAGCCGCGCTCGATGGGCACTTCGCCCCAGACCGCGCCGTCGAACGAGGCAATCTGTGCGCGCCGCGCGGCGACGTACAGGTACTCCTTGCCGTCGTAGGCGAGGCAGGAGATTTCGTCCTCCTTGATCGGGTAGCGGTCAGGCCCGAGAAACTCCATGCGCTCGAGATCGAAGCCGCCTTCAGGCGACCATTTCTTCCAGTTGACGTCGTTGAAGCGCCCGACGCCGGTGGCGCAGCCCATCCACAGGAAGGAATCGTCGCCGCCGAGACAGTCGACCTCGTCGCTCGGCATACCGTCATCCTGCAGCGCGCGGAACAGTGCGGGGGCGGTGTAGGTTACCCACCCGTCGGCATTGTAGCGTGCCATCCCGCGCGTGGTGCCGATCCAGACATTGTCGTCGTCCAGTCCGTGTCCCGAGGGCTCGGCGTAGATGGCGGTGACGATGCTGCCTGGCAGCTCGTTGTTGCTGTCGTAGATGTCCCAGTTGAGGCGGCTGACGCGCACCACGCCGCGCTTGCTCGTGCCGATCCAGACGCGCCCGCGCGTGTCGCGCGCCAGTGCGGTGATTTCGTTGTGCGGCAGGCGGCTGTTGCTGCGGGTGTGGGTGGTCCACTGCTTCGTCTGGCGGTTGTAGACCGCCACACCCTTCTCGGTGCCGATCCAGACCTCGGGCCCGTTGATGGCGATTGCGGTGACCGTCTCGTCGGGGAGGCCGTCAGCGGTGCCGAAGCGTTCGATGGTCCCCTCGCGGTAATGCTGCAGCCCGTCATCGGTGCGCAGGATGCGCGGGGTCTTCCAGCACCCGGCCAGCAGCGCGCCGCACAGCAGGGTGAGGGCCGCAAGGCGGCCGCAGCGGATAAGCAGGTTCATGTCAGTTCTCTCCTGTCGCAAAAATATGCTGCATCAGCATCGCTGTCGCCAGCGATACGTTCAGTGATTCGATCCCCGCGGCGCACGGGATGGTGATGCCCGTCGCCTGCGCCTGCGCCGCGGCGTCCAGCCCGCGCGCCTCATTGCCGGCCCAGAGCGCCAGCGGCTGCCGCCAGGCCACCTGTTGGACAGGCGTGCCGCCGTGCGGGTTGCCCCAGTAAAAGGCGAAACCGGCGTCGCGCAGCGCCGCCAGGTGGGAGGCGTCCGCCGCCAGCAGCGGCAACCCGAGCCCGAACCCGGCGGAAGCGCGCAGCACCTTGCCGCTGAAGAAATCGGCGGTGCCCGGCAGCGCCAGCACGGCGTCGAAAGCGAACGCGCGCGCGGCGCGCAGCAGCGTGCCGACATTGCCCGGGTCCTGCACGCGGTCGAGCAGCAGCACCCGCCGCCACGCGGCCGGGGTGAATGCCGGCCGCGGCAGTTTCGCCACTGCCAGCACCCCCTGCGCAGTTTGCGCGTCCGCCAGCTGCTCGAGCCAGGTGCCGCGCGCCTCCCGCCACGGCAGCTGCGCGAGGCGTTCGCGCAGCGCGCGCCCGTCGGCGGTGCCGAGCAGTTCCGGCGCGTGGATGATCTGCTCGACGGCGACTTCGTCCGCCGCCGCCGCGACGACGCGGATCCCTTCGAGCAGGAATTTTCCCGCTTCGAGCCGCCCGCGCCGCGTCTTCAGGCGCTTGTACTGCTTGAGCTGGTTGCGCGACAGCGGCGGCAGTCCGCCGGCCGGCCGCGCGGCCGCGTCGCTCATTCCTTGGGCAGGTCCTTGCCGCAGTACGGGCAGGCCTTCCACCCCTTCTGGATGCGCGCGTTGCAGTTCGGGCATTGCGGCTCGCCCAGTTTCGCCTTGCACATCGGGCAGTAGGTGAAGTCGGTGCTTATCGGTTCGCCGCAGGCGGGGCAGAGCCGCTGCTGCGGCTTGTCCGACACTTCCTGCGCGGCGAGGAACGGGTCGACGTCATGCACTTCCTTCTGCGCCAGTTTCAGGTAGTAATCGAGCTGGGCATTGTCGTAGTTCAGCGACTTGGCGGAAAGAAAATTACGCACCGCCTCGCGGAAATTGCCCATCTTGTAGTAGAGCAGGCCGAGATGATGGTAGGCGACCGCGTACTCGGCATTTGCCTTGATCGCGTCGTTGAAGGCGGCGAGCGATTCCTTGAGCTTGCCGTCCTGGTAGAGACGCACCCCCTCGTTATTCTTCTCGATGGCACGTGCCAGTCCCGATTTCATCGCTCACACCTCCTCCGCTGTACAACAGGTTGAGTATAGCACAGCGCCTGCCGGGCGGCAAGACCGCGGTCAGTTGCGGGCGATGAGAAACACGTGCAGGGCGAAAAGCAGCAGCAGGCCGTACAGCTTGAGGTTGAGCAGCGCGGTGAAGGGCCAGTCCCAGACGAAGCGGAACCCGTCGACATGGTACTCGGCGCCGATGAGCAGCAGCGCGGCGGCCAGCAGCAGCGCGGGGAGCAGCTGCCAGCGGGCGCAGAGACGCGCCGTCACGGCGAAGAGCGCGGGGAGCGCGAAGACCAGGTGCGCCTCGCCCAGAAACGCGGAGCCGATGAGAAACACGCCCGACCAGAGCGCCGCCAGTTCGGGCCAGGGCAGGGTGCGGCGGCGCAGCGTCAGCCACGCGGCCAGCGCGACGGCGAGCAGGAACGACGCGGACTGCACCGCCTGCGCCGCGGCGAAACTGCCGGTCAGGCGCCAGGCAAGCGCGTAGACGGAGAAGCTCAGCTCGCAATGCGCGTCGGTGGACATCTTGTACGCGGTGGCGCGGAAAAAGTCGCCGAACACCGAACCCGGCAGCACGGCGAGGATGAGCAGGTTGAGCACGGTGAACGCGGCCAGCATGCCCCCCAGCGCGCGCCATTCGCGGCGCAGCAGCAGCGGAAGGGCGAGCACGAGCGGCACGATCTTGACCAGCGCGGCCAGCGCGAAGGCAACGCCCGCACTGCCGCCCCGGCGTCGTGCGAGCAGCTCCGCCCCGAGCACGATGAGCCCGAGTGCGAGCAGGTTGTTCTGTCCCGTGCTCAGGTTGAAGCGGAGCGGGTAGCAGGCCCCGAGCACGAGCAGCACGAGCAGCGCGCCGGCAGCGGCATGCCGCCCGGCGAAAAACGCGCGCCAGAGCAGCGTGAGCGTGACGGCCAGCGCGGCCAGCGCGAGGAAGAACCAGAGCAGCGCCGCGGTGTCATACGGAAGGCGGCTGAGCGGAATGAGCAGCAGGAAGAAGGACGGCGGGTAGTGCGCGACGGAGATGGTGTGCGGGAAACGCAGCTGCTGCTGCGCCAGCGCGCGCGCCGCGTCGTCCCATGGGGAGCCGAACCGGTCGAGGATCGTCGCCTGCCAGAGAAAGTAGCCGAAATCCTGGAAGTAGGGGCGGTGCGCCTGGCGGAAGCAGAAGTAGAGGAAACTGCCGCCGAGGAGGACGGCGGCGCAGAGCAGCAGCAGGCGGGCGGGAGCGCTGCGCATTGCCGTCAGGCACGCCCCCCGTGGATGAGGGAGAGAAATTCCGCGCGCGTGCGCGGGTCCTTCTGGAAGACCCCGAGCATGCACGAGGTGACCATGCGGCTGTTCTGTTTCTCCACCCCGCGCATCATCATGCACAGGTGCTGCGCCTCGATGACCACCGCCACCCCGAGCGGTTTGACGCAGTCGATGAAGGCGGTGGCGACCTCGCGCGTCAGGCGCTCCTGCTGCTGCAGCCGCCGCGCGTAATGGTCGATGAGGCGCGGGATCTTGCTCGCCCCGCAGATCTGCGTGTCGGGAATATAGCCGAAGTGGCAGCGCCCGAAGAACGGCAGCAGGTGATGCTCGCACAGCGAGTAGACCTCGATGTCGCGCATGACCACCATGTCGCGGCTCGGTGACGGGTAGATCGCGTCGCGGAAGATGGCGTCACGGTCCTCGCCGTAGCCGCGGGTGAGGAAAGCGAGTGCCTCCGCGGCGCGCTGCGGAGTGCGCACCAGGTCGGGACGCTGCGGGTTCTCGCCCAGCCCGGTGATGAGTTCGCGGAACAGGTCTTCAGTCGCCATCGGCGTTTTCCTCACCGACGAGGCGGAACGGGCGCTCGCGTTTGAGCTGCTCGAGATGCACGGTGACCACCAGCGTGACTTTCTCGCGCCATGCCGCCTTGTGCACCGCGTCGCTGACCTCGGCGAACGGGATGCTCTCCGCGGGGATGTCGGCGCGTTTGCGGAAGACGTAGATGGTGCCGGGCGCGGTCGCGTACGGGGGCATGATGCCGTCAACCGCGAGCGCGGTGAGCGGTTCGCGCAGCGCCGCCGGCAGGTTATCCACCGGCAGCGTGGTCTCCGATTCGCCGCTCAGCGAATGGCGCGCCTGCAGCAGGGCGAAGGCCGTCCCCGCCTGTGCCTGCGCGTAGACCGAGTCGGCGGTCGCGGTGTCAGCCACCTGCACGTATTCCAGGCGCACCGCCGCGGGGCGGGAAAAGTCGCCGCGGTGGGCATCGTAGTAGGCGAGTGCATCGCTGTCATTAGCCGGGGCGACCCGGGCGATAAGGTCGTTCATGTAGAGTTCGAGCAGCAGGTCGTCCTCGAACGTTGCGCGGCGGCGGGCGAACGTGTCGCTGCGGTCGACACCCTGGTCGCGTGCCACCCGGGCAACGAGGCAGCGGGTCAGGTAGTCATCAATGAACTGCTCGCGCAGCGCGGGCTGGGTGGCGATGGCCTGCCGCTGGTAGGGCGGCAGCGCCTCGAGCGCTTCCTGCAGTTCCGCCGTGTAGACCGGGCGGTCGGCAACATACGCGTAGACCTCGCCGCGGTCGGGCGCAACGGCGGGAGTGGTGCCGGTAGTCGCGCACCCGGCGGTCAGCAGCGTGAGCAGCAGCAGGCAGCAGATGGTTTTCATGATGTCACCTCGCGCGCAATATAGCAGAAACGGGCGCGACCTGCCACCGTCAGGCCGGGAGGGTGTCGGCGAGCGCGGCGAGGTCGGTGACGAGCAGCGGCAGCGTGGCGGCCACGTCGCTGCGCCAGGTGCGCTGCAGCGAACAGGGGTTGCGCGGCCCCTCGCGCCAGCGCTGCGCGCGCAGCAGGGCCGGGGGGAAGACCACCGGCGTGGCGAAGCGCAGGGTGAGCGTCCCCTCCTGCAGTGCCAGTTCCGCCAGCGCGAGCCGTTCCGCCT
>CAZWUZ010000097.1:9395-12484 GCA_964637655.1 uncultured bacterium | reverse complement strand
GCACCGCGGTCCGCACGGCGCGGATGACCGCGGCCCAGTGCGCGGCCCCGCCGTCGGGGAGGTCATCGCGCGTGACCGAAGTCAGGACCGCCGCGCGCAGCCCGAGTTCGCGCAGCGCTGTCGCGACCCGTTGCGGCTCGTCGTCGGCGGGTGGCAGCGGCGCGGTGCGCGATACCCCGCAGAAGGCGCAACCGCGCGTGCAGATATCGCCGAGGAGGAGCAGGGTGAGATGGCCGGCGGCAAAACAGCTGCCGCGATTGGGACAGACGGCGCTGTGGCAGATGGTATGCAGTCCGAACTGCCGCACGGTCCGTTCAACCGCGGCCGACTGTTCCCCGCGTGGCAGTGTCACCTTCAGCCAGGCGGGCTTGCGCGGGGGGAGGGGCATGGAAAAAGCGGGCACGGCCGGAGGCCGTGCCCGCGGGTTCCCTATTTGTACGAGAAGCTCGAACCGCCGATGAACTCGCGCATGATCGAGGTCGGCGGCACTTCCTCCGTTCCGACGGAACGGAACAGGCGCAGAAAGTCGATGAGACGGCGCGCGACGACATACTCGCGCTCCTTCGGGGTTACCGTTTCGAGGCAGGCCATGGCGAACGGCTTGAGCGCGGAGAGTTCATAGACCAGCGCCGAGTTGAACAGTTCGTCGGCGTTGTTCTGGAACGGGAAGATGTTGCGGTCCTCGCCGCGGCGCACCGACGGCCAGCGCTTGATGGTGTCGTAGGCGCTGTAACTGCGGTAGCGGTAGTCGCGCACCATGCGGCGGATGAGGCGGGTGTCCGACGTCGAGATGCGCGTCATGCCGTCGACGCGCAGCTGGGTCAGGGCGGAAACGAAAATCTTGAACTTGTTGGCGGCGGGCACCTCGGCGGTGAGCCGCTCGTTGAGGCCGTGGATCCCCTCGATGATCAGCACCTGACCCGGCAGCAGCTGCAGCTGCTTGTGGTTCGGGGTGCGCTGCCCGGTGGCGAACGAAAAGGCCGGGATGCCGACCGCCTTGCCGGCGAGCAGGTCCTTGAAGTGTTCGTTGATCAGCGCCAGGTCGAGCGCCTCGATCGTCTCAAAATCGTATTCGCCGTTCTCGTCCTTCGGCGTCAGGTGGCGCGGCACGAAGTAGTCGTCGAGCGACAGCGCCACCGGGGTGATGCCGTTGACCATCAGCTGGATGCTCAGGCGCTTGGCGAAGGTGGTCTTGCCGGACGATGACGGCCCGGCGATGAGCACCATCTTGATGTCCTTGCGGCGCTGGGCGATGCGGTCGGCGATCTGCGCGATTTTTTTCTCCTGCAGCGATTCGCTGATCTTGATCAGGTCGGAGATCTCGCGCTTGCTGGCGGTCTTGTCGTTCAGTTCGCCGACGTTGCGCACGCCGACCAGGCGGTACCATTCCTTGGTTTCAAGGTAGTTTTCGAACAGTTTGGTCTGGTGCTTCATCGCCGGCATCTTGTCGAAGCGCGGGAAATCGGGGAAGCGCAGCACGAAGCCCGGCGGGTACATGATCAGTTCGAACTTGCGGACCACGCCGGTGCTCGGCGCCAGCGGATGGTGCGCCAGCTCGATGAAGTCGCCGATGCGGTAGACATCGACGAAACTGCGGTTCATCGCCGCCACCACCTTGGCCTTGGCGTCGCGGTCAAGCCCCTTGAAATACTCCATCAGCTGCAGGTAGTTGATCTTGGCGCGGACGACGGGCAGGTTCTCCGCGATGATCTCCTGCATGCGCTCCTGGATCTTCTGCAGCGTCGCCCAGACCAGCGGGCGCTCGGCGCGGTAATCGTAATAGACCCCGCTTTCCACGCTCTGGCCGATGAAGATTTCCGCCTTGAGTTTCAGGTCGCGGATCGCCTTGCCGAGGATGAACATCGCGGTGCGGCGGTAGATCTCGAACGCCTGGTAGTCGGTCGGCTGCACCAGGTCAACGTCGGCATCGCACGGCACGACATAGTTCATGTCGACCAGTTCGTTGTTGACCAGCGCCGCCATCGTCTCGCGCGCCTGCCGCTTGCCGAGTTTGGCGGCGATCTGCCAGATGCTGACCGGACTGCTGAACAGCAGTTTTTTCCGGCCGGTGGTGATGGTGATTTTTTCTGCCATGGGTCGCACGCTCCGCGCAGGGAAATGGTGCGGCTGACGGGACCCGGAAGTTCCGACGCCGCATTTTCGAGCATACCTTAGCCCTGTCGCCGCTGTCAACACCTTCAGGAAAACGGTGCGTGCGGTGTCTTGCCGCCTGCTGCCGGCTATGGTATCCTCCCAACGGGTGTAATTATATGGGTGGGAGGGGCGGGTGCGCGCGGCAGCAGTGCTGACCTACGGCTGTCAGATGAACGTGTATGACAGCGGGCGGCTGGCGCAGATCCTGGCGGCGGCCGGGTATGCCCTGACGGACGACCCGGCGGCCGCCGACCTGATCATCGTCAATACCTGCGCAGTACGGGCACACGCGGAGGAACGCGTGCTCGGGCGGCTGGCGGAACTGTCGGGCCTGCGCGCGCAGCGTCCCGGCCTGGTGCTCGCTGTGGCGGGCTGTGTGGCGAAAGAGCGCGGGGCGGAACTGCTCGCGCGCTGCAACGCGGTGATCTTTCCCGACGCGGTGGATGATTTCGCCGCAGCGCTGCCGTCACTGACCGCGCAGAGCCGCGTGGTGCTCGATGGCGGCGCCGGGCAGGCCTTCACCCACCTGCCGGTGGCGCGCGGGGTGCAGCACTTCATCACCGTGATGACCGGGTGCACCAACCACTGCGCCTACTGCATCGTGCCGCAGGTGCGCGGCCCGGAACGGAGCCGCCCGGCGGCGGCTATCGTGGCGGAGGCGCGCGCGGCGCTGGCGGCCGGGGTGCGGGAACTGACGCTGCTCGGGCAGAATGTCAACGCCTACGGGAAGGACCGCAGCGACGGGGCGTCGTTCCCCGCGCTGCTGCGCGCGGTGGGCGCCCTCCCCGGGCTGCAGCGGCTGCGCTTCGTCACGTCGCATCCGCGTGACATGGATGACGCGCTCATCGCCGCCATGGCGGAGGTGCCCGCGGTGATGCCGGCGCTGCACCTGCCGGCACAGGCGGGGAGCGACCGCATCCTGGCGGCGATGGGAC
>CAZWUZ010000097.1:0-9385 GCA_964637655.1 uncultured bacterium | reverse complement strand
TACACCGCGGCGCAGTATCTCGACCTGGTGACGCGCCTGCGGGCGCGGGTGCCCGGGCTGGCGCTCGCCGCTGATTTCATCGTCGGGTTTCCCGGCGAGACGGACGATGATTTTGCGGCGACCCTCGCGCTGGTGCGCACGGTCGGGTTTGCCCAGGGGTTCGTGTTCAAGTTCTCCCCGCGCCCGGGGACGCGCGCGGCGGAGTTGCCGGACCGGGTGCCGGATACCGTGGTGGCGGCGCGGCATCGCGAACTGCTGGCGCTGCTCGACGCGCAGGCCCGCGCCCGGGCGGCAACCTTCGCCGGGCAGATGGTCGAGGTGCTGGTGGAACAGGCGGCGGACGGCATGGTGCGCGGGCGCACGCGGGAGAACAGCGGCGTCATCGCCACCGGCGACGGGACCATCGGCACTCCCGTCCGGGTGCATGTCACCCACAGTCGCAACCGCGTGCTGCACGGGCGGGTCATCGGGTGAGCGCGCTGCCGGCGGCGGCGTGGCGGATCTTTTTCCGCCGGCTGGTCGTGGTGCTGGTCGCGGCGCTGGTGCTGGCGGTGCTCTGGGTGCGCAGCGACGCGGCCGGGCGCCTGCTCGACCGCATGCTCTATCTCGACCTGGTTGAGGAGAACGCGCGGGCCTGCCACCTGGCGCCGGCGACGGTGCTGGCAGTAATCTGCGTGGAGAGCAGTTTCAACCCGCAGGCGCGGTCGGCGGCGGGGGCGGTGGGCCTGATGCAGCTGATGCCGGCGACGGCGGCGGCGCTCGGGGCGGAACTCGGGTACCGTGACGCGGATCTCGACCTGACGCGCCCGGAGATCAATATCCGGCTCGGCTGCCATTACCTGGCCGGGCTGGTGCAACGGTTCGGTACGCTCGACCGCGCGCTGCAGGCGTACAACGGGGGACCGGCGACGGTGCCGGGCCTGGCGGCCGGCGACACCCACCCGTACGCGGAGACGCGCGCGTTTGTCGAGCGGGTGCAGCGCTGGCACTGGCGGTTCACGCGGCTGCTGCGCGTGCAGGCATATCTGCGGCAGGAGGCGGAAACGGCATGAGCGGATGGCGGATGATGGCGGTGCTGCTGTGCTGGCTGGCGGCAGCGCCGGCAATGGCTGACCCGGTTGACGATGCGGCGGCGGCGTACGGGCGCGGGGAATTCGCGCAGGTGCGCACGCTCACCGACGAGTACCTGCGTCAGCCGCTGGGCAAACCGCCGGCCCGCGTGGCGCTGGCGGCCTATTACCGGGGCCTGGCGTCAACCACGATCGCGGAACGCGAACGCTACCTGCTGCAGGCGAGCGCAGGGAATGATCTCGATCCGGAACTGCGCGCGGCGGCGCTGGTCCATCTGATCCGTCTCGCGCTGCTGCGCGGTGAGTACCAGCGCGCGGCGTTGTGGGGCGAACGCGTGGTCAGCGATTTCAGCGCGACCGCGGCGGCGGCGGATGCCGCGTACTACGCGGCACTGGCGCAGTTGCGGCAGGGGCGGGCGGCGGAGGCGGCGGCGCTGCTGCGCACGCTGGCGCAGCGCCATCCCCACCTGACCGGGCTCGACCGCGCGGAGGCGGCGCTGGCCCAGGCGCTGATGGATGAACGCCGCTGGACCGATGCCGTAGCCACGCTGCACAACCTGCTGGTCGGCTATCCCGGCAGCGCCTACCGGAGCTGGACGTATTTCCATCTGGGCGAATGCCATCGCCGGCTCAACGATGCCGCGCAGGCAGCCGTCGCCTACCGGCAGGTAGTGGAACGTTTTTCCGGGTCGCTTGAGGCACCGCGCGCGCGCGGCGCTGGCGGAACTCTCCGGCGTGGCGTCGGCGCCTGACCCGGCGGTGCGTCCCGCGCCGGCGGCCACCGGCATCTGGACGGTGCAGGTTGCGGCTTTCCCGCAGCGGGCGCGCGCTGACGAACTGGCGCGGCAGCTGGCGGCAGCGGGGTGGACCCCGGTCGACATCCAGAGCGCACAGGTCAATGGCGCCACCTGGTACCGCGTCCGCGCGGGCCGCCTGCAGACGCGGGCGCAGGCGGAAGAACAGCGCCTCGCGCTGCAGCGCGCCGGCCACAACGGATTCGTGGCACAGTGGTAGCATGAAAAACCAGTCACTCCTGCAACCGGCGCTACGCGTGGCGCTGCGCCACCTGCGGCCCGGCATGGTGCTTGCCGACCATATCGTCGAGCCGGGGGGCGGCGTCCTGCTGGAAAAGAAAGCGGTGCTCAACGAGCGCGCCATCGCCGTGTTGCAGCGCCGCAACGTGGCCTTTGCCTATGTGCAGAATACGCCGGAGGCGCAGGCCGCGCTCACCACGGGCAAGGCGGACGAGGACGCCGCGTTTGCGGCGGCGGCTGACGCGGCGGCTGCCGGCGACGGTGACGGGCAGGCGGGTGCGATCGACGCGCTGTTTGGTGACGCGCGTGCAGCGCTGAGCGCGCTGGCTGATTCCGCCGCGGCCGGGCGGCAGCAGGCGCAGGCGGCGTGGCAGGACGCCTACGCGCTGCTGCTCGAGGTCATTGCCGGGCAGGAGGTGCGGCGGCGTATCGATGGCGGGCCGCTGCGCGAGTGCATCGTCGCGCTCGACGAGGCGCTGCTCGACGGGCAGCAGCCGCTGCTGGCGCTGGTGCAGCGGCGCGCGCGCCATGGCGCCTTCGACCTGGCGGCGCATTCGGTCAATGTCGCGGTGCTGGCGCTGCAGGTGGCGGCAACCATGAAACTGGCGCCGGAGGAGCAGGTGCAGGCGGGACTGGCGGCGCTGCTGCACGATATCGGCATGACCCGCCTGCCGGCGGGCACGACGGAGACCCCGGCGGCCGCGCTCGGACTGGCGGAACGCATGCAACTCAAGGCGCATCCCGCCTGGGGTGCGGAAATTCTCGGGACGGCGCGCAAGATCGATACGGATGTGGTGACCGCGGTGCATCAGCATCATGAGCGGCTCGACGGGTCGGGCTACCCGCAGGCGCTCGAGGGCACGGCCATCTCCCGGCTGGCACAGATCGTTGCCGTCGCGGATACCTACGAGCGTTTCATCTCGCCGCGCCTCTACCGCGATCCCTACCTCCCCTACGCCGGGCTCAAGCTGGTGCTCGGCATGGCGGGACGCGCGCTGCTGCCCGATGTGGTGCGCGCCCTGCTCGACAACCTCGCCCTCTATCCCGTCGGGTCGGTGGTGCGCCTCAACACCAGCGAGGTGGCGGTGGTCGCGGGTGCCAATCCGCGCGTGCCGATGCGTCCGCTGCTGCGCATTCTGCGCGGGGCCGACGGCAGTCATGGCGGCGTGGCGGTCGATCTCGCCACCGACCGCACGCGGTTCATCGCCGAGGTGCTGTCGCAGGTCGACGAGGGTGATGACGCGTGACCACTGACGCTGTTTCCCCCATGCTCCGGCAATATCAGTCCATCAAGGACCAGTACCCGGACGCGCTGCTCTTTTTCCGCATCGGCGATTTTTTCGAACTGTTCAACGAGGATGCGCGCATCGCCGCGCGCGTGCTCGACCTGACGCTGACGCGCAAGGCGGCGGGCAAAGGCACCTATATCCCGCTGGCCGGGGTGCCGCATCATGCGGCGGAGCAGTATATCGCCCGGCTTATCCGCCGCGGGTTCCGCGTCGCGGTCTGCGACCAGGTTGAGGACCCGAAGGCGGCGAAAGGCATCGTCAAACGCGAAGTGGTGCGCGTCGTCACCCCCGGCACCGTCACCGAACCGGGACAACTCTCCGACAAGGACAATAATTTTCTCGCCGCGCTCTGGCGCGCGCCTGACGGGGAGGGCGCCATCGGCTGGGCGGCGGCCGACCTGTCGACGGGCGAACTCTGGGCGGCGGTGCTGGCTGACCCGCGCGACCTGCAGACGGAACTGGCGCGTTTCCGACCGGCGGAACTGATCGTCGCGGAGGAGGATGCGGGGCTGCGCGAACTGGCGGGTGACGCGGCCGGCGCGCTCTGGACGCCGCGCGCGGGGTGGCAGTTCGCCCCGGCGGAGGCGCGGCAGGTGCTGCGCGAGCATTTCGGGGTGCGTGAGACGGGCGGGATCGTCAGCGACACGCCGGAACTCATCGCCGCGCTTGGCGCCCTGCTCGCCTACCTGCGCGAGACGCAGCAGGCGGCGGCGCGTCACCTGACGCGGGTGCGCGAGTATCGCGCCGGCGACGGCATGGCGCTCGACGAGGCGACCATCCGCAACCTCGAACTGGTGCGCAGCGCCACCGACGCGGGCCGTACGGGCTCGCTCCTCTGGGCGCTCGACAGCACCGTCACGGCGGCGGGGGCACGCCTGCTGCAGCATTGGCTGCTGCGCCCGCTCACCGACCCGGCGGCCATCACGGTCCGCCTCGACCGGGTGGCGGCGCTGCACACCGACACGCTGCGCCGCGAGGCGGTGCGCACCCTGCTGCGCGACACCTCCGACCTGCAGCGTCTCGGCAGCCGCCTCTGCCTGCGCCGCATCGGGCCGCGCGACCTGCTCGGCATCGCCGCCACCCTGCGCCTCGTGCCCGGCCTCAAGGCGGAACTGGCGGCGCTCCCCGCGCTGGCGCCGCTGGCGGCACAGCTCGACCCGTGCCCCGAGGTGCGCACGCTGATCGAAGGGGCCATTGCGGAGAACGCGCCGGCGACGCTCAAAGACGGCGGGGTCATGGCGCCCGGCTACTCGGCGGAACTCGATGAGCTGCGCACGGCGGCGCGCGGCGGCAAGGAATGGATCGCCGCGCTGCAGGAGCAGGAACGGCAGCGCTCGGGGATCAGTTCGCTCAAGATCGGCTTCAACCGCGTCTTCGGCTACTATATCGAGATCACCAACGCCAACCGCGCCAGCGTGCCCGCCGACTACGAACGCAAGCAGACGCTGGCCAATGCCGAGCGCTACATCACCCCGGCCCTCAAGGAGAAGGAGGCGTTTGTCCTCCATGCCGAGGAACGCATGCTTGCACTCGAGGAACAGCTCTTCGCCGCGGTGCGCGAAGAGGCGGCGCAGCAGGTGGTGCGGTTGCAGGATCTCGCCGCGCTGCTCGCGGAGCTCGATGTCCTTGCCGCCTTCGCCGAGAACGCCGCCAACCGCCGCTACGTGCGCCCGCAGGTGGATGACGGTGGGACGATCGCCATCCGTGAGGGGCGTCATCCCGTTATCGAGCAGCTGGTCGAGGAGGAACCGTTCGTCCCCAACGACCTGGCGCTCGGCGGTGAGGCGCAACTGCTCGTCATTACCGGGCCGAACATGGCGGGCAAATCGACTTTTATCCGCCAGGCGGCGCTGCTCGTGCTCATGGCGCAGTGCGGTTCGTTCGTGCCGGCGGCCGAGGCGCGCATCGGCGCGGTCGACCGCATCTTCACCCGCGTCGGGGCCGCCGACCAGCTGGCGCGCGGCCGCTCGACCTTCATGGTCGAGATGCTCGAGACCGCGCTGATCCTCAACCGCGCGACGGAACGTTCGCTGCTGGTGCTTGATGAAATCGGGCGCGGGACGTCGACCTTTGACGGGCTGGCTATCGCCTGGGCCGTGGCCGAACATATCGCCGGTTCCGGCGGCATTGGCGCAAAGACCCTGTTCGCAACACATTATCACGAGTTAACCGAACTGGCCCGGGTCCTGTCTAATGTTCGTAACTATAACGTTGCGGTGCGCGAATGGAATGACGAGATCATCTTCCTGCGGCGCATCGTCGAAGGCGGGGCGGACCGCTCCTACGGCATCCAGGTGGCGCGGCTGGCGGGACTGCCGCCCGCGGTAATCGGGCGCGCCAAGGAGATCCTGTTCAAACTCGAGCAGGGTGAACTGAACGCGAATCGGCCGCGGTTGGCGGGCGGCACGAAGGAACCGGAGCAACTCTCGCTGTTCGAACCGGCGGTCTCGCCGGTGGTGCATGAACTGGTGGAACTCAATGTGGACGGACTGACGCCGCTGGCAGCGCTCAACCTGCTGGCGGAACTCAAACGCAAGGCCGTGCGCGAAACGGAAGGAACGGGATGATGCGGATACTGCTGATCTGTGCCTGCCTGCTGGCGGCGGTGCTGCCGGCGACGGCTGATACGGGCACGAACTGGGGCGCCCTCGCGGCGCGCGAGGGACTCTATTTCGGCCAGAAGATGTACATCGTCTCCGATTACCTGGCGCTGCAGCCCGACGGCGGCTATGAATGCATCAACGTCACCGACGACGGGGTGCGGGTTACCGACCACGGCACCTGGACGCTCGGGGATACGGCGGGAATGCTGCTGTCGGCGACGCAGACCGCGGCGATGTACCGCGGGATTGCCACCGATGCTTTTCTGCTGGTCATTACCGGGCCGCGCGACTTCAACCGCCTTCCCGACATCCGCGCACAACTGGCGCTTTTTCTCGACAGCCAGCGCGGCAATGAATTCGGTTTTCTCGCCAACCCGTCGCTGGTCGACCTGATCGGCCTGATGCCCAAACAGGCGAATGTCACGCGCGCGCAGCTGCAGGAGGGGCTGGCTGCCATCGACGCCGCCCTCGCCGACACCACCCCGTGGGCGATGCCGTTTGCCGTGCGTGAAGAATCGGGATTTGTCTTCATCAGTTCCGCCGACGATATCGAGCGCCACAAGCTGCTGGCCGACATTGCGCGCCTGCGCGAGAATATCGCCATCTTCGGCGACCTGACCCTGCTGCCGCAGCGTCTTGACGCGGCGGCCTATCGCGCTGCCCGTGTCCCCGCGCCGCCCGCGCCCTGAGTTGCCCGCCCGCCGCGGGTAAAGTAGAGTAGGGCGACCTCGGGGAGGGGAATCGTCATGGCCACACCGTTCACCCACATCGTCAAGCGTGATGGCACCCAGGTGCCGTTCACCGACATCCGCATCATCAATGCCATTTACCGTGCCGCCATTGCCAGCGGCGGACGTGACCGCGTCCTGTCGGAACAGGTGGCGGCGAAGGTGGTCGCCCATCTCGCGGCGGCACTGCCCGCGGGGGGGACGCCGCAGGTCGAGCAGGTGCAGGATGCCATCGAGAAGGTGCTGATCGAGAGCGGTCATGCGAAGACCGCCAAGGCGTTTATCCTCTACCGCGACGAGCGCAACCGCGCGCGGCAGGAGAAGGACGCCTACGGCAAGCGCGGGCAGAGCGAGGAAATCATCCCGTGGCGCACGGTGTGGGAATCGCTCACCTGGGCCATCGACCACAACGTGCTGACGGTGCAGCAGCTCAACCGCCGCATCACCGACGGTTCGTTTCCCGAACTGGTGCGCGAATGCGAGGAACACTACCAGTTGGAAATCGCGCGGGCCGCGGATGCGATATTGCGGCGCAAGGACGAGATCAAGTTCGTCATTGTCGCCGGGCCGAGCTCCTCGGGCAAGACGACCACCACCATCAAGATTGCCGAACACCTGAAACACGAAGGATTCGAGTTTGTTCCCTACCACGTCGACAATTACTACGTCAACCTCGAAACGCATCCGCGTGACGAGCATGGCGACTATGACTACGAGACGCCCGAGGCGATCGATCTGGCGCTGCTCAACCAGCACTTGAACGAAATCTACGACGGGAAGCAGGTCAACCCGCCGTTCTTCAATTTCAAGTCGGGCAAGCGCGAGGGCACGGCCCACCCGGTGCAACTGGGCAAGGGGCAGATTCTGCTCATCGATTCGCTGCACGGGCTCTTCCCGCAGGTGACGCAGGGGATACCCGAGCACGCCAAGGCACGCGTCTATATCGAGCCGTTCCTGCAGTTGCGCCTCAACGACGGGAGCTTCATTCCGTGGACCGATGTCCGGCTGATTCGCCGCATTGTGCGCGACGTGCGCGACCGCAACGTGCGCCCCGACCAGACCATCGAGCACTGGCATTACGTGCGCCGCTCGGAACTCCGCTATATCGCGCCCAATGCCGTCAGTTCCGACTGCATTGTCAACAGCGCGCTTCCCTACGAACTCCCTGTCTGGAGTGCGCGCATCCGCCAGACCTTTGCCGCGTGGGAACAGCAGTACACCACGACCGATCGCGACCATCCCGACGCGGCGCGCCGCGCGGTGCGTGTGCATGCCATGCTGCAGCAGCTCGACCCGTGGACGGACGAGTCGGTCATCCCGGACAACGCACTGCTGCGCGAGTTTATCGGCGGGTCGGCGTACAAGTACTGACTTCCGGGGAGGCATGCCATGTCACTTCCGCAAGCGCGTGAGTTTATTGCCAGGCTGCACGCGGAACCGGCTTTTGCCGCGCAGTTCTCCGCGCTGCGGGCGCCGGTGGCACTCGCGGCGGCCGCTACTGCCGCCGGCTACGCGTGCACGGCGGCGGAACTGGCGGCAGCACACGCCGGAGCGGCGCAGTCGGCACCGGCGGGCGAACTGACCGACGAGCAACTGACGCAGGTGGCCGGAGGTTTTCCGGTCAATCTCCCGACATCCGGCGGCGGCGACGCCGGCGGTCACGCGCCAATTATCACCTAAAGCGCCGGCCGATGCCGCAACCGGATGGTTTGCCCCGTCGCGGGCGGAGTTATCCGCGAGCGGCAACAGCGCCGAGTCCGGCCAGCCGGCCTGACGTCCACGCCCACTGCAAATTGTAACCGCCAATCATACCGGTCACATCGAGTATTTCGCCGGCGAAGAACAAACGCGGACAGTGCCGGCTGGCCAGCGTGGCGGCTGACACCTCGTCCAGCCGCACGCCGCCGTCGGTGATTTCCGCCGCGGCATAGCCCGCGTCACCTGCCACCGGCAGCACGCACTCGGTCAACCGGGTGATGAGGCATTCCCGTTCATCGCGGCGCAACTGACTGGCTGATGCCTCCGGGGCGATGCCCGCCAGATGGCAGAGCGTCTCCGCGAGCCGCGCCGGGAGCGTTTCGCGCAGCAGCGCGACAACGGGGCGCGCTCCGGTGGCGTGCAGCCGCGCGCGCCACGCGGCGGCGTCATCCGCCGTCCACCGTGCTGTCACGCGAAACGGCAGGCTCTGCTGCCGGGCACGGGCAACGATATGCGACACTTCGAGCACCGCCGGGCCGCTGCAGCCGCGATGGGTGAAGAGAAAGCCGCCCGTGGCAGTGGCGCGGCTGCTGCCGGCGACCGCGGTGACGGTGGCCGCGAGCGACAAACCGGCCAGCGCTTGCAGCGGCGACTCATCCGTGACGAGCGGGACCAGTGCCGGTACGGCGGGAATAAGCGTATGCCCGAGCCGCATCAGCAGCGGCCAGAGCGAGCCGTCGCTCCCGGTTTGCGGGTACGACAGCCCGCCGCAGGCGATGATAACTGCCGTGGCGTGCAGCGTGCTGCCGCCCGCCTGCACGTCCCAGCCATCCGCTGTCGCCTGCAGGCCGGTGACGGCGGCACCGGTGCGCAGCTGCACGCCGCGCTGCGCCGCGTGTGCCCAAAGCGCATCGCGCACCTCCTGCGCCCGTCCCGACGCGGGAAATATTTTTCCGGTGTCCG
>CAZWUZ010000096.1:0-12570 GCA_964637655.1 uncultured bacterium | reverse complement strand
TCCGAGGTGCTGGTCTTCACTCCCGGCGGCGACGTCAAGGAACTGCCCGAGGGGAGCACACCCGTGGATTTCGCGTTCACCGTGCATACCGAGGTCGGGAGCACCTGCACGGGGGCGCGCGTCAACGGGAAGATGGTGCCGCTCTCGCACCCGCTGCAGCACGGCGATATCGTCGAGATCATCACCACCAAGGGACATCAGCCGTCGCGCGACTGGCTGAAATTCGTCGTCTCCGCCACGGCCAAAGCGCGTATCAAGCGGGTGCTGCGCGAGCAGGACGAGGCGCAGGCGCGGCAGGCGGGCCGGGAACTGCTGGAAAAGGCGGCACGGCAGGAGGGGCTGAAACTCGAGCGGGTCTTCAGTCATGAACGCTACGCCGAAACGCTCGCCCGGCACCGCCTGAAGGACAGCGACGCGCTCTATGCCGCGCTGGCCGCCGGGCGGCTGACCGCGCGCACCTTCGTGCAGGACCTCGCCGGGCCGAAGGAAAAGCCGGCCCCCGCGCCGCTCCCCGCGGCGACTGCGGCCACGGGGCCGGCGTGCAGCAGCGACGTGCTGGTAGACGGCATCTGCGACCCCTATGCGCGCCTCGCGCACTGCTGCCACCCGGTGGCCGGCGACGCGGTGTTCGGTTATGTCACGCGCGGGCGTGGAGTGACGGTGCATCGCGACGACTGTCCCAACCGCGCGGCGCTGGTGCAGGACGCGGCGCGCTGTGTGCCCGTCGTCTGGCGGCCGGGGGCGGAGCAGCGCTACCGCCTGCGCCTGCACGCGCAGGGACGCGACCGGCGCGGCCTGCTCAGCGACGCGCTCAATGCCATCGCCGCCGCCGGCGCCTATGTCCTCGCCTCGCACGCCGCGGCGCAGCCCGACGGCAGCGCCGCGCTCGCGTTCGATGTCGAGGTGCGCGACAGCGCGCACGGCACGCAGGTGCAGCAGCGCCTGCGCGACACGGAGGGGATCAGCAGCGTCCGCCGCCGCTGAACGTTCGCAGTTGGCAAACCGGGCACCGTGCCGGGGGTGAGCACGCCGGCCAGGCGCGCTCCCTACGGCAAATCCTCCGGTTGCTTGATGGGATGGGCGATGCTACGATGCGGTCAGCGGCAGGAACAGGCGTGGAGGCGGGGTATTGAATCACCTACGGATTGGCAATTCGCGGGGGGATGCAGATGACTGAATGTTCGAGGCTGGCGCGGGAGCCCGGTTCTGCTTCACGCTACCGACTAATCGGGACCAGCCCGGCGATGCAGGAACTTCGCCGGATTATTGAACGGGTCGCGCCCTTTCCCCGCCCGGTTTTGATCCGCGGGCCTCGTGGCTCGGGCAAGGAGGCGGTTGCCTGCCTGCTGCATCATTTTTCGCCGCGTCAGGATAAGCCCTTCGTGGTTTTCAATGCCGCCGGCCTTGTGTCAGGGCTGATGGCAAGCGAAATATTCGGCCATGAAAAGGGGGCGTTCACCTCGGCCACCGACCGCCGCCCCGGCAAACTTGAGCAGGCGGATGGTGGCACCCTCTTTCTCGATGAGATCGGCAATATGCCACTAGATCTGCAGAAACTCCTGCTGCGGGTGATTGAATATCAGCGATTTGAACGGGTCGGCGGCAGCGGCGCCATCGACGTAAATGTGCGGATTATTGCAGCGACCAATGCCGACCTTGAGGAACAGATTGCCGCGGGCGAATTCTCCGCCGACCTCTACGACCGTATCCGCTATGCAGAGGTCCATGTTCCGGCATTGTATGAACGGCGCGAAGACATACCCGATCTGGCCAGCCATTTTCTTGCGCAAATTCGTGTGGAAATGCCGTGGCTTCCGGCCGCCCGGCTTGCTGACGAGACGCTGCTGGACCTTGCTTATCGGCCATGGCCGGGCAATGTCCGCGAATTGCGGGCGACCATCGAGGCGGCGGCGGTGGTGGCTGACGGGGCAATTATCGAGGCTCGACACCTGCCGCCGCGACGCGGGGAATTGCCAGTCGCTACCGAGGGTGACTTCACCAGCCGCGTTGCCGCCTTCGAAAAACAGCTTCTGGCCGCGGCGTTGCGGACCGCACCGAATGGCAAGTCCGCCGCCGCCGCACTCGGTCTCGGCTACGACCAATTTCGCCGCCTCCAGAAAAAACACCAATTGTGATGTCCTTTGCGTTCGTACCGATGGCGAAAGCCGCCATCGGCATGGCGAATTTCGCCATGCTCGCGCGTGCGGCATCCGGTTTTTGATCTCAAACCGGCAGTTTTGGCGGTTGGCACGCATCGTGCTTTAGCAAAGGGCAGGCAGTAAAAACCAACGAGGAGGAGAACATGAACATTCTGGAACGGATCGGCATTACCATCTCGGCCAACATCAACGCGCTGATTTCGCGGGTCGAGAACCCTGTGGCCACGCTGGAAAAGCTGGTGCAGAACATGGAAGGTGAGTATCAGGAAGCCAGGACCCAGGTGGCCCGGGCTATCGCCGACGAGAAAAAACTGACGCTGAAGTGCGAAAATGCGGTGCAGGCGGCAAAGGATTGGGACAAGAAGGCGGAACTGGCGGTGCAGAAAGGCGACGACAATCTTGCCAAGGAGGCATTGCGCCGGCAGAAAGAGCAGAACCAGCTCGCTGAGGTCTATTCCGCTGAACTCGGGTCCCAGCGTGCGGGTATTGAATCACTGAAGAGTTCGCTCAAGGCGCTTGAGGCGAAGATCGACGAAGCGCGGCGGAAAAAAAACATCCTTGCGGCCAAGCATCAGCGGGCCAAGACGACGGCTCAATTGCAGCAGACGATGACTGGGATCGGCGGCAAGGGGACCAGTTCCCTCACGCTGTTCGAGCAGGCCGAGGCGCGAATCGAGGACCTGGAGGCGCAGGCGGCGGCGGCCAAGGAACTTGGCACCGACGATGTTGAAGCACAGTTTGCGCAGATGTCGAAAAACGAGGCGCTCGACGATGAACTGGCCGCGCTCAAGGAACGGATGAAGAACAAGCCGGCGAAGAAAGACGGGGGCAAATAGGGCGACGTTCAGGAGAGTGGGCGATGCTCTGGGACAATACCCTTGCCGTGGCTATCGGGAACGAACTCGCGGCGGAGCGGGAGGAACTGGTCGTGCGATTAGCGGCGGCCCGGCGGGAACCTGATCTGGTCAGACGCGAGCAGTTGCTGGCCGAACTCCAAACGGCGCGTGACCAGTTTCGGAGAAATGACGCCGAACGGATGTGCACTGAGGCCCGCTTGCGCCGGGTTGCCGTCCAGCAGATGATGGCCCGCCTCATCGGGGAATCGGCGCCGGCAACGATATGAACGGCGCGATTTGCGGATTCTGACGAAACGGGGTAATGCCATGTCATGGTGAACCGGATCGGGTACTATGAATTAACCGCCGACCTCGGGAGTGGGGCTATGGGCAAGGTGTATCGCGCCCGTGACACCCGCCTCGATCGCGAGGTGGCGCTGAAGGTGTTGTGGCCGCAACTGGCGGAGCAGCCGGCGGCGGTGGCGCGCTTCGAACGTGAGGCGCGGGCGGTGGCGCGGCTGCAGCATGCCAATGTGGTGGCGGTGCATGACATTGGCGCGGCTGACGGTTACCACTACCTCGCGATGGAATATGTGGCCGGCTGCTCGCTGCGGGAATTGCTGAAACAGGCGCTGCCGGTCGATAAGACCCTCCACTACTTCAAACAGATTCTTTCCGGCTTGGGCGTGGCGCATGAGCAGGGCGTGATCCATCGCGACCTGAAACCGGGCAATATCCTGATCGAATCAGCGACCGATACGGTGAAACTGGCGGATTTCGGGCTGGCGCGGATCATAAAAGAGGAGGTTACGCTGACCCGGTCAGGTGAAATGCTCGGGACGCTCGAGTACATGGCGCCGGAATTGGGGCGGGGCGAATGTGCCGGGCGCAAGACCGACCTGTATGCGGCGGGCGTGGTTCTGTATCGCCTGCTGACGGGAAGACTCCCCTTTCAGGGCGCAACCCCTTCGGCCATCCTTAAGGCGCATGAATGCGGGACCTATCCGCTGGCCTCGACAGTGATGGCGGGCTTGTCGTCGCAGGCGGATGCGGTTTTGGCGCGCTTACTGGCCTGTGAACCGGCAAATCGCTACGCGGACTGCCAGGCGGTTTTTGCTGATCTTGAAAAGTGGGAGCGGGGCGGGGATATTCCGCCGGAGTTCGCGGCGGCGTACGAACCGATTGACCACGAACTCGAACGCCACCGGGTGCCGGGATGGAAGCGGGCGTGGGCGCGGATGGTGACGTGGTACCGCTATCAATGGCTGGAACTGTTCAACCGGACGGAACTGACTGCGGTCAGGTTGCGGGATGAAGTGAGCGCCGCGGAAAACGAACTGGGCCAGGCGCGGCGGCGGCGGGAAGAGGCAATGCTGCTGCGTAACCGGGTGCGGGCGCGGGCGGACTTAGCGCGTGCGGCAATGCGGGAATGCGAGACGGCGGCGGAACTGGCGCACGCGGCGGGTGATGAAACGCAGACGCGACAGCACCTCGCCGCCAAACTGGAAGCCAAAGAGCGGGCGGAAGAGTTGGGAAAAGAGGCCGGTGAGTCGGAGCTGGTGCTGAAACTGGCGCGGCAGGAGTACGAGGGCAAGGCGGCGGCGAGCGCGGAGCAGCGGCATAACGCTGACCTGCTGCTGGCGCGGCGGCGGCGGGCGAAACTGGAAATGTCGGTGCTTGGTGTGCTGTCGGCTGGTGAACGGCGCTTGGGCGAGCGGCTGCTGGCGGCGGCAAAGCTGTTCGCCCCGCTGCTACTCGCAGGGATCGGCCTGCATTTTCTCTTGCGGTCCGATCAATCGGTGTTGCCGGTGAGAACGATGGCAATTGCACCGACTATTGAAGCGACGCCGGTGATTGTGCCACCAGCCATCCCGCCATCGCCATCCCTAACGGGACAAGAGGCGCTGACCCCGCCTGATGCGGTTGACGCCTGGAAGCAATATGGGCCGCCGACCACGCCGCGGGCCACGCCGCCGTCGATTCCCAGTCCGTATGGCGCTTTGCTGACGGCGCGCAGCGAATTGATTGCGGCGCGTTTGGGTGACCGGGTGATTGCGGTTACCGGATTTCATCGGCAGCCGACCTACATGCTCGATGTTAACGAAATTCTTGATTTGCGGACACGGCGCTGGAGCCAGGGAACGCCGTATCCGCTGCTCGCGTCGGCAACGTGCGGGACGGCGCTTGGCGATGAGCTGTTTGTTTGCGGCGGGTTTGACGGGTGGCACAACCGGCGCGAGGCGTACATCTACAACCCGAACACCGATGCCTGGCGTGCTTGTGCGCCAATGCCGTATGCGCGCAACCATACGCCGGCGGTGGTTGCCGCCGACGGGCGGGTATATGTTATCGGATGCGAGCCGTCGGGCAACGACCCGTATGTGGTGCAGATCTATGACCCGGTCGCCAATAGCTGGGAGACGCGGACTGGCCCGGCAGGTATCGGGGGCTATGCCACCGCGGCGGGCTTGGGTGACCGGATATATATTTTCGGTGGCAACCGCATGAATCCCAACGAGTCAATTAGCGATGTGATGGCCTATTATCCCGCCACTTACCGCTGGCAACGGGTTGCCTCAATGCCGGAGGCGAACGCCTTTGCTGCCGCCGTGGTATGGAAAAACCGCATCTACGTGTTTGGCGGACTGAGCGCCGGCTTAAACGGAGCGCGTGCGGTTATGGCGCGCGTGCAGATTTATGACCCGGCAACCAACCGCTGGACGACTGGGCGTGATATGGCGCAAGCCCGGTGCCGTCTTGCCGCGGTCCCGGTTGACGATGGCATCCTGTTGTTGGGCGGGACCGATATCAACAGTAACGGGTTTGACGCCGCGGAACTGTATGTTCCCTGAGAATTGCCGCTGAAATTTTGCCGGTTGGATGGAGATAAGCTGACCTGATGGCAAACTGTATCGGGCCTTACGAATTGCTCGCCGATCTTGGGAGCGGGGCGATGGGGAAGGTGTATCGCGCCCGTGACACCCGCCTCGATCGCCAGGTGGCGCTGAAGGTGCTGTGGCCGCAACTGGCGGAGCATGCGGCGGCGGTGACGCGGTTCGAGCGCGAGGCGCGGGCGGCGGCCCGGGTCCGGCACCAGAATGTGGTAAAGGTTTACGATGTTGGCGCCACGGACGGCTACCACTACCTTGCTATGGAATACGTCGCGGGGCATTCCCTGCGGGAAATCCTGGACAAGCCGCTGACCGGCGAAAAAGTATTTCATTATTTCAGGCAGATTCTTTCCGGATTGGCCGCGGCGCATGACCTGGGAGTTATTCACCGTGATCTGAAACCGGCGAACATCCTGATTGAATCAACTACTGACACGGTGAAACTGGCGGATTTCGGGCTGGCGCGGATTATCGAGGATGAAACCTCGCTGACCCAGTCGGGCGAAATGCTCGGGACAATCGAGTACATGGCGCCGGAACTGGCGCGGGGCGGAGGTGCGGGCCGGCAATCCGACCTGTACGCGGCGGGTGTGATCTTGTACCGCATGCTGACCGGGCGGCTGCCGTTTACGGGTGAGAGTTCGGCGGCAATACTGGAAGCGCATGAGAGCGGAGCTTACCCCTTGGCGACGTCCACCGTTGCGGGACTGCTGCCGCAGGCGGACGCGGTCCTGGCACGGTTGCTGGCCAGCGATCCAATGAACCGTTATGCCGACTGCCAGGCGGTACTAACTGATCTCCGACGTTGGCAATATGGTGAAGTGATTGCCGCGGGATTGGTGGCGGATGAACCGCCAGAGGCTTTCCGGACCGGGCGGCATCGGGTGGCGATTAGCAGACGGGCATGGGCGCGGGTGGCGGGCTGGTTTCGCCACCAGTGGCTGGAGATGTTTGACCTAACTGAACTGACTGCCGTGAGAATCCGCGATGAAGTCACGGCAGCGGAACGGGAATTGGGCCTTGCGCGGTGCCGGTTGGAGGAGGCTACGCTGCTGCGGAATGCACGCGCGACGCGGGCAGATACCGTCCGGCCGGAGCAAACGCTGGAACAGGTGCGGCAGGAATACGAGATGCGCGCCAGGCGAGTTGCCGAATTGCGCTATGCCGCCGACCTGACCCTGGCGCGGCGGCGTCGGGCCAAATTGGAAATATCGATCCTCGGCATACTGCCGGTTGGCGGCCGGCGGCCGGGCGAGCGATTCCTGGCGGCGGTCAAACTATTCGGGCCGGTTCTGATCATCATCGCCGGCGCCTGGTATATATTGTCACCAGAGACCCTACTACTGTCGCCGGCAATTCGGTCGCAAATTCAGCCGGCGGCTGCTAACCGGAGACCGGCCATGAATCCGTCCCCGTCACTGGCTATCCGGGCCCGCCATCCAAATTCGGAAACAGAAATAATGGAGGACCCCACAGATGCGAATGACGCTATTGAATTGGAGGTTCCCGGTTGGACGACAAAAGCGCCATTGCGGACAGGGCGAGCCGGTTTCGCTGCGGTAGTGGTAAAAGAAAAAGTATTTGTGCTGGGCGGGCACGTCGATGAACAGATCCCGCCATCATCAGGCGTTGCCGGGCGTAACCGGCGGACCGCGATGCGAACACTTGACACCGTGGAAAGGTATGACCCGGCAAGAAATCTCTGGGAATCATGGGGAAGGATAGCTGAACCCGTAGCGGGTATCAATGCGGTTACGGTGCGGGGGAAAATCTACTACTCGTTCCATGACATTGTTCGGGAATACGATCCGCAAACCCGGCTCAGCTGGCAGGCGTCCAGACTGCCCACCCAACGGGTGGATTATGCGCTGGCTGCGGTCGGGGATGAAATATACTACATTGGTGGCTTTCCTGCTCGCGGCGGGCAGACGCTGACCAATGTCGATGTTTTCAATCCGGTGACAGGCAGTTGGCGGGTGGCGGCTCCGCTTGGCACTTCACGGTGTGGAGCCGCGGTTGCGGTTCATGCAGGAAAAATCTATCTCATTGGCGGTCGGAAATATGACATCGCCCCCGGCACCGCTGAGTCTGGAAATGTGCGCGGCGGAAGTTTGGATTCAATGGAACGGTACGACCCGGGGACCGATCGTTGGGAACAAATGATGCCACTGCCGGAGATGCGCAGAATGTCCACGCTGAATGCAGTTGCCTTGAATGACAAGATCTATTTGATTGGCGACTCTCGCTTTGGTCAGGATCCCCCAGGATGGGTGGTGGAATACGATCCGCGCAAGAATAGTTGGACGGAAGTTTCCCTGATGCGGGCGCAGCGCTTGATGGGGAGGGCGGTGGCCGTGAACCGCGAGATCCTGCTGGTTGGCGGCAACAGCAAATTGAACGTGCCGTTAGGATTGGTGGAAGGATTTCTGCCGAGATGAGACAATGGAAGTGTCAGTCATGCGGCGATGACAAAACATGAAGCAATAGGAGGATAGATGACAGCGATGATGCGTGGCATGCTGCTGTGCGGATGTCTGATGCTGGTGGTTTCCGGGTATGCGTGCGGCGACACTTTGTCTGCCACCAGAATTGCCGCTGGCGCAACCGACACGCCGGTGCTGGCGTTGCGCTGTGCCGACCCGCCGCCGACTTCGGACGCAATTAGCGCTATGTTGCAGGGTTACGGGTTCAACCCGACCGCGGTGGTCGGCCCCGACCGTATCGGCTTTTTTGTTGCGTATGGCCAACCGCCGGCCGACCCGCTATTATTATGCCGGAAACTCAGGGCTGACGGGCGGGTGCTTATCGCCCAACGGCTGATGCCGGTTACGGAAGCGATGGGCAAACTCGGCGGCCGTATCACCGAAGTCAACGCGCAGGTCTCGCTGCTCCTGCAGGACACCGCCGCGCGCGAGGCATTGCGGCAGTCCGTCGCGGCCATGACCGCCTGCGATTGGGCTGACCCGCGCTGGACGCTGCTGGGCACGCTGGGTACGGAACAGGACGTTGTGCTGGTGCAGGATATGCTCAAGCGCCATCCGCATGATGCGCCGATGGTCGCGGGCTGCCACCATGCGCTTGTTTTGCTGCAGGGTGATGCCCATGCGGCGGTTCTTGCCGAAGAATTCAACTCCATCACCGACTCGGCCCGCAAGGAATTGCTGGCGTATGTCATGGGCGGCTTTCCCGCGCCGGAAACGGTCGCGGCCCTGCGTGCCTGCGTTGCTGATGCTGGCCAATCAGACCAGATGCGCATGGTGGCCGCGCAGGGATTAGCCACGCAAGGCGACACCGCCTGCCTGCTGTTCCTGCGCACCATGGCCGCGCGCGGCCCGCAAGCGCGCCGCCACGAGTTCGGCAAGGTGCTGTTGGCGCTGGGGAGTGTCGGCACCGCAAGTGACTCGGCAACGCTGAACACATACCTGGCAAGCCGCGAACTGGAAATACAACGGGCGGTGAACAGCGCCGCATTCATGCTGCGGCTGCGTGCGATGCCGGTGGAAGAGCAGATTGACTGGTTGGGACGACTGGCCGTCGGCGAGCACCCGTGCCTGGAAGTTGACCCGTATCTGGCGGAATGGGCGAAATACCGGCTGAGGTACAGCACCCATCCGGCCGCTGCGGCGATGCGGGCGAAACTGCTGGTTGACAGTTGTGTCTGGGACAGCACCCCGCCAGGGCGGCTGGGTCATCTCGAGGCCAGCCATGAAATCGTTGCGCAACTGGCTATTGCCCGACACCTCGGGCTTGCTGCGTTAGCGAATGTTCCTGCTGCTTCGCCGGCTGTTGCCGCCCCCGCCGTGCCGGCGGGAGCGGCCATCAAGCTTCGGTTGTCGGACGAAGCTACGGGTCAGCCGCTGGCTGACGCGGTTGTCGTGCATCAATTGGGGAACAGTGCGCCGGGCTTTGCCGTGTCGTTTACCGGTGCTGACGGAGCGATTAGTATTCCAGTTGCTGCCGATTTGCCGATGGTTACCAGCGGCATTTACGTACACCCGCACGGGCACGCGGGATTCTATGCCAAATTGGGCGATAGCCAGATGTTCGTGAGCGAATGGTATGGCACCGCACGACGCGACGACCGGTTTTCGCTGCCCGCTGACCGTGCGCAACCGCTGGAAATCAAACTGGCGCGTATTGACGACCAACCGCAGCCCTGGTTCGGCGTTCTCGATAAGCATTGCCAGGAAATGATGTACGTCAGCTTTCAGCGGCAACCGCGCTATCGCCAGGTGGTAACGCAATATATCGCAGATGACGAGTGGCAGCGCTGGTTCGAGTGGCTGCAGGCGGAATATGCGGCGCTGACGCAGCGGTATCCCGACTGTGCCGGTGTCGCGGTTCCGCCCGATTCGCCGGCGGCACAAGAAAGGGCAAACGTCATCCGGAGCTTCATGCGCAACGGATTTCGCGTCGATTTTCGGCAGTAATGATTTGAGCAGCGCAATTCAGATACGCTGGCTAACTTAGCGCTGTATCACTTCGTCGCGAGAGCGGCACAACGCTGAGCGCAAATTGACTGGTACGGAGTGACCATTCAGCCAATCAGTCACCTCTCCCGTCGGGAGAGGAAAACATGGGACCGGCTGAACAGATACGGTACGGAGTAGAAATCAGGGACTATGGCGAACCGGATTGGCAACTACGAACTGATTGCGGAACTTGGCAGCGGGGCGATGGGCAAGGTATATCGCGCCCGCGACACCCGCCTTGACCGCGAGGTGGCGCTGAAGGTGCTGTGGCCGCAACTGACGGTACAGCCGACCGCGGTGGCGCGGTTCGAGCGTGAGGCGCGGGCGGCAGCGCGGCTGCGCCATCCCAATGTGGTGGCGGTCTACGAAGTTGGAACGATTGCCGAATATCATTACCTGGCAATGGAGTACATGGATGGCGGCTCGCTGCGGGAAATGCTCACGCAACCATTACCGGTGGAAAAAGCATTGCATTATTTCAAACAGATCCTCGCCGGTCTGGGTGTGGCGCATGAGATGGGCGTGATCCACCGCGACCTGAAGCCGGGGAATATTCTGCGCGATGCCGCGACGGATACGATCAAACTGGCGGATTTCGGGCTGGCGCGGATCATCGAGGAGGAAATCTCGCTCACACAAACCGGTGAAATGCTCGGCACGATTGAATACATGGCGCCGGAATTGTCGCGGGGCGAAGGCGCGGGCCGGCAATCGGACCTGTACGCGGCGGGCGTGGTGCTGTACCGGATGCTGACGGGGCGGTTCCCGTTCGCGGGCGCGACGCCAGTGGCGATTCTGAGAGCGCACAAATGTGGCATCTACCCGGCGGCGACAACGATTATCGATGGTTTGGCGCCACAAGCCGATGGATTATTGGCGCGCTTGCTGGCGTGTGAACCATCAAACCGATACACAGATTGCCAGTCGGTTTTCGCGGATATCGAACGGTGGGAGAAGGGCGAGGCAATCACGTTGCTGTTTGCGGTGGTGTCCGCACCGCTTGAACATGAAATCGAGCGACACCGCGTCTCGGGTTGGAAACGGGCCTGGGCGCGGGTGGCGATGTGGATACGGTACCAGTGGATAGAGGTGTTCAACCGGACGGAACTGACCGAAGTTCGGATGCGGGACGAGTTATCGGCGGCTGAACTTGAGATGGGAAATGCGCGGCAGCGGTTGGAAGAAGCGACATTGCTACAGAATCGGGTTCGGGCGCGGGTGGACGAGGCCCGGGTGGCGATGCGGGAATGTGAGAAGGCGGCGAAACGGGCGCAGCGCGATGGTGACGAATCACAAATGCGTCTGTATCTTGCGGATCATTTGGAAGCAAAAGAGCGGGTGGATGATTTGGATAAGGAAGCGACCGAGAGGGAACAGGCAGTGGCATTATTGCGGCAGGAATACGAATTGCGGGCTGCACCAATCGTGGAACTGCGGCATGACGCGGATCTGCTGATAGCGCGGCGGCGGCGGGTAAAGATGGAACTGTCAATTCTGGGCGTTTTACCGGCAGGCGGGCGGCGAATTGGTGAACGGCTTATTGCGTTAGGAAAACTGCTAATCATTCCATCGGTTGGTATCGTCTGTCTTTATCAATTGACCGCAGTTGATACACAGGGAGATCATGTACTTACTTCATTATTACGGAATGTCGAGCATGCAAATGTTCCGCTTGATACGCATAGCGAGCAAATATTCCATTCAACTTCGGGGAATATCAGTCGCGATGACTTAGATAAATTGCTACAACAGCTTGCTATTTACGAACCATTCGACGGTTCCAATAAGGCGTCGGGAGACACGATGATTTCCACCTATGTCGAAGGAAAAATCGGGCAGGCAATAAGTATTTCTCCGGTTCAACAGGCCGCATACGAGGTCTGGCCTGATTTTCTTAAAGAAGGAACAGTGATGGCATGGGTTCGTCCACATAATGGCGAGGGCTTGGCCTGGTTCTGGGCATATAATTACGGTTCTCCTTCTGTCTACTATTGCAGTTATGCAAACAATGGATTAGCGATGGATTTCGGCACTACCATTTATCCAGCGTTGCTGCAACAGATGAAAAATGACGTTTGGTATCATCTGACGCAGAGTTGGGGACCAAACGGGCATAGAGCATATTTGAATGGAGTGCTCAAAAACTATGAAATGAGATTTCGCAGTGGTATCCGTGACAGATCCACGCCGCAGCCGTACCCGCTGCTGTTCA
>CAZWUZ010000095.1:0-12620 GCA_964637655.1 uncultured bacterium | reverse complement strand
GGGCTGAAAACTCCTCCAGCCAGGCGGCATCGTAGAGAAAATCATCATCCTGGAACGTGATTCTCTGCAACGAAAATTGCCGGCGGTACAGCTGCAGGTGGTCGACGACCGTGGCCGGCGAGAGGCGACGGATGCGGCCCGGGCCGAAGGTTTGGGTCAGCATGGGGGTCTGGCAGAAACTGCAGGCGTAGGGACAACCCCGACTGGTGGTGTAGGCAAGCGTGTGACGAAAGACCCCGCTGGCATGGAACAGCAGTTTATCAGGAGCGGGGAGCGTTTCCAGGTCGGTGACGGGATCGCCCCGTTGGTTCCTGATGATGTGCGTGCCTGAACGGAACCAGAAACCGGGCAGGTCGTGCGGCGTGTTTCCTGCGGCCAACCGCCGGAGCAGGGCGGGAAAGGAACGTTCGCCTTCCCCGACAGCGACGGCATCGAGTGCCGGACAGGTACGCAGCGCATGCTCCGGTGCGAGCGAAGCATGGATGCCGCCGAGCACATAGTATGCCGGAACAGCGTTGCGCAGGCGGAGGAGCAACCGGCGCAGGTAGGGAAAGGCATTGGAAAAACAGGAAGCGGCGACGATGTCCGGTCGGAAGGCAACGGCCGCGTTTACCAGGCGCCGCTGCAGGCGCTCTTCCAGCCAGCGCCCTGGCGGACCCGAGGGGATGAAAAAGAGGTCATCGATACCCGGATCGAAGAGCAGACCGACGGTATGCCCGTCGCGCCGCGCCAGCGCACTGAGCATGCCGATGCCGAACTGCTCGACACCGCGACAGACGAAGAGGATGCGCATCAGTTGCCCTTGCCATGCCGGGCGACAATCAGCACATATGAGTGCAGGTCACGCCAATGGTATGCGACTGCGGTACAGGTCAGTCCGGCGGCAGCGAGCAGCGGGGCGATGTCTTCCTGTCGCCGATAGAGGTTGACTTGTGGCGGCGAAAGATGGAAGGGGCGCCGGCACCATTGTCCCAACTGCTCGGCAATGCGGATCAGGTGCTGGTACCAGGCGTCAGCAGGAGCCCAGAAGAGCAACAGGGTACCGTCAGACTTGAGCACGCGGGCACACTCGCGCAGCACGAGTACCGCTTCGCCGGGGGGGAAATGCTCCATTACGCCGAGGTTCCAGATACCGTCCGCGCTGGCCGGAGCGAACGGTAGCGCGAACAGATTACCCGCAACCCGCCGGGAAAAGATGTTGTGCCGCTGCAGGACATGCGTGTTCCAGTCGAAGGCGATGACCGTACGCCGGTGTTGCAGGCGACAGGATGATTCCGAAGTACCTGCCCCGGCTTCGATGAAGATACCGCGCGGCTTAAAATAGCGGCGGGCATAATGAGCGAGGGCAGGGGCAATGACCAGTCGCCGGTAGACGCGCAACAATTGTTGCAGCAGGTTGCGTGAAAAGTAGAGTTGCCAGGCCAGCGACTGAGTTTGCATAATGCGCAGTGTAACACATTACTGCACAAGACGCTATTCCGCGACAATCAATTTGACAGGGTGACAACGTTGTTGGTACAAGGATTGAATACACCCGGTGGGGGGGCGATGGCGATAAAACAGTTTGTTCCGTTGGCTGTCCTGTTTTTCTCCGCCGGGATACTGTTCCTTCCGGTAATTGCTGCCGACCGGGTATTGTGCCCAGTTGGCCTTGTCTCCCGGTTTACCCTTACGACGGTGCTGCCTGACGAGGTGTTGCAGCAGTATGCCCGCGGTCCGGGGGATGCAGTGCACTATTTTCTGCCGCACCATATGCACCACTGGCGGACCATGCAGTCGGGTGCTTTGCCCCATTGGGATCCGTATTCCCGTGCCGGCCACCCGTTCCTGGCGGAGTCGGAACCCGGGGTACTTTATCCGTTCAAACTGCTCTTGCTGCCGCTTGACGCTCTGACTGCGTTTTCGTACATCAGTATCTTGCATTACCTGTTGTGCACGACCGGTATGTTTGTCCTGTTGCGGTTGTTGGCTGTGCGTCCGTTGATGGCGACGGCAGGCGGCATCGCGTTCGGCTTATGCGGATTCTTCACCGCGATGACCGGGATGCTCAGTATGACAGGGGCAGCCAGCTGGCTGCCGTGGCTGTTGGCTGCCCATCGTCTCGCCATGCTGCGCCGGACGCTTGCTCCGGCTGCAGCGGGGGCTGTGCTCACGGCCATGCCGTTCCTGGCCGGTCACACGCAGGTAGCGCTATACTGTGTGCTGGCGCTTGCTGTTGTTGCATGGACGGAGGCGCTGCTGCGGCCGCGACAGCGGCGACTGGCAGTGCGGGCCGCCGCCCTGATGCTTGTCGGGGGCATCCTCCTGGCCATGCCGCAACTGTTTCCTACGGCGCTATCTTTTGGCGATAGCGACAGGGCGTCGGGCGACAGCATACGGACTTTGCCACCGGCCATGCTGTTATTGCTGTTCGTCCCGCAGGCATTCGGGCCGCCCGGGCAGTATACCGGCCCGATCGGCTATGTGGGCGGGGCAAATTTCGTCGGTATCGTCCTGCCGGTATTTGCGGCCGGGGCGCTGTGCTGCCGGGACCGGCGTGTGGCACCGTATATCGTGTTGCTGCTGCTGGGGGGAATGTTCACGTTCAGCCGGACGTTCAACGAGGTGGTCAATGCCGCCTGCCCGCTGCTGCAAAGCATGCACCATCTGCGGGCACGCGTGCTCGTGCAGTTTGCCCTTATCGTGCTCGGTGCTGTGGTCATTGATCGTACTCGTTGGCAGCGCAGCCGTTATGGTCTGCTGCTGGCCGCAGGCGCCGGCGTGCTTATCGCTTCCGTTTGGTTGCGCCACGTGCCGTTGGTGTCACTGTTGCAACGGCTCAGCCCGCTCCTGGCGCTTACCTGCCTGGCATGGTTCGTGCGCCGTACGTATCGGGAGCGCTGGTGCACTGCCGCGGCCGCTGTTTGTATTGTTGCCGAACTGACGCTGTACGCGGTGCCGCATTTCAGTTTCGCCCCGCGGGAGTTATTTGCGTCCGCGGCCGGGTTTCCGTCGCGACTGCGCGCGAGTATCGGACAGGAGCGCATACGTCAGCTCGGTCCGCTGAGCGATGGCCCGTTCTGCGGGGAAACTCAATTGTGGCATGGCTTGCGCGGGGTGGACGGGTTCATCACGTTCAACAGCCGCAGCTACGAGAAATTCCTCGTGCTCCTTGATGGCGAGGACAATGAAACGGTCTATTCACCCCGGTTTAACCGGTTGCTGAATGTGCGCTATCTGGTCAGTCGGGACACGCTGCCGTTTCCGGTCATTGCCGCCGGCCCCGGCGGGAGCAATGTCTACCGCGATGACAGCGTTATGCCGCGTGCACGGCTGTTCTATCATGCGCTCGAGGCCACTGATGACAGGGCCCTGTCTCTGTTGTGTGATCCGGGGTTTCCTTGCCACACGACGCTGTTGCTGGAACCGGGTGTGTCACGGCGGCATGCGGTACGTCCCGGCACAGGCTCCGCGCGCATTCTCTGTGACGAAGCGGAACGTATCGTTATCGAAGTGGAGAGTACCGCGCCGGCCTGGTTGTATCTTTCCGACAAGCATCATTCGTGCTGGGAAGCCGAGGTTGACGGGAAGGCGGTTCCTGTTGTTCGGGCCAATACCTGTTTCCGGGCGGTCCCGGTCATGCCGGGAAACAGCCGTGTGGTCATGGTGTTCAACCCCATTCATTTCCGCGTTGGACTTCTGCTTATGGCGGGCGCGGCTGTCTGGCTGTTGCTTGTCGCGTGTTCTGCCCGGCTTTGCCAAAGCGAAACAGATAAGCGATAATACGGGCCATGGAAAGGGTATCGGGATGCCAGTGGTGTTCTCCTGACCGGGGTGTCCGGGCGCACGCTGTAGGCGGTGTGGTGTATGGACATGGCTGACCGGACGCGCCTTGATGCGCATAAACTTCACCTGCATCCGCAGCGGGTGGCGGACTACCTGACGGGCTGCCCGACGTTTCCCCTCTATGTGGAGATCAGCCTGACCAATCGCTGCAATCTTCGCTGCCGGTTCTGCGCCCTCGAATACCGGCAGGAACGCGCGTGTGACTTGGAACTGCCGCGGCTGCTGCAACTGATCGACGAACTGGGGGCGGCGGGGGTACGGAGCGTCTGCCTTGCCGGTGAGGGCGAACCAATGTTGTATGAGGGGATAGCCGCAGTGGTGGAACGCTGTGCAGCGCGCGGCATCGATTGCGCGGTGGCGACCAACGGGACGGTCATGCCGGAAACGCTGGCGGCCCTGCTGGTACGTCACCTGACCTGGATCAAAATCTCGCTAAATGCCATCCACCCGGAAACATACTGCCGGGTGCACGGCTGCCCCACCGACCACCTCCCGCAGGTCCTGCAGAATATTGCGGCGCTGGTGACGGCACGGCGCGCGGCCGGTGGCGGTGCCACTATCGGGGTGCAGGCGGTGCTGCTGCCGGAAAATGCCGATGAAATGGTGGAAATGGCAACGCGGCTGCGCGATACCGGGATTGACTATTTTGTCATCAAGCCGTTCAACCGCAATCTCAACAGCGGCAACACGGCCTACTGCGACATCGATTACCGCCCGTTGCTGACGCTGGCTGCGCCGCTTGAGGCGTTGTCGACCGCCACCTACCGCGTGCAGTTCAGGGCGCATGCCATTGGCAAGGTGATCAGCGGCACCCGCTCTTACGGCGGGTGCCACGGGATAAATTTCTTCGCCCTGCTTCACTCCGATGGCGGGGTGTACACCTGCGCACCTCATTCGGGCGAACAGGCGTCATGCTACGGCAACATCTATAACACCGATTTCCGCTCGCTCTGGATGGGTGAACGGCGCCGCAACATTGTCCGCTACCGCGCCGGGTGCCTCGATGGCTGCCCGCCCGGCTGCCGCCTCGATGAAATCAACCGCTACCTTTGGGAACTGCAGCATCCCGGGCCGCACGCGAACTTTATATAGGTGCAGGCATGCTACCTTCCCTGACGGTGATGCTGCCGGCGCTCAACGAGGAAAAGACCGTGGCCGCGGTCACGGAACAGGTCCTGGCTGCGCTGGTCCGGGCGGGTGTCGATGCGGAGCTGTTCCTCGTTGACGATGGCAGCAGCGACGGAACGCGCGCGCGGCTGCGCGAACTGGCGGTACGCCACCCGCAGGTCCGGGTGCTGGAACACGAACGGCCGCACGGCATCGGCGGTAGTTTCCGCGAGGTGCTGGCCCTCGCCACCCGGGAAGCGATTACCTGGTTCCCGACTGACGGCGAGAACGACCCGGCTGATCTGGTCCGCTACCTGCCGATGCTCGAGCATGTCGACATTATTGTGCCGTTTGCGGTCAACCGCGGGGTGCGCTCGTTCGGCCGCCGCCTGCTTTCTTCGACTTTTCTGGTACTCATCAACCTCACGTTCGGCATGCACCTGAACTATACCAACGGCAACGTTATCTACCGCCGCCGGCTGCTGGCCGGCATGGACCTGCGCTCCGATGGGTTCTTTTTCCAGACCGAGGCGCTGATTACCGCTATCCGCCGGCAGCATGGGATCCACTGCGAAGTACCGGTGCATCTCACGCCACGCCGCGACGGAACGTCAAAGGCACTTTCCCTGCGGTCATTGCTGCAGGTAGCAACGGATTACCTGCGCTTAGTGCGTGTCATTCACGGTGCGGACTGGTGCGGACTGCGGCGCCGGCGGCAGGCAGGAGAAACTGTGTGACGCAGTCGCTACGCCTGGCGCTCGACGGGCACAAGTTGCTCTGGCATCTTGACCGCCTGGCGGCGTGGCGACGCGGGGAACGGATTGCCCCGATTCATATCGATATGGGGCTCAGCAAGGGGTGCAACCTGCGTTGCCGCTATTGCTATGGCAAAGTCCAGAAACTCGACAATTCGACCATTCCGCGCGAGGCATTGCTGCGGTTCATGGCTGATGCGGCAGCCGTGGGGGTGCGCAGTGTGGCGATGATCGGCGACGGCGAACCGCTGGTCAATCCCGCTGTATACGACGCGGCCGCCGCCGGCAGCGCGGCCGGCCTGGCCCTCGCCATGGGAACCAATGGCGTACTGCTCGACCGCGCGCGCCTGCCCGAACTGCTGCGCACGCTCTCCTATCTGCGCTTCAACATCAGCGCGGCCGACGAAACCGCATACCGGAGCATCCATCAGGGACGCAACGGCGATTTTGCGCGCGTGGTGGAGAATGTCCGCGCCACGGTGGCGGCGAAACGGGCGGCGCGTCTGCCGGTGACCATAGGGCTGCAGATGGTGCTTATCCCCGAATGTGACGACCAGGTGCTGCCGCTGGCGCGCCTCGGGGCGGAACTGGGAGTGGATTATTTTGTGGTCAAGCACTGCTCGGACAGCGAGGACCACGAACTCGGTATCCCCCTCAAGGAGTACCCGAGCTACGAACCGGTGTTGCGCGAGGCGGAAGCGTTGTCAACGCCTGCATATCAGGTCATTGTCAAGTGGAAGAAGATCATGGCGCTGGGACAGAAGGCCTACGACCGCTGCCTGGGAATTCCCTTCCTGCTGCAGATTTCCGGCAATGGTGACGTCAAGCCGTGCGGGTTTCTCTTTCCCAAGGACGGCTACCTGATGGGCAACATCATCCGCCAGTCGTTTGCCGACATCCTGCACAGCGAGCAGTACTGGCAAGTCGTGCGCGAACTGGCGACGACGTTCGACGTCCACACCCGTTGCGGGACGGCGTGCCGGCAGGACTACCTCAATGCATTCCTGTGGCAGTACCTGTACGAGCGTCCGGCACACCTGGAATTCCTGTGAGGCGTCAATGAGCGAATCGACGGTGGCACTAACCCGGCAGGCCGCGGCATTGCGCCAGCAGGTACTTGACACGGTCTATCACAACGGCGGCGGGCATATTGGCGGGGCGTTATCGTCGGTGGAAATTGTCACGGTCCTCTACCATGCATGGCTGCGCCTGCGCCCGCAGGAGCCGCTCTGGCCTGACCGGGACCGCTTCATTCTCAGCAAGGGGCATAGCTGCCTCACGCTGTTCTGCGTGCTCGCCGATCTCGGCTTGCTGCCGGCAGTGGAACTGAAACGCATCGGCCGTGCGGATGGCATGCTTGGCGGCCATCCGGAATATGCACCGAAGCACGGAATTGAAGCGACGACCGGATCGCTTGGTCATGGCCTATCGCTTGGTTGCGGCCTGGCATGGGCGGCGCAGCGTGATGGAGCGGCGTGGCGCACGGCGGTGCTGCTCGGCGATGGCGAATGTCAGGAGGGAAGCGTGTGGGAAGCGGCGCTGTTTGCTGCCCAGCACCGACTGCACAATCTGCTGGCGGTTATCGACCATAACCGCCTGCAGGCAATACAGCCACTGGCAGAGGTTGCCGGACTGGCGCCGCTGGCGGATAAATGGCGTGCGTTCGGCTGGTATGCGGTTGAGTGCGATGGCCATGATTGTTCTGCCCTGCAGGCAGCGCTGGCGCAGCGCGCGGTTGACCGCCCGACGGTTATTGTTGCACATACTGTCAAAGGCAAGGGCGTGTCGTACATGGAAAACGCTCCGTTGTGGCATTATCGTTGTCCGAACGCGGAAGAGTATGCGCGGGCCTGTCGGGAATTGGAACGGACATGAGAAACGCATTTATCAACACCTTCCTGGAACTGGCGCCGCGTGACCCGCGCGTGGTGCTGATCTCCGCTGATATCGGGGCGATTGTTTTCGACCGCTTCCGCGCGGAACATCCGGACCAGTATCTCAATGCCGGGGTGAGCGAGGCCAACATGATCGGGGTGGCGGCCGGACTGGCCATGGCCGGTCGGCGGCCGTTTGTCTATACCATCGTGCCGTTTGTCACCCTGCGCTGTATCGAGCAGATCAGGGTTGACCTGTGTATACAGCAACTGCCGGTGACAGTAGTGGGGGTAGGTGGCGGTCTTGCCTACAGTACCCTTGGCCCGACGCACCACGCAATTGAGGACATCGCCATCATGCGCGCGCTGCCGGGGATGGAGGTCATAGTTCCCGCTACGCCGGCGGAGACCCGGCAGGCAGCCGCCAGCCTGCTGCAGCAACCACGGACTGCCTACCTGCGTCTTGGACTGGCAGGGGAACCGGCGTTGCCGGAAAATGACACCATGCCGTATGTCTCCGGACGGGCAAAGATCTTGCGCTCGGGCAAAGATGCCACGCTGCTGGCAACCGGACGCTGTGTCGGTTATGCGCTGCAGGTCAGTGACGTGCTCGCGGATGATGGTATATCTATTGGTGTGGTGAATATGCACACGGTCAAACCGCTTGACCGGGAAGCGGTGGCTGCTGTTGCGTCCGGCTGCCGCCGGCTCTTCACGTATGAGGAACATAGCGTCACCGGCGGGCTGGGCGGGGCGGTGGCTGAAATTCTCGCGGAACAAGGAGGGCCGCCGCTGCACCGGTTCGGACTGCCGGACGCGTATTGCCTGCGTTTCGGCACGCATGACGAACTGCTGCATCACTGCGGCCTGCTGCCGGCGCAGGTGGCGACGGCGATCAGGAGCAGGTGCTGAACACGTAGCCGGTGAGTTTTAGCAGGTGGCTGGTGTCATCAGGACGCTCTCGACCCATCATTGTGTTGACGCGACGGTGCCCCGCCGCGATCTATTGACAAGGAGCACTGTATGCTTATCCGTATGTTGTCTGCCGTTATCTTGAGTCTGTTTCTTTTTTTCATTGTGCATGTTGTGGTGTTCCGCTGTTGCTGTGTGCGCGAGCGGTTCCGGACGATCAAACGTATCTTTGCGGCAACGCTGCCGGTATACCTGATGTTGTTCCTGCTGCTGCCGGAATTCCCGGTGACGCCGCCCACGGTTGCGTACGGCACACTCGGGCTGTTTCTGCTGGCGCTGCTGTTCGGCGGCTATTGTTCGCTTTACTTCGTTGCGGACCGCTCGCTGTCCGCCCGTCTGCCGCTGCACATCAGGCGCTCACCGCACCGCTCTTTGTCGCGTGACGAGTTACGCCGTGCGTATGATGCGGAGGCCTACCTGGAGGGGAGGTTGCGCCATCTTGAGTATGGCGGGTATCTCAGCCGGACTGGTGATTGCTACCGGAACACTGCACGCGGTGACCGTCTGGCATTACTGACTGGATGGCTCAGGTCACTGCTGCGCCTGCCTGACGACCGGCCGCTGTGAACGCGGCGATGACAGGTAGACCATGCGCCTGACCGGGAACCGGCTGATTCGCGCGTCAATCGCGCTTTTTGTCGTATGGCTTGCCGGTGATCTGGCCTGGCGTATGCATACATACTGCTACAACATGCGTGCTGCTGACCAGATTGCCATGGAGCCGCTCTTTGCTGCAATGTATGCCGACACCCTCACCTGGGAAGAACTGTGGCAACAACACAATGAGCATCGCATACTCTTTCCCCGGATACTGCTGCTGGCGCTGGGACGGATCACCGGCTGGAATGTGAATTACGAACTGCTGTTGAACTATGGCTTTGCGTGCGCAACCTTTGCCCTTGTCCTGGCCCTGCTCGCCCGGATGCGAAGGCAACTGCACATCTGCCAACCCTGCTGGCTGTTGCCAACGCTTGCTGTTCTCCACTTTTCGCTGGCACAATGCGAAAACTGGCTGTTCGGGATGAACATGGTCATCTATCTCAATGTGTGCTGTGTTGTGGCAGCACTCAGTCTGCTGGCTGTGCCGAAACTACATTTTCCCGGTTTCCTTGCTGCACTGGCAATGGCGGTTGTCGCCAGCGGGACTTTTGCCAACGGGCTGCTGCTCTGGCTACTGGGCACACTGCAACTGCTGGTGCTGCACCGTCGGCGTCTTGCCTACACGGCCGGCTGGGCGCTTTGTGGTAGTGCGGTTATCACGGTATATCTCACCGGATATTTCCGCCCGGCACATCATCCGTCGCCGGTCTTTCCTGACGAAAACCCGGCAGGTTTCGCCAGCTACCTGTTCACCTACCTTGGCTCACCGGTTAGCAACGGTAGCGCCGCCATGCTTGCCGGCGCGTGCGGAATCATTGTGTTGTCAGCGGCGCTGTGGGTGCTGTACCGCCGCCAGGTGCCGCTATCGGTAGTGCTGCCTCTGGTGTCACTTGCGGCGTATGCTGTGGGAAGTGGCGCGCTGACGGCGCTCGGGCGGACCGGGTTTGGCATCACCCAGGCATTGACCGGGCGTTATGTCACCATCTCACTGTTGTTATGGGTTGTGTCGGCTGCAGCATTGTATCTTGTGGCAGAAACAACGCGGCGCGGGAGATGGTGTACGAGGGCGGGAAGACTGCTCAGGGTGGCAGCCGTGCTGACGGTAGTGGCCATGACCGTGGGCGGTGCGTGGCGGTCATGGACATCGCGTCACGAATTTCCGGCACGGCATCATTTTCTCGTGCAACTGGAACTTGCTGACATGCGCGAGGGGATGAACCCGTGACGGCGGACTGCAACCCGGTTTCCCGGCAGTTGAACGGGATACGGGAAACACTGGCTGCATGGCTAAGGCGACGGCAGATGACGCCGCCCACGGTTTGCATCCTGCTGCAGTGGCTGCATCGCCATGATGCAGTGGGCAACCATACGCTGGTCATGGGCCGCATGCTCGCGGCGCACGGGTACAGAGTGCGGATTATGGCGTTCAATGCGGATCCCGGTATGGAACAGCATCTGGCAGCGCATGCCGAACTCGAGCGGCTGACCGCAACCGATGTGGTCATTATCCAGTATGCCGGCTATACGGAGTGGTTGCACCGCCTGGCCTTACTGCCGTGCCGGACGCTGCTTTACTACCACAACACCACCCCCGGCCGGTTCTTCCGCGGGGCGGGGACGACCATGGCAGACGACCTTGAGGCAGACGGGGACCGGTTGCGGCCATTTCTCGAACGGTTCAGCAACCTCGTTGCTGTGTCACGCTACAATGCAGATACATTGGCGGCGCTGACGTCACGGCCAATTTCGGTAGTGCCTATTCTGCTTGCTGAACCTTCCCGGGAACTTCCGGCAGCACCGCGGATGCCGGTTCGTGAGAGTATTATCCTATCGGTGGGAAAGTTTGCCGCCCACAAGAACCAGTTGGAAGCGATCGCCTGCTTTCGCGAGTATGCTGCCCGGGTCGGGTGTCGGGCAACTCTGGTTTTCATCGGCACGCTGCAGTTTCCGGGCACCCCGGCGGATTATGGATGTGCCTGTCGGGAGGCAGCGCGCGGACTCGGTGCGAGCGTGATGTTTACCGGGCTGGCGTCGGAAACAGAAAAAACGGCCTGGTTGCGTCGCGCCCACCTGCTGGTCAGTACCAGCCTGCACGAAGGATTCTGTATACCGATAGTGGAAGCAATGCGCTATCGCGTTCCCATAGTGGCTGTTGCTGCCGGTGCAGTGGAGGAAACGCTTGGGGATGGCGGTATAGTGGTTCCGCCGGACAACCGGGAAACATTCGTTCAGGCGATGTTGCAGCTCACGCATGACCGGAAAAAGCGCGCGCAGGTTGTCGCACGTCAACAGGCGTTGCTGCGCGCACGCTATGCTCCCGACGTGGTTGCCCGCCAGTGGTTGGCGCTGCTGGCAGAGGCCTGAACTGCCGCCTCAGCGGCGGGGAAACAAGCGGTCGAGGAAGCGGTCGAGACGCTGGTCGAATTGCCACCGGCCCCACCGCCGATACAGCCGGTTATTGTTGAACGCAACCAGCCAGTACACCAACTGCTTCAGCCGTCGCCGCCAGCCGCTTTCGTAGAGCAGGGTGCGGAAGGCGAGAAAGAAATAGTTGATGGCGTGCCGGCTGAGTGTCGGCAGCCGGAGCACGGTGAAATCCTGGAACGATTCGGGCTGCAGGGTTTTATCCAGCCAGCCGCGGTGCTGGCACAAGTCGTTCAGGTCAGTGGCGGGATAGGGGGTAAAAATGCTCACCTGTACCCGGTCGGTCTGCAGGTGGCGGTTGAGCTCGATGGTCTGCAGTATGTCGGCTTTTGTCTCGCCCGGCAAGCCGAGCATGTTGTGGGTGAAGAGTTCGATGCCATGCCGGTGTATGATGCGGGCGGCGTCGAGAATTTGTGCGTCGCTGATCTCACGCAGCAGCAGCGTGCGTCGCAACGATTCGCTGCCACACTCGACGGCGACATTGATACGGCGGCAGCCGGCGTGTGTCAGGGCGGCGACCAGCGGCTCGTCCAGCACATCGAAGCGGGAGTTGCAGACGAAGGGTAGCCCGATGCGGGCATAGCGGGTGAGAAAATCATCCAGCCACGTCCGGTCGAGCGTGAAGACGTCATCGAAGAATTCAATCTGTCGTGTGGCGGGAAAGCGGGCGAGCAGATGCTCGATCAGCGCCATGCCGCGGGCGGGGGAATATCTTCGCACCACGTTGCCCTCCGCGCCATAGAGACGGCGGAGGGCATGGTTGCAGCAGTAGGGACAGGAAAAGGGACAGCCGCGTGCGAGCATCACCGGCAGAATCTGTTCGCCGGAGAAACGGTCAGGTGAAAACGCAGAGTAGTCAGGGAATGGCAGGCTGTCGAGGTCGGTGGGGGGCGGCGGCACGGGATTCCGTATGATGCGCCCGGAGGGCGCCTTTATCCACAGACCGGCGACACCGGACGGATTGCGGCCGGCAGCGAGTGCGGAAAAGTACGCACGAGCGGGCAGTTCCCCTTCGCCGCGGCAGAGGGCGTCCACACCGGGATGCTCGATCATCTCCGGGAAG
>CAZWUZ010000094.1:0-12629 GCA_964637655.1 uncultured bacterium | reverse complement strand
ACGTATGGTGGCGTAGGTTGCCGGGGTCGCGGCATCGACGGAAACCGCCAGCCGCGGGAACCCCATCCGCACCAGGTGTTCCGCCTTCGCCCGGTCAAGCAGCATCCCGTTGGTGCTCAGCGACAGCACCGGAACATCATGGGCAAGCCCCGCCGCGAGGCAGTCGAACAGGCCGCGAAAGAGCAGCGGTTCGTAGGCACAGGAAAAATTCACCTGATAGCATACCGGGAAAACCGCGGCTGCGAACCGGTCATACAGTTCCCGGTCAAGTTCCGCCGGCGGCTCCGCCGTCATGCGCGTCAGGTAGCACATCCGGCAGCGCAGGTTGCAGCGGTTGTGAAAATCGAGCAGCACATACAAGTGACGCCCCGACGCTTCCGTCAGGCCGTTGTCGCCGGATGCAGGAATCGCTGCCGGCAGGACACCGCTGTTCACCATGTGCCCGCTTCCCGGAGCGTCATGGCCATGCCCTCGCCGCCGCCCTGCCGGTGTTCCCCGCGCGAATAAAAAGCGGGTCCCGGTGCTGACGGGACCCGCTTATGGCGCTGCAACTTAGCGCTGCAGGTACTTCACCAGTTCGGCAATCTCCGCCGCCGAGAGTGACAGCCGCACCTGGTGCGACAGCTGCTCGATCTGCGCCTGCCGGTAGTCCTGCGGCAGCACGCCCGGCGCGGCGACCGGCGCCACCGGCGCGGCACCCAGGTACGGAGCCGGTGCGACCGGCGCCAGCGGCGCGACCGGTGCGGCATACACCGGCGCCACCGGGGCACCCGGGGCAGCGATGTTCGTCAGGTACGGGTCATACTGGTAGCTGTTGCTGTTGTAGTTCCAGCCCCGTCCCTGCCACGCGTACGGATAGGGCTGCGGCTGCTGCAGCGCGCGCCCCAGCGACTTGTTCATCCACGCCTGCGACCCGTCAGGGAGCGCGAGACGGAACCACTCGTCGCTCTCGCCCACGGCCACCAGCATCATGTCGCGCACCACTTCCGTCACCAGCCCGTATTCCGTCCCCGGACCGCGGCGGATGTTCGCCCGCGACGCCGTGACGATAACCCGGCGCGGCGCGGGATAGAGCATGCCGACACCCCAGAACGGATACATGCCGTCCTGCCAGTACGGGTAGGCCGCCGGCGCCGCGGCATCGCCATACTGCATGCGCGCCACCTGGTCCGAGGCGATGAGGTAATCGCGCCCGCCCACCGTCATCAGCACCCGCATATTGTCCGCCTGCTTGATGTTCCCCTGCAAGACCTGACCGCTGGTCAGCACGACCACATCCGCTGCCGCTGCACCTGCCAGTGCCAGCACCAATGCCGCTACCAATGCGAATCTCATCATTGCCGCTCCTCCTCCATGAATTGGTTGCCTTCCGGCAATAAAGGATACATCCGCCCCTGCGGGTTGTCAAACCAGTCCTGCACCCCGTACCAGCGCACCTGCGTGCGGCGCGGGGCGAAGTCGTAGAGCGCCTGTCGCAGGCGCGGTTCCGCCGCTGCCTTCAGCGCGTACCACGATACCGTTGCCCCGCCGCAGACCACATTATCACTGATGGTCCATTCCGCCACCTTGCGCCAGTGCGGCGGGAGACCGCCGCAGCGGTTGTACCAGTGGTCGTAGACCACCGCGACCTCAGCCCCGGCTGTCACCGCCTCGCGCGCGAACACCGCCGGGCCGTACGTGTTGTCGAATACCGACTGCGCGATCGCCTTGCTCCCCAGTCCCGCCAGGTCGACCAGGCGCACGTCACTGTACCAGCAGATGGCCCCGATATCGTTCGCCACCACCGCGCCCCCGGCATAGTGCGCGTGCAGGAAGGCTGCCATCTGCACCTGCTGGTTACGGATATTGCCGCAGGCGACCGGCACCGATTGTGTCCCCCAGAGCATGCGCTCGCGCCACGGCAGCAGCAGCGCCAGCAGGATGAGCAGCAGCACTTCCTGTCCGCGCACGCGCAGCAGCGGGGCAAGCGCAAGGATGCCGAGCGCAAAGAGGTGCGCCTCGAACCGGTAGTACGAGCCCATACGCGCCAGCAGCGTGTGCGGCACGAGAATCAGCAGGAAGAGCAGCGCCATGACCAGCGGTTCGTTCCAGCCGCGGTGGCGGAAACGCAGCGCCGCCACCGCCGTGGTTGCGGTCAGCAGCAGGACCCAGGGCACCCAGCGGAGCTTGAGCACGAAGAGCGTCGACAGGTCAGTGAGCCGGTCGGGCGTCAGCAGCGGCGCCGTCCCCTTGAGCAGCACCGAGACGGGGAAGAACCACCAGCCCTGCGCCAGCGACGGCAGCCCCCACGCCAGCAGCGGCAGCAGTCCGCCCGCCGCCGTCAGCAGCGCCGTGCGCCCGCAGCCGCGCAGCAGCAGCAGCAGCACGACTGCCGCCACCGCGAACATCCCCTCGTAGCGCGCTCCCGTCGCCAGCGCCGCCGCCACGGCCAGCCAGCGCCGTCGCTGCGCGTCATCCGTGTCCGCCGCCAGGTGCCGCGCCGCCAGCGGCAGCAGCCAGAGCAGGGAGACGATCTGCAGCAGGTGCTCCATGCCGCCGAAGACCAGCGGTCCCGCCGGCAGCAGCGCGAGCAGCAGCACCAGTACCGTCACGCGCGCCGGGATGCTGAACCGCTGCCGCACCAGCCACGCCTCGGCCAGCCGGAGCAGCGGCACCAGCAGCAGCAGGGTGTAAAGCAGCGGCAGGTACTCGCCCGGCAGGCCGGCCGCCATGCCGCCGGCCAGCAGCAGCGGCCAGAGAATGGACGAGGCGCAGTTGGTGTAGGCGTGGGGCGTCACACCCCAGACGCCATGCTCCAGGAAGTTGCGCGCCAACGCGAGGTGGATATAAGCATCGTCGAGCGCGTAGGTGAAGGTCCCGCCCCCCTGCAGCAGCACCTCGCCATACAGCCGGGCGCAGAGCATGCCCGCTGCGGTCAGGACCAGCAGCAGCGGCAGAAAACGGCGCATGGAGAAAAATCAGCGGGAATGGAACTGCAGTTCGGACTGCATGAACTCGGGAATCTTCCCCTGCGTCTTTTCGAACTTCTTGGCGCGGTTGGCCAGCTCGATGAGGCGCTTGGTGCGCAGGTTCCCGTCGATGCGCACCAGGTCCTGGAAGGCGGGGAAGCGGTTGAGCGTCTCGCGCACCGCCTTGGGGAACGGCACATACTTGAAGAATATCTTGCGCGTCGCCTTGTTGAGTTTGAGCACCCCGTCCTTCTCGTACAGCATCCAGAGCATGTAGTCGCGGGTGAAGCGGTCGGCGGTCGAGGTGTAGCGCTTGAAGTACTGCCGGATGTCATCTTTCGCCTCGGTCGACAGTTCGGGGTTCTTGTGGAAGAAACAGGCGTAGTCGAAGTAGTTGCCCGTCAGCCCCCCCTCGGCGGGGTTGGCCCAGTTGTAGCCGGCGCAGGTGCGGTTCAGTTCCCAGCGGTACTTGCCCAGCACCTCGAGCAGCACCTTGTCGAGGTCTTCGCGCAGCACAAGGGGGAGCAGGATGCGTCCCGGTTTCTGCTTGTTGGTTCCTTCCATCTCCTGCCAGCAGAGCGCGCGGTCACCCGCGCACGGCAGGAGGATGATCGACGGCAGGACCTCCTTCTGTACGAAGTGCACCGCCCCCTGATGCACCACCCGCACCTCGCGGTAGAACAGCGAGTAGTCGAGTTCGCGGATGCGCTGCACTGCCGCCATCACCCGCTGCCGCGTCAGCAGCTGCGCCTTGAGTTCGCCGCCGAGGAACAGGTCGCAGAGCAGCGGGAAGCCCATGGCCAGTGAGCGCGAAGTCATGCGCGCGCCCGGGGTCAGCAGCTGGGCGATCTCGAACGAGACCAGCGACTCCTCGATGTTCTGCTGCGCCTGCCCCTTCTTCTTCGCCCCCTGCTGGTCCGCCATCACCTCGTCAAAGGTCTGCCCGACCTCGGTCAGCGACGTGGTCTCCTTGCCGCGCCAGATGCGGCGCAGCCATTCGTCGGCATAGTAGATGGGCCAGCCCGGCAGCTTCGGGTCGTCCCCGGCTGCCGCCAGCACGTTGGCCTGTTCCGGCGGGAGCAGCATCCCGTCGAGCATGCCGTAGCGCAGGTAGAATTTCGCGTCGGCGGCGAGCGGTTTCTGCTCGCGCACCTTGAGGTACACGTCGTTGTAGAGGCGCCAGTGCGTCTTGCCCAGTTCCACCCGCACCTTTTTCGCCTCATCAACGATATCCTGCGGGTTGGGCAGTTCGCGGAAGCGCTTGATCAGCGCGCGCAGCCCCTGCGTGCCGGCGTCATCCCATCCCGCCATGCCCGCCAGCCGCCCGGCAAAATCCGTCCAGTCGTAGGTGACGCCCGTCGTTTCCTCCTTCGGGCGCTCCGCCTCCTCGACCTCCGCCAGTTGTTCCAGTTCGGCATAAAACGCGCGCCCGTCGAGCAGGTTGCGCGGCGGGCCGCCGCAGAGTTCGACGTACTTGTCCTGCAGCGCCTCGACTTCCTCCCACAGCGCGCAGTAGAGTTCCCCGAGGAAGGCGGTCAGGTCGCCGGCGCGCGGGTTGCCGCGCGCCTCGCGCACCGCGTCCATTACTTCCCCCAGCAGCGAGTTGTCGCCCGCCGCGAGGTTGGCCGTCACCTGCTCCAGTGCCCGCCGCCCGTCGGCCGACAGGGAATTCAGTTGCGGCAGCAGCGAGCCGAGGAACCGGCAGAGGTGCAGCATGGTGTCAGGCGCCTCGACGATGATGCCGGCGAAGCGGTCGGCACAGGTATTGAGCAGGGTTTCGAGCACCGCCACCAGTTCCTTGCTCATGAACCCCTCGGCCCGCCGCCGCAGCAGGCCGTACTGCTCGCCGAAATGCGGACTCAAATCCTGCTTGAGCCACGCCACCTTGGCATCGAGCGTCGGGCTCCCCGACGCCTCCTTGAGCTTCGCCCACAGGTAGAGCGCGCGCGTCAGGTGGGGGTTGCCCGCGAGGTCGGCCGCCTTCCCCTGTTCGCCGTTCAGCCGCCGCAGTTCGTTCAGCGCGAACGACAGCAGCAGCGACCCGTTATCATACAACTGCTGCAGCTTGTGCAGCAGTTCGTCCGCCCCCTCGAGCCGGTAGACCGTCTGGTGATAACGGTAAAAGAGCATGCGCCCCATCTCGAGTGCGATGCGCGGACTCTTCTCGAAGACCGCGTCCGCCGCGGCCGGGTTGACTTCGAGGCGCGAGACCGCGGCCGGCGACAGCGCACAGACCGTCACTGCGTGCGGTTCGTTGAACAGGAACCCCGTGTCCCCGATGGGACCGGGGCGGTCGATACAGACGACCCGATGGCTCGCCTCGACCACCTGCTCCGCCGGCATCCCCTCCTGCAGCGCGTCACAGACCAGTACCTCGAGTACTCCCTGCTGCAGAATGTACAGGCCCTCGCAGGCACTCCCCTGGCAGAACAGGATCTGCCCTGGCTCGAGGTTCAGACGGTTGATGGCAGGCGCGGCAGCGCCGTTGGCAGTGCTCATGATGGGCAGAGTATAAAGGCCGGTTTCCCGACTGTCAAGTGTCGCGGCCCGCACTGACGCCGGGCAGCAGGCGCAGCAGACGCAGCAGTTTCCCGGAAGGTCCCGCGCGCTGCTGCCGCGTCGCCGCTGCCAGCGCTGCCGTATCGTCCGGCGGCGGGTCAGCCGGCACGGCAGCCAGCGTCAGCGCCGATACCGGGCAGGACATCACGCACTGGCCGCAGCCGAGACAGCGGCGGGCATCGGCCTGCAGGCGCCCGCGGCGCACCGTCAATGCCCCCACCTGGCAGCGGGACAGGCACCGGCCACAGCCGGTGCAGGAGTCCGCCACCGCCACGCGGTGGCGGCGCGAACGGCTGGCGGCTGGCAGCGGCAGCAGCCGGTGCGCCTTGAGCATGCCGCAGCAGCAGCCGCAGCAGGAGCAGACGAATCCCGGCTGCTGCGCGTTGGCGGGCTGCAGCACCAGTCCCTCCGCCGCGTTTTCCCGGAAGAGCGCCAGTGCCGCGTCGCGCGTCAGTTCGCGCCCGTGCCCGCGCGCCCTGATGGTTGCCGCGAAATCGCCGAAGGCAACACACGTCTCCTCCCGTGCCGTCACCCGGCACGCATGGCCGCGCCGCCGTTCCTCCGCCCGGCAGATACAGGGAATAACCACCAGCGGCAGCGCTGCGGTACGGACGATTTCCTCGATGCGTTCGTACGGTGCTGCCGACGGGGCGCCGGCAGCAAGCGTGATACCGACCGGGATAGTCCGCAGCGGCGACGGGCGGGTGGCGAGGAACGACAGGCCGAACGCGAACGACCGCACGTAGGGCTCCGCCACCGCCATGAACGCGGGGTCAGGCACGCCGTCCTGCGACTCGTACATGCCGACCACCAGCGGCAGCAGGTGCCACGCATCGCTGCCGTCGGCAGTGCGCTGCCAGCCGATGCTCCCCGCCGCGCGCATCGCCGGCAGCAGGTCGGACGCCGCTGCACCCGCCCGCGCACAGAGTGCCGCCGTGGTCTGCGGTTCGCCCGTCAGCAGCAGCGCGAGATGCGCCTGCGGCTCGCTGAACAGGTGGCGGAGCAGGCGCAGGTCGCTCCCGTTCCACGTCGCGGGGAAGCCGCCCGTCTGTTCGTCGAGATGGCGCTGCAGCCGGCGGTAGACGCCGGGCATCAGGCCGGGGTGAACAGGTACAGTTTGAAGGTGCAGCGGTCGGCAAACCCGAGCGCGCGATAGACCGGGTGCCCTTCGCGCGAGGCATGCAGCACGCCGAGCGTGCAGCCGGCGCTCCGTGCCTCCTGCAGCGGGTACACCGTAAGATATGCACCCAGGCCGCGGCCGCGATGCGACGGCAGCACCCCGACATTGTAGATGCCCGCCGCCTCCCCGTCGCGCATGACGGACGCCGTCCCTACCGGGAGGTCATGTTCGTAGGCGACATAATGACGCCACGGGCGGTCCTCACCATGCCCCATGGCGCCGAACAGGCGCTGCGCCCCGGCGCGGCACGGTTCGTCGATGTCGAACACCTCACCCAGCACCGTGATGAAATCGTGCAGCGTGGCCGCATCGTGTACGGTGCGTGTCGTGATGCCCGCGGGTTCCGTGCGCGCCGGCAGCGCTGCCAGCGGCATGGCCATGCCCGGCACATCATCGAGGAACGTCAACCCGGCCTCCGTCAGGTGCCGCGCGAGGTCGGACGGGGTCGCCGACGGGTTCACCCACCAGAGCAGCGGCACGCGACGGGCGCGGCAGCGGCCGAGCACCTCCGCCATCGCGTCATCGATGGTCGCCGGGGTCAGCGCCGTGCGCACGACACAGTTGAAAAACGGCGCGGGAATGCCGGTCAGCGCCCAGTCCACCGCGCCCGTGTGCACTTCCGCCTCCGGATCGCGGCGGTACTCACCGAGAAACACTGCCAGGTTCGCTTCGATGGCCGCAATCTCGCTGCGCATGCTATTCGACCCGGGTGATGCTGATGATCGTCACCGGCTCCGCCGGGCGACCGCTCGCATCGGTTGTCACCGCGGCGATGGCATCGACCACGTCCATGCCGTCAACAACCTGTCCGAACACGGTATGCTTGCCGTCAAGGTGCGGGGTGTCCACCTGGTTGATAAAGAACTGCGAACCGTTGGTGTTGGGGCCCGCATTGGCCATGGCGAGACAACCGCGGCGCACAGGACGCGACGGGATGTCTGTGCGATACGCATACCCCGCCGCTGCGTAGAGGTCGCGCACGCTCATGGTGAGCATCGCCTCCGCCGCCGCGACGAATTCCTCCTGCCGCGCGGTAAACTCCTCCTGGCTGCCGATCCCGAGCTGGCGGATAGCCAGTTGCTGCACGTCGCGGAACGCCGCGGGATAGTCCTGCACCTTCGTCCCGCCAAGGCCGAGTGAATCGGCATTGATCTCGTCAGCAAAGGCGTAACCGGGCCCGCCCGTCCCCGTCCCCAGCGGACACCCTCCCTGGATCATGAAGTCCTTGATGACGCGGTGGAAGGTCAACCCGTTGTAGTACGGACGCTGCGCCGTGTCGCCCGTGCGCGCATCGGTGAATTCCTTGTCGCCGAGTGCCAGCCCGAGGAAGTTTTCCACCGTCTGCGGCGCCGCCTGCGGCAGCAGTTCGAGCGTGATGTCGCCCAGCGTGGTGCGCATCAGCACCCGTACCGTCATGTCCGTCGTCATCGTCCTCTCCTCCGCCGGCGCGCTCGCCGGCACCAGCAGCAGCAGGATCCCCAGCAGTACCGTCTTCATGCGTCTTCCTCCTGTGCGTCACTGCTCAGATAGTAGCACCCGCGGCGGCACCCTGCAAGCGCCGCGTTTCACTCCGGCAGTGTCACCGCCCGGCCCGCGCGCCGCGAGGCGGGCACATCGAGCAGCCGCTGGTTGCGCGACCCGCGCCACGGCAGGTCAGGCGAGCGCAGCGCCGCCACGTACGCTCCGTCGACGAGCACGTCGAGCAGCGCCAGCAGCGCCCCGGCATCAGGACGCTGCTGCAACTCCTCCCAGGTATATCCCGAGTAGGCGAGGCAGTGCAGCCCGGCGGCACGCAGCGGGGACAGCAGCGCGGCGCACGCCGCCGCCTGCAGGAACGGCTCGCCGCCGGTGAGCGTGACGCCGTCAAGATGCGGCTGCTGCACTAGCGACGCTGCCAGTGCCGCCGTCTCCTGCTCGTACCCGTCCGTCAGCGCATGGGTGTGCGGGTTATGACAGCCGGGGCAGCTGCGGTCGCACCCCTGCACGAAAACCGCGCAGCGGATGCCCGGACCGTCCACCACGCTTTCGCGCACGATGCCGGCGAGGCGGATGATCACAGCGGGTGTGGCACGCGGTCGCGCAGTTCGGCGCGTTTGCCCGGGTTGAAGCGGTCGCTCGTCGACAGGTAGCCGGTGATGCGCCGCAGGCGCTGCACTTCTGCACTGCGGCATTCCGGGCACGCGGCGTCGAAGACCCCGTGCGCGTGGCAGGCGCGGCATTCGTCGAGCGGGAAATTGATCCCCGCATACCCCATGTCATGTGCCGCCATGTGGCGCAGCAGTTTTTCGATCGCTGCCGGGTTGTGCTCCGGCGCCGCCGGCAGTTCCACGTAGCCGATATGCCCGGCATTGCACAGGCGGTGGAAGGGCGCCTCGCGCTCGATCTTGGTGAACGCGCTCACCGCGCAGTCGACCGGCACATGAAAGGAGTTGGTGTAGTAGCCCTTGTCCGTGACGCGCGGCACGTTGCCGACATTGCCGCGGTCGATGGCCGTGAACCGTCCGCTCAGCCCCTCCGCCGGGGTGGCGTAGCAGGTGAAGTTCAGATCATGCTGCGCGGAAAGTGCGTCCGTCAGTTCACGCAACCGCCCGACAATCCGCAGTCCGAGCTGCCATGCCGCTTCGTCTTCGCCGTGGTGTTTGCCGCACAGCACGACCAGTGCCTCCGCCAGTCCGATAAACCCGATGGCGAGCGTGCCGTTGCGCAGCGCCGGTCCGACCGTGTCATCCGGCCCGAGTTCGTCCGACCCGCAATAGGTCTTCTCCCCCATCAGGAAGGGGAGGTCACGCACCTGCCGCTGCGCAACGATGCCGTAGCGGTGCAGCAGTTGCCGCGCGGCAAGGTCGACCATGCGGTCCAGTTCAGCGAGGAAACCGTCAACGGTCTTCGTGCGCAATGCAAGCCCCGGGAGGTTGAGCGTTACCGCCGCGAGGTTGCCGCGCCCCGCCGCCACTTCCGGACCGCAACGGTTGGCCATGACGCGTGTGCGGCACCCCATGTAGGCGACCCCGTCCCCGTAGGCGAGGTTGAAACTCGCGTCCATAAAACTGAACGTCGGATTCATCCGCCGCCCGGCCACCTGCAGCGCCTGCCGGAACAGGTCGTAGTTGGGATCAGCCGGGTTGAAATTCACTCCCGCCTGCAGGCGGAAGACGATGTTGGGGAAGAGCGGCGTCTCCCCGCGCCCGAGGCCGCGCGCGAAGGCGTCGAGCAGCGCCCGCGTCACCAGGCGTCCTTCCGGCGTCGTGTCGCTGCCGACATTGACGGTGGAGAACGGCACGTTGCCGCCTGCGCGGCTGTGCATGGTGTTGATGGCGAGCACGAACGCGCCGAGGGCCGCGTCCGCCTGCGCCGCGGTCGTTGCCGGGCAGCGCGCGCGGATGAACGCCCCGAGGTCGCGGTCGAAATGCGGAAACCCCTGCCCGCCGAACATGTCGTTCTGGTTGGCGAGGATGATGGTGGCGGCGAACGCGGTCGCCCCGGCGAGGTCAGCTGGCGGCGGCAGGTAGCCGTGCCCGGGGTTGCATCCCGTCGTCAGCAGTTTCCCCAGGTCGAGCTGCAGGCAGTTGACGGTCAGCGCGTAGTAGTCGAGATCGTGGATGTGCAGTTCGCCCCACTCGTGCGCCAGCATGAACTCGCGCGGCACGAGATGATCGGTGTAATAGATGCGGCTGGCGGTCGCGGCGATCTGCTGCATGCGTGCGGACGGCGACCCGCTGAAATTGGCGTTCTCGCGGCTCTGCTCGGCGATGATGCCGCCGACGATTTCCCCCAGTTCGTCGCGCGCCTCGCGCGCCTGCTCTTTTTTCAGGCGGAAGCGCAGGTAGGCATGCGCCGCCGTGCGGCACTGCTCGCGCGCGAGAATGAACTCGATGGTCTCCTCGATGGTCTCGACGTCAAGCGGCACATCCGCCGGCCGCGCCGCGAGGTCGGCGAGCACCGCCGCGGTCACCTGTTCCGCCCGCGCCTGTTCCGCTTCGTTCCCCGCCGCCAGCGCGAAGCGCACGCTGCGGCGGAGCGTCGGTTCGTCGAACGGCACCCGTGCCCCGTTCCGTTTGCTCACTTCGCTCTGCATCGTGCTCCCCCTGTCCGGACCGGCGGTCAGCCGGCCTCCCCGGCCGTCGCGCGCGCGAGCGCGCGTTCCATTGCCGCGACGAACCCGTGCCAGTACGCCGCGTACTTTGCCCCGTCCATGAAGTAGGGGGTCATCAGGCATGCGCGCAGCACCGTGACCGTGCCCTGCGCCTCCCACTCCGCCGGGTCGAGCCCGCAGCGCATAATAAACGTGCGTGGCGTGTCGCCGTATTCTTCGCGTGTCAGCGCGGTCTTGGAGGTGAGGAAATCGCTGCGGTAGACCGGCCCTGCCTTGTACGAGCACTCCCGATAGAGCGCCTGATTGAGGCGGTTCATCGCCGCCAGTGAGCCGTTGCCCTCCTCGCGGAAAGCGTAATCGATGATGTTCAGATCGGGCCGCGTCAGCACGTGCACCGCGTAGCGCTTTCCCCCGACGGTCAGCGGCGGCAGCATGGCAAGTGAACGGTAAAAGCGCGCGGCGCCCGCCATACTCTGCCCGAGCAGCCGCCCGTAACCGGTGCCATCAAGCGGGACGACCCGATGCGCCATCCAGACCGCCGCCACCGCGGCGCCTGATTTGGAGCCCTCAAGGATATAACTGCCGAGCAGCAGCGGATTATCCTCATGCTGATCGAACACGTAGGCGGCAAAATAGGAGATGAGATCGACCATGCGCCGGTCGCGCGCGAGGAAGGCCCCGGCCGCATACGGCACGTAGCCGAGTTTGTGCGGGTCGACGGTAATGCTGTCCGCCTGCGCCATGGCGGCAAACGACGCGTGCAGGGCCGGGGTCAGCCAGTCGAGGTCAGCGGCCGTACAGCCCTGCCGCGCCAGTTCCTCGCGTACGCGCGCGTACGGCATGAACTGACCCTGCTGGTCGAGGAAAAGGGCGCGGGCGTAGCCGCCATAGGCGGCGTCGAGGTGCAGATGGAAAACGAGTCCCTGCCGCGCGCAGCGGTCGCGCAGGGCGACCACTCCGGCAATATCGTCGACCGAACCCTCTTCCGTCGTGCCGCAGACCGCGACCACCATCAGCACCGGTGTGCGCGTCGCCAGGCAATCGTCAAGCACCGCGGCCAGCGCCGCGAGGTCCATGCGGTAGGTGTCGTCCACCGGTACGCAGACCAGGTGGTCCTGCCCGAGTCCGAAGATGTCGGCCGCCTTGGTCCACGAGTAATGCTTGGTCTGTGGCACCACGAGTTTCCCGGGACAGGCACCGTCCATGCCGCGGCCGCGCACGGTATGCCGCCGCACCTCGTCGAAACGGCCCGCCGCCTTGACCCGGTCCGCCAGCGCGAGAATCTCTGCCGTCGTCAGGTTGCGCAGTTGCCAGTCGTCAAGCCCGGCGACCAGTTCCGGCATCACCGCCTGCACCGCCGGCGGAAACGACTTCAGGTTGCGCGCCAGCCAGACCCCCTCGTAATTGGCCACCGTCCCGCCTGAGGTCACATGTCCCCATGCCGTTGCCGGGTCGTACCCCATCAGCCGGGCGAGTTGCCGCCCGACCTCGATTTCCAGCGCCGTCGTCGCCGGCGCGCCTTCGTAGGCGCAGTTGTTGGGATTGTACAGCAGCGTCAGCATGTGCCCGAGTTGCGCGGCCAGCAGCGTGTCGAAGAGCATATGCCCCTGGTAGCGGGGTGAAAACCACGGCACCGAATGCTGTTGCAGGTTGCCCGCCAGGTCGATCAGCGCCTCGCGCGTGGCGCGCACCGTCGCCGCGAACGCCGGCTGCGCCTGTTCCGCCGCCGTGACTGTGGGCGGATCATCCGGATGGAAATCGCGGCGCCAGTCGGCATGATCCTGCGTCAGGTAATTCAGCAGTTCACGCAGCAGCGGATAATTCTCCCCCTTGGGCCCGAGGAACAGGG
>CAZWUZ010000093.1:0-12744 GCA_964637655.1 uncultured bacterium | reverse complement strand
GACCCGTGGGAAGTAGCACTTGAACAACTCGACATCGTCGCCCGCCGCCTCAAACTCGATGACAGTGTTCACCTCTACCTGCAGCATCCCCGCCGCGAGCTGACGGTTTCCGTGCCGTTCAAGGGTGACGACGGGAAACTCAAACTTTTCACCGGCTACCGCGTGCAGCACAACGACGTGCGCGGCCCCTACAAGGGGGCATCCGCTTCCACCAGGATGTCACCATCAACGAAGTGCGCGCGCTGGCCATGTGGATGACCTGGAAATGCGCCGTGGTCAACATCCCCTATGGTGGCGCCAAGGGCGGGGTCGTCGTTGACCCCTCGACCCTGTCGCTGGCGGAACTCGAACGCATGACCCGCCGCTACGCCAACGAACTGCAGCTCATCATCGGGCCGGCCAAGGACATCCCCGCCCCTGACGTCAATACCAACCCGCAGATCATGGGCTGGATCATGGATACGTACTCCATGAACCAGGGCTTCGCCACCCCGGGCGTCGTCACCGGCAAGCCGATTGCCATCGGCGGTTCGCTCGGCCGCTTCGCCGCCACCGGGCGCGGTCTCCTCTTCGTCACGCTCAACCTCTTCAAGCAGCTCGGCATCAACCCGCAGGGCACCACCATCGCCGTGCAGGGCTTCGGCAACGTCGGCGGCGTCGCTGCCCGCCTCTTCCACGAGGTCGGCTGCAAGGTTGTCGCCGTCAGCGATGTCACCGGCGCCGTGCAGAACCGCAACGGGCTCGATATCCCCGACCTGCTTGAGTATGTGCAGCAGCACCGCGGGGTGAAGGGGTACCGCAAGGCCGAGGCCATCTGCCCCGCAGACGTTCTCACCTGCAAGTGCGATGTGCTCGTCCCGGCCGCGCTCGAAGGAGTCATCACGAAAGAGAACGCGCCGAAGATCAAGGCGCGCATCATCGCCGAGGGCGCCAACGGCCCGACCACGCCCGAGGCCGACCGCATCCTCAACGACCGCGGCATCATCGTCATCCCCGACATTCTTGCCAATGCCGGCGGCGTGACGGTTTCCTACTTCGAATGGGTGCAGGGCCTGCAGGAGTATTTCTGGAGCGAGGACGACGTCAACAACCGCCTGCGCACCGTCATGGACAACGCCTTCGCCGAGGTCTGGACGAAAACGCGCGAGGAAAAGGTCTCGATGCGCCTGGGTGCCTACATGGTCGCCATCAACAAGGTCGCCGAGGCGCTGCGCCACCGCGGCATCTATCCGTGAGTCGCCGTAGCCACTGAACACTCAGGACGCCGGGCATCTTTGCCCGGCGTCCCATTACCCGCAAGGAGTTGCCCATGTCACGCCTGCTGCTTGTCTGCTGTTCGCTGCTGCTGCTCGCCGCCTGTCAGGGTCAGGAACCCGCCGCGCCGCCTGCTGCCACTACACCGGCTGCCACACCGGGTGCCAACCCGCACGCGCTCATCACCACCAGCAAGGGGGAAATCGAGGTCGAATTGTACGCCGACCGGACGCCGCAAACCGTCGCCAATTTCGTCAAACTGGTCAACGACGGATTTTACGACGGGCTGATCTTTCACCGGGTGATCAAGGACTTCATGATCCAGGGGGGCGGGTTCACCGCGCAGGGGCAGCAGCGGAACACGGCCCCGATCCCGTTCGAGTCCGATCCGACCCTCACGCACGTCGACGGAGCGCTGTCGATGGCCAGCACCGCCGCCCGGGTCGGGGGCTCCAATCAGTTTTTTATCTGTGATGGTGACCGCCACTTTCTCGACGGGAATTACGCGGTCTTCGGCCGGGTCGTCCGCGGCCTCGATGTGGTCCGCGCCATCGCGTCCGCGCCCAAGGCCAACCGCGGCGGACCGTTCACCGACCTCCCCGAACCGACTATTTCCATTGTCAGCGTCAGGATGAAATAGGGGAACACCGCCGGGCAGCGCGGCGCTGACCGGGTGCTACCGGCCGGCGGCGCGCAGTACCGCGGCGACTTTCGCCATATCCTTGATGCCCGGGACTGACTCCACCCCCGAGGCGATATCGAGCACGTCGGGGTCGGCGGCCGCCACGGCTGCCGCCACGTTCTCCGGGGTGATACCGCCGGCGAGAAAGAGCGGGCGCTGCCGCGGCACTGCGGCGAGGCGCGACCAGTCGAAGGTCTCGCCGGTTCCCCCTGCCAGCGCCGTGCTCCCTGCATCAAAGAGCCACGCCGCGGCACCGCTGAATTCCGCCGCCTGCACCGCGCTGAACGCAGCATTCACCTTGAACGCCCGCACATAGGGGCGCTCGAGCGCCCCGGCATAGTCCGGGGTTTCACGCCCGTGCAGCTGCACAAAGTCGAGCCGGCACTGCGCCGCGAGGTCACGCACCCGGCCCGCGTCCTCGTCGACGAAAATGCCGATTGTGCGCGCGCCACCCGACCGCGCCGCCACCGCCACCTCGCTGCCGCGCGCCGCGTCGACCGACCGCGGCGAAGGCGCATAGAAATTGATGCCGATATAGTCCGCTCCGGCCAGCGCGATGGCCTGCGCCTGCTCCGGCTGCGTGACGCCGCAGATCTTCACCTCGACGCCGGCGCCCCGCCGCAGGCGCGTCAGCGCAGCCGCCGCGTCCGCCTGCCCCGACAGCGCGGTGCCGATCAGCGCCGCCTGCGCCCCGGCCCGCCGTGCGCGCGCGAAATCCGCGCCACTCTCGATACCACTCTCGCTGATGAGCAGCGCTCCCGCAGGGACCCGCGGCGCCAGCCGTTCACGCGGCGGAACTCGACGCGGCGGCGTCCGCAGGTCGTGGTTGTTGATGTTGATCAGTGACGCGTTTGCGTGCGCCGTCGCGTCGAGTTCCGTCGCGTCATGTATCTCGACCAGCGCGTCCACCCCCACCCGCCGCGCCGCGTCGAGCATCAGGGACAGGTTCTCCCCGAGCGCCGCGACGATGAGCAGCACCGCGTCCGCGCCCAGCAGCCGGCTCTCCAGCAGGTCGAGCGGGTCGAGCATGAAATCCTTGCGCAACACCGGCAGCGGCACCGCCGCGCGCGCCGCGCGCAGGTGCTCGTCGCTGCCGCCGAACCACCGCGGTTCCGTCAGCACCGAGAGCGCGTCCGCCCCGCCCAGCTGATACGCGCGCGCCAAAGCCGCCGGATCATAGGCGCCGCGGATCAGCCCCTGACTCGGCGAGGCCGACTTGCATTCGGCGATGATGGCACCGCGCCGCGCGCGCAGCGCACCCGCCCAGTCGCGCCGCGGCGGCAGGTCGGGGAGGCGCTCCGGCAGCAGGCGACTGCCCGCCCCCGTGCGCTGCGCCCGCGCCGCGCAGATTTCCGCGAGTTTGTTCATCCCTTCGCCGGGACCGGGGCCAGCGCCCGCAGTTGTTCCAGCACCCCGCGCGCCGCACCCGACGCGATGCTCTGCCGCGCCTGCATCAGCCCATCCACCAGGTCGCGCGCCTTGTCCGCAATCAGCAGCACAGCCGCCGTGTTGAGCAACACGATATCGCGCTGCGCGTCGCTCCCCTGTCCGGCCAGCACCGCGGTGATGATGCCGGCATTGTGCGCCGCATCGCCGCCTTTCAGCGCCGCCACCTCCGCCCGCGCCAGTCCCAGCGCCGCCGGGTCGATGACCAGTTCCGTCACCTGCCCGTCACGCACCTCCAGCGCGCGCGTCGGGCCCGCCAGTGAAATCTCGTCCAGCCCGTCACCGCTGTTGACCAGCAGCGCATGCTTCGTCTCCAGCCGCGCCAGCGCCCCGGCCATCAGTTCCTGCGCCGGACGCGAATAGACCCCGACCAGCTGGCGCCGCACCTGCGCCGGATTGCACAGCGGACCGAGCATGTTGAACACCGTGCGCACGCCCAGCTCGCGCCGCGGCCCGATGGCATGTTTCATTGCCGGATGAAAGGCCGGGGCAAAGAGAAACACCAGCCGCACCTCGCGCAGCAGCCGTTCCGCCGTTTCCTTCCCCGGGTTGACATTGACCCCGAGCGCCTCGAAGACGTCGGCGCTGCCGCACAGCGACGAGACCGAACGGTTGCCGTGCTTGGCCACTGTCGCCCCCGCCCCGGCCGCCACCAGTGCGGCCGCCGTCGAGATGTTGAAGGTGTGCGTGCCGTCGCCGCCTGTGCCGCAGGTGTCGACCGCGTCCGGTGTCCCCGCGTCGACGGCTACCATGGCGGCGCGCATGCCGCGCACCATCCCCGCCACCTCGGCCGGCGATTCCCCCTTCATGCGCAGCGCGACGAGCGCGCCGCCGACCTGCGCCGGGGTCGCCTCCCCGCGCATGATTTCCCCCATTACCGCGGCCGCGTCCGCCTCGCTCACATCCTGCCGTTCGAGCCAGCGGGCCAGCGCCTCTTTGATCATCGTCTCACCTCCGCGCGGCGGCGCAGCAGCCAGACCGCGAGCGCCACACCCAGCCAGTCGGCTGCCATGTCGCCCGTTTCCGTCGTCCGTCCCGCCACAAAGTACTGGTGGATTTCATCGGTAATCCCGTAGGCCGTGCCCAGCGTCAGCACCTGTCGTGCGCCCGCCGCCGCCGTCACCGGCCAGATACGCGCCAGCAGCAGGCCGAGCACCGCGTACGCCGCCAGGTGCGCCAGTTTGTCCGCCCCGGGAAAGAGCGGCGGCAGTCCTGCGGCCGGGGTTCCGGATACTGTCCAGAGCAGTCCCGCCCAGAGCAGCGCGGGCAGGCCGCGCCAGACCATGCTACTGCGCGATGATCTCGTAGTCGACGCGGCGGTTGAGCGCGCGCCCTTCCACGGTGTCATTGCTGCCGCGCGGGCGCTCATCGCCGCAACCGCGTACGATCAGCCGCTCGGTGGTGATGCCGTGCCGCCGCATCAGGTATTCCTTGACCGCCTGCGCGCGGTGCAGCGACAGCAGCAGGTTGCCCATCGGGATGGGGACGTTGTCCGTGTGCCCGTTGATGCGGATGCGCACCGCTGGATTCTCGCGCAGGAAGGTGCCGACCGCATCCAGCGCCGGCTGGCCCTGCGGCAGCAGGTCCCACTTGCCCGTTTCAAAATGCACATTCTGCAGCACCACCGGCTCCGTCGCCGGCTCATCCCTCGGGAACGCCGCGGCCCGCACCAGTTCGCGGTAGCGCGCGATCTCACGCCGCAGTTTTGCCTCGCGCTCCACGTCACTGTGCACTTCCATGTAGTCGAGATAGGTCTCCGCCGCGGTCAGAAAGAGCATCGCGTCGTAGTAGTTGCCGAAATCGATGGCCAGGCGCGCCGCGTAGACATTGTCCGACGCCGCCTCGAGCAGGGTCTTGCTCTGATCGGTCAGCACCGTCATGTCCTCTTCCACCACGCGGTTGTAGGCCCGCAACTGCAGCGGGAACTGCTTGACGAAATCGCCGCACCGCGCCTCGACCAGCACCTGCGGCGTCCCCCCCGAAATGGGCCGGTTCTGGTAGTAGTAGGTGCGGTCGAGGCCGTCGGCGTCCGTCGCTTCCGTCAGCGACTTGACCGCGCCCGCCTCCTCCGGCAACACCCGGTAGGCGAGGTTCATGCCCGGCAGCGGCCGGCCATTGGCCGTGACATAGAACTGTAACTCCACCGTATTGCCGCTGTGGGCAATGGTCTGCGGCTGAATCTGTTCCATGCGGATGTCCACCTGCCGCCGGAACAGGCCCGTGTGCTGGCACCCCGCCAGCAGCACCGCCAGCAGCACCGTCACCGTGATCGCTGTCGCGCGCATCATCCCGTCTCCGTTCCCGGACGCCGTTCCCGGCACGCCCGCAACCGCAGTATTGACACCTAAATATATTAGCACACCCGCCGCCACCTGTCAACGCGTACTCCTTGACGCTTTCCCGACGCTGTGCTACCATGCGCCCATGGACGCTTCGCCGCGGGCGCGCCGCCTGCGCTACGTCGTTGCCGGGGTTCTCCTGCTGCTGCTGGGCGGGGGACTCTATCTCACCTGCAGCCGCCGGGGGCCGCTGCCCGCCGGCAATGCCGCCGGGCTCATTGTCACTCAGTCGCTGCCGCTGCTGGGCGATAACCGTCAGGGTGCCTCATCGCCGGCCTGGGAGAGCGCTGATGCCTTTCTCGCGGCCCTGACGGTTGATGGCGTGAGCGAACTTGTCCGTTTCCGCCTCACCACCGGGCTGCAGCCGCTGCTCCGCTTTCCCGCGACCGCCGAACCCCGCTTTGCCTCACGCCTCCCGGCCAGTGCCTGCCTGCAGCCCGTCCCGTCACCCGACCGCAAACAACTCGCCTTCGCCCGCGGCGGCGATATCTGGGTAGCCGACGGCACCACCCTGCAGCAGGTGACCACACACAGGCGCGCGGAACAACCCGCGTGGAGCGGCGACGGCGACCTGCTCTACTACATCGCCCACACTGCCACCGGGCGCGAACTGCGGCACTGCGCTCCTGACGGCAGCAAAGACAAGCTGCTGCTGGGCGAAGAGCGTGTCAATTTCGCCGCGCCCGCCGTTTCTCCCGATGGGGATTATCTCGCGCTGGTCAGTGACCGCAACGGCAGTGCTGACCTCTGGCTGCTCCAGCTCAGCGATGAAACACTCACCCCGCTGGTCGTCGCCCCCGGCGACCAGACCGCCCCCTGCTGGTCGCCCGATGGCACCATGCTCGCCTTTATCACGCTCACCGCCGATGAAGGTGGCGACGTCTGGGCGGTCAACGCCGACGGCAGCCATCCCACCCGGCTGACCCACAGCGACGCCGATGAGCGCAGCGTCGCCTGGTCACCTGACGGACTGCGCCTCGCCTGCGAGGTTGCCTCCCCCGGCGGCGGCGCCATACTGCTCTACACCCTCGGCCACACCAGTTTCGGTACCGTCACCCGCTAAGCGGGCTGGCCGGTCTTGTTTTCCTTGTCAGCGGGCAACTATTCAGCCGATTGCCGCTGTTCCCTCTGCCACCTGGAGAGGGTGCAGGGTGAGCGCAGGTTTGCGATTCACCTGCCGCTGCGCGGCTTTCTCTCCCCAACGGAGAAGGGAAACATGGAAACAAACGGGCTGAACAGTTGCGTCAGCGGATTGCCATGACAGCAGGTGCAGGAAAAAGAAAACGGGTGCTGCGGCAGTGTCACTGCCGCGGCACCCGTGAGCGTTGCGGTTGCGTTTACTGTGCGCCCTTGCCCGGGCCGGCCACCAGCAGTTTTGCCTCGCGCCGCCCCATTCCCCGCAGCGACAGCACCCTGGCCTTCAGTTCGGGACGCGGGGCGCTTTTCCCCTTCTCCCAGCTGCCGATGGTGATGGCACTCACCCCCAGCAGTTTCGCAAACTGCTGCTGCGACAGTTTCAACCGCTTGCGCAGCGATTTGATCAGCCGGGGCGACAGGCGCCCCTTCACCGCACCGGACGCCGCCTGCGCGGTCTTTTCCTTCAGGCGGGCACCGGCCTGCATCCCGTCCAGTTTCCGTTCGAGCGCCGCGAGGTGCGCTTTCTGCCCCACCGTGCGTTTTTTCAGCCGCTTGACCTCTTCGCGCAACGGCTCCGTCAGTTTGCGCGCTTCGCGCCGTGCCAGTCGGACAACCTCTTCACGTATAGCCCGTTCCACCATTCCCATCACAGCCCCCTTGTCATGATATGCCTGTTCCGGCAGAATTTCCCGGTACCGGGAAATGCCGTCCCGTCGCACCACCACCTGCGGCGCCCGGGTATGTCAGCAAATGGAAAATGGTGCCGAGACCCAGGATTGAACTGGGGACACCAGGATTTTCAGTCCTGTGCTCTACCAGCTGAGCTATCTCGGCACCGCGACAACTTGCAATCAATTGTCAGATGATATTATACTACACAGTCGCTACCTTGTCAATGCCTCGGAAAGGGCGTGCACCGGCGTGAATATCGGCATCGACATCGACGGGGTGCTCGCTGACTCCGTCCCCAGTTTTCTGCAGCTGCTCAACCTGCTGCATGGCAAACAGTGGACCCCGGCGGACATCACCACCTACCGTTTCGAGGATGCGCTCGGCATCAATGAGGATGATGCGGCGCATTTCTGGAAACTCTTCGCCCGGCAGGGCGGGTGGAGCCGCATCAAACCGGTGCGCGGCGCGGTCGAGTTCACCGCCCGCCTCGCCAAGAAGCACGCCATCATTCTCATCACCGGGCGCCCGCGCCACTACGTCGAGATCGAGACCAAGGCGTGGCTGCGCCAGCACAAGATCGCCTACGACGAACTGATATTTATCGACCGGCTCAACAAACTGCAGGCGTCGCAGCAGGCGGGGCGGCGCCTCGACCTGTTCATTGAGGACAGTTATGAGTACGGCCGCCCGCTCGCTGACGCAGGCATCCCGCTGCTGCTCATCGACTACCCGTGGAACCGCGACATCGCCCCGCACCCGTGCATCCGCCGCATCCGCGCGCTGGCGGATGCGCACAAGATCATCGCGGAACTTGAGGAACAGGCGCGCGTGATCAAGAAACCGGACGCATGATTGCCCGCCTGCGGGAACTGTACCGCTACCGCGAACTGCTGCGGATGCTCGTCATCCGCGACCTCAAGAACCGCTACAAGGGTTCCTTCTTCGGCTATCTCTGGACGCTGCTCAACCCGCTCCTCATGTGCGGCATCTTCTACTTCGTCTTTTCCACCTTTGCGCGGTTCGACCGCCCGCACTACGCGCTCGAACTGCTCCTCGGCATCCTCCTCTGGAACCTCATCGCTGACAGCGTCAACACTTCCATCTACGCCATCATCGGCAACGCCTCGCTCATCAAGAAGGTCTACCTGCCGCTGGAGATCTTTCCCCTTTCCGTCGTCGCCGGCGGCGTGGTCAACTTCTTCTGCGCGCTCCCCGTCCTCATCCTCTTCTGCCTGATGCAGGGTGTCTATCCGTCCCCTGGCTGGCTCTGGGTGCTCGTCGCCGCTGCCGTCTGCGCGCTGCTCGCCGCCGCGCTCTCGCTCATCGTCTCCGTGCTGGCGGTGCGCTTCAAGGACACCAACCATTTCGTCCCCGTCCTGCTGCAGGTCGGCTTCTTCGCCTCGCCCGTGCTCTACCCTCTCTCTGAGGCTCTCGCCCGAGTTCCGGACTGGGCGGCGATTACCTACCTGCTGAATCCTTACGCCACCTGGGTAACCGTGGCACGCGGTTGCATGTTGGGTACCACTACTGAAATCGGTGTGCAAGGCGCCTCCGTTTGTGCGGCACTTCCCGCCGTCAGTTATGGCATCCCGCTCACCATAGCGCTGCTGCTCGCCGGTTGGGTCATCTTCGCCGCGCAGCGGCGGCGGCTGGCGGAGTACCTGTGATGACACCGCGCGTCACGCTCTCCGTCCGCGACCTGCACAAGCGCTACCGCCTCCTCCGCGAACCGCAAACGACGCTGCTGCAGGCGACACTCACGGCCCTGCGCGCAAAACGCGAAGACCTCCCCGTACTCCGCGGGGTGAATTTCGCCGCGCACGCGGGTGAAGCGCTTGCCGTCATCGGCGCCAACGGCGCGGGCAAATCGACGCTGCTCAAACTCCTTGCCGGCATCATCTTCCCCGAACAGGGAAGCGTCGCGCATGCCGGACGCGTTTCGGCGCTGCTTGAACTGGGCGCGGGCTTCCAGCCCGAACTGACGGGGCGCGACAATCTCCATCTCAACGCCACCATTCTCGGGCTGTCGCGCGACGAGATCCGCGCGCGCGAGGCGGAGATTGTCGCCTTTGCCGGCCTGGAGAATTTCATGGATGTGCCGGTCAAATACTATTCCACCGGCATGTACATGCGCCTCGGGTTCGCGGTCGCGGTGCATGTCGATGCCGCCCTCATCCTCATCGACGAGGTCTTTGCCGTCGGTGACGAGGTCTTCCAGTTCAAGTGCCTCGAAAAACTGCTGGCGCTGAAGGCCGCAGGCACCACGCTCCTGTTTGTCACCCACGACATGCACCTCGTGTCGCGCGTCGCCGACCACGTCATCTGGCTGCGCGACGGCGTCGTGGCGGCCGAAGGCAAACCCGGCGACGTCATCGCCATGTATACCGGCAAGGACGCTGCGACCGTCACTGCCGCCGGCAGCCGCTGGGGCTCGCGGGAGATCACCATCACGGACGTTGCGCTGCAGCAGGACGGAAAGCCCGTCACGCAGATCGCCCCGCACACGGCGATGCAGGTGGCGCTCCGCTATCGTGCAGAAAGACCGGTGGCAAAACCGGTGTTCGGCTTCGGTTTGACCAACAGCGCCGGCGTCCTGCTCGCCGGCGACACCACGCTCAACCATGGCCTCATTCCGGAGAGCGTGCAGGGGGACGGCACGGTAACCCTGACGTTCCCGACGCTGGCACTCCCCCCGGGACGCTACTTTCTCACGGTTGCCGCGCACGATATCAGCGGTGCCGTCCCCTACGACTACCACGAGCGCATGTATCCGTTCGAGGTGGTGAGCGCGGAATTCTGGCGTGCCAGCGGCGTGATGGCCGTGCCCCACACCTGGATCATCCGCTGACCCGTGCCTGACCGTCTGCCGGTAACTGACTACCTCGCGCGCGTCCGCGCTGCGACACCACCCGCACCCGCGCCGCTGGCTAATGCACGGGCAGCGCTGCGCGCGCAACCGCACCATGTCGACTGGCGTGCGCTGCTCCCGCTGACCGGCGAGGCCTTCCTGCGTGCCGCGTATGCCTCCTGCCTGTTGCGCGAGCCGTCACGCGACGAACTGCGCGCGGTCAGCATGCCGCTCGCCACGCCCGCCGACCGGCTGGAGTACCTCTCCCTGCTGGTGCGCAGTGCCGAGGCACAACATAACAACCTGCGGGCCACAGGCCTCAGCACCGCGTACCACTGCTGCTGCCGTGTCGCGCTGCTGCGCCCGCTGGCCGCGTGGCTGGCCCGATGACGCATTTCCTCGATGTCAGCCCGCTCTACGCGACACACTGGTCGGGCATTCCGCAGGTGACGGCCGCCATCGCGCGTTTCCTGCTCGCGCAGCACGCGCACGCGGCACAGTTCTTCTCCGGCAACCGCCTGCTCGAACCGGCGCTCGTCGCCGCTACCCTGCAGCAGGGACATGGTCGCGAACTGCCATACCTGCACCTGCAACAACCGTCCGTTCCGGCCGACGCGCTGGCCGCCGGCACGGGCATATTCGTTTCCCCCGTGGCGCAAACGCGCCGCTGCGCGCGCGAAGTGCGTGTCGTCTGCGACCTGACGGCGCTCACGCATCCGCAGTGGCATACCGCAGACACCGTGGCAGACGCGCGCGAGTACCTCGCCTGCCTGCGGCAAAGCGACCGCCTTGTCGCCATCTCGCAGGCGACCGCGCGCGACCTGCACGCGCTCGGCATCACGGAAAACGTGCAGGTTGCCTATCCCGTGCCGCCGCTGCTGCCGGAGGTGCCAGCCGTGCTCGGCCCGGGCGAACAAGTCGAACCATTCCTGCTCATGCTCGGCACCATCGAGCCGCGCAAGAACATCGAACTGGTATTGCAGGCCTGCGCCGCGCAGCCGGAGTTGCTCGCCGCGCGCCGCCTCGTCATCGCCGGCCGCGACGGTTGGGGACCGCCGCTGCGCGAGCTCATCGCACAGCACCTCCCGCCCGCGCTGCAGGCCCGCGTGGTGCAGGCCGGGTTCGTCAGTGAGACAGAAAAAGCGGCGCTGCTGGCCGCCGCGGACTGTCTGCTGCTGCCGTCATGGCACGAGGGGTTCGGCCTGCCGGTGCTCGAGGCGCTGCGCACGGGTTGCCCCGTGCTCTGCGCCGACCGCGGTGCGCTCCCCGAGGCCGGCGGCGAGTGCGCGTTCTATTTCTCCCCTGACGGCATCTCGTCACTGCTTGACGCCTTCGCGCGTTATGCCGGCGCCGACCGGCAGGCGGTCATCACCGCCGGCAAGGCCCACGCTGCGCAGTTTTCCGCCGACGCGCTCCCCCGCGCCTGTCTCACCTGACAACTCCTCTTCTTTCACCACAGAGCACACAGAGCACGCAGAGAACTGCCGGAAACCGTTGCGTAGCAGCAAATGGGCTGCGTGTGATACCGGGAGCATTTCGTCGGCACTAGCGGAGCATGACGATAGCCCGCTGACGCTCCGTGTGCTCTGCGTGCTCTGTGGTGAAATCTGTGGGTGTCGGGGTCAGGCAAACTTGATGAGAATGATGCCGGCAACGACGAGGGCGATACCGGCGCCCTTGAGCAGCGACAGCGACTCATTGAGGAAGAGCAGTGACAACAGCAGCGTCACCACCGCGTAAGCACTCGTCACCCCGACCACCCGCGACGCGTCCCACACCTTCATCGCCGCGTAGTAGGTAAAATGCCCGAGCAGTGCCCCGCAAATGCCCTCCAGGAAGAGGTAGCCGACCGCGCGCGGCGGCAGGGTGAGAATGCCGCCCCACTGCGTCGGTTTCGCCAGGAAAGCCATCAGCACGAGAAAACAGAGCAGCGCTCCGGTGAAACGGATGATCACCGCCTGCGGCCCGCTGAGATTGGGACCGCCCTCCTGCAGACCAAGTTTGGCGAAGATGGGGGCGACACCCCAGATGAACGCCGTCAGCAGCGCGAAGCCGAACCCGCCCATCTCAATGGTTATGTTCGTGCGGGTGCAACCGCTCGTAGGCATCCTCGGCCCGTTCCGCCGGGATGACCACGATGCCGCCTTCCGAAACAAAATACTTCTTGCGGTCCTCCTCGGGGTTGAAACCGATGATCGCGCCCTCGGGGATGCGCACGTTGCGGTCGACGATCACCCGCCGCAGCCGCGCATTGCGCCCGACATGCACGCCGTTGAACAGGATGCAGTCGCTGACTTCGCTGTAGGAATGGACAAACACGCGCGGGGAGAGGATGGAATTGATCACCCGGCCGCCGCTGATAATAC
>CAZWUZ010000092.1:0-12794 GCA_964637655.1 uncultured bacterium | reverse complement strand
CGGGATGCGGCTGGCATTCCAAAAGCACAAGGCAAAGTGTGTGTTTTCCTCCGAGTGGAACAAACCGGCGCAGCTTACCTATGCCATGAATTTCGGCGAGTTTCCGGCCGGTGATATTACGCAGATCAAATCGCAGGATATTCCGCAGCACGATATCCTCGTGGGCGGGTTCCCCTGTCAGCCGTTTTCCATTTCCGGGGTATCGAAAAAAATCTCGCTGGGGCGGCCGCACGGTTTTGCCGATCCGAGCCAGGGGACGCTTTTCTTTGAAATCAAGCGCATACTCCACGAGCACCGCCCGCGCGCGTTTCTGCTCGAAAACGTGAAGAACCTGCGCAGTCACGACAAGGGCAGAACGATGGCGGTTATTCTCGAAACGCTCGCTGTCGAACTCGGCTATGATGTGCATTTCCGCGTGCTGGATGCGGTGAATTATGTGCCGCAGCACCGCGAGCGGGTCTTCATCGTCGGCTTCCGCGAGAAAACGCCGTTCCGGTTTCCGCTCTACCGTCCGCCGGTAAAACCGCGGCTGCGCGACATACTCGACAGGAAGGTTGACGACAAGTACATCCTGTCGGACAAACTGTGGGCCTATCTGCAGCAGTATGCCGCCAAACATCAGGCGGAAGGGAACGGTTTCGGCTACGGGATGGCCGATCTGAACGGCAATACCCGGACGCTGAGCGCGCGCTACTACAAGGACGGCTCGGAGATCCTTGTGCCGCGGCCGAACGGCAATCCGCGCCGGCTGACGCCGCGCGAATGCGCCCGGCTGATGGGGTATCCCGAAAAATACCGGATCAGCGGTGTTTCCGACACGCAGCTCTACCGGCAGTTCGGCAATTCGGTGGTGGTGCCGGTAGTGACGGATGTCGCCGGCATTATGGTGAGGATGCTCAGCGGCAGTACGCAGCTGCCGCGCCGCAAACATTACACCTATATCGACGGCGAGCCGTACGACTGCGGCCTGCTCGGGAATGCCGCTGCATAATGGAAACCGTCCGGCTCTCCGCATGGTTTGCCGGCGCCGGAGCAAAGCGGCTTTCTGCGGTTGAGGCCGATCCGCGCACTTCTCACCAGCACGAGTATAACGGGGTCAATCAGTTCAGGGAACTGTTCGGCAGCGAGCGCAGAGAGATACCTGCCCGCTTCCTGTATCTGAACGACGACGAGACGGTAACGGCCGGCGACGGCAGACTGACCTGGTACGATTCGCGCGAGAGGCAGACGCACCGGTCGGCAGAATACCGGCTGTATTTCAGCGAAAATGATGCGATGCGGCAGGCGAAGGCGGAGGATCTGCTGGTTATCGCCAAATTCGCCCGCGAAGACCGCGCCCTGGTTGTTGTGGCCGGGCAGGGGACAACGGCCGAGCATCAGCTGCTGTGGCTGTTCGGCTTTGGCGACAGAGAATTGAAGCGCTTCTATGTTGCCGATTTCAGGACGCTGGAGCGCGGTATGTCGGCTTTCGCTGTGCGTGCCATCCTTGACAGCCTCGCCCTGCTGCCGTCGACGATGCTTTCTGCCGATGAGGAATTGCTGCAGGCGTTCCCGGCGGGACTCGGGGATACCCGCACTGTTTCCGGCCGTGTGTATGACATTCTCCGACGCCGCGGAGCGATCAACACCGTTGACGCGCCGGACGAGGCGGTGATAAGCCTGCTCGAACATGAGGAGCGGCTCTTCTATGCGCTGGAAAAACGGGAGATTGAAGCGAAACTGGATGCCAGGTTTACTTCGTCCGATGATTTTGTCGCCTATGCGCTGTCGGTGCTGAATCGCCGCAAGGCACGCGCCGGCCGCGCGTTTGAGAACCATCTGGAAGTGCTTTTTCGTGACAACCGGCTGCGCTTCTCCCGCGGCAAAGCCACGGAGCACAAGTCGAAGCCGGATTTTATTTTCCCGGGCATCCGTGAATATCACAATGAAGAATTCGATTCGCATCTGCTGACGATGCTCGGTGTGAAAACCTCCTGCAAAGACAGATGGCGTCAGATACTGCCCGAGGCGGACAGGATTAAGAAGAAACATCTGGCGACGCTTGAACCGTCGATTAGCGCCGCGCAGACGGCGGAAATGGCCAAACGGCATGTTGTCCTGGTCATCCCGCAGGAACTGCATGAGACATACGACGAAAGTCAGCGCGGCGTTCTGCTGAATGTGGGCGCCTTCGTGCGCATGGTCAGGGAACGGCAAGAAAGTGCACGGCGTGCCGGCTGATGGACCGCATCAGCAAAGAACACCGCAGCTGGAACATGTCTCGGATCCGCTCGAAGAATACGGGGCCGGAGATGCGTCTGCGCGCGCTGCTGCGCCCGCTCGGCTTCCGTATGCGCTACAATGTGAAGACGCTGCCGGGAAAGCCGGATATCGTCATTCCGTCGATAAAGACGGTGATCTTCGTCCACGGCTGTTTCTGGCACCGTCATCCGCGCTGCCGCTATGCAACGACACCGAAGACGCGGAAAGCCTTCTGGCAGGCGAAATTCGCCGCCAACGTCGCGCGTTTCGCGAAAGTGCGAAAAGAGTTGCGCCGCCTCGGCTGGTGCGTGAAGGTGATCTGGCAATGCCAGATTGTAAGTAGAGGATAGGGGAGAAGCGAATTATTAGTTGTGTGGAAATAGTGGCGTGCGAAAACAATCCGAAGTTTTGCAGTCAGATCGCTAAATTCGACGTTGCGGCTGTCCGTTCAAGAGAATGGGGGCCTACAAAAATGTGGGAGACGTTTTTCGACTACTCACGCTCTTTTTTCTTTCACGAATAGGCTCATTAACGGTTCGTGGCATCGATAAAAGTTACCCCAGGCCTGCTGAAGTGACTACCCGCCTTATGCTGCAGGTTGAAAAGCTGGTCTCTCCTCAATCTGAATATTGACGTTCTAGCCGCCAAGACATCTGTGTTACACGTCATTAAGCCACGGAAATCAAGCACCAATGAATAAACCCCGCGGAATTGCTCAATATAAAAAGGAGCGGTGTAGGTGAATGCTTCCGCCGGATCCGAGTTATAGGGTTCAGAATAATTCAGAATCAGAAAACCCGGGATGACTCTGTGATAAATTGTCTTGTTGGAAAAGTGGTCACAAATCGGAGAAACTTCCACTACAACGTGGCGAACTGAGTTTTCTACATCGGCAACAGCCTTGTGAATAATTGTATCCAGCTCATTTTTGGGATACTCAAGGTTATTCGCTTTCATCTTCGCTTTGACGTGTTTAGGTACTTGTTCAAGAATCTTTTTCTTTCGCGTATCAAAAAAGGCTTGGGTTATGGTCCGTCTCGTCTGATCGAATTCCTCGTACACGCTCCCTGGATAGGATCCGGTATGCTGGACGCAAAAGGTTAGCAAGCTGGTATTCAGCTTGGCAGCCTTAATCAGGTCTATCCTGTCGTTTGCGGTGAGCATTTGGGAATAGTCGAATCGTTCCTTTGCAACTAATCCATCTAGGTTGTCTAACAACAAAGGACTCAGAACCTGCAGTGCGGCCTTAACATCATTCCCATGACCTACAGTGGAAACTGAAGCACCTAGAGTGGCCTTCGCTAACTGATAAAAAAGGCTTTCAACTTCAGTTTTACTTGCAGACGTTCCCTTGGTGATCTGATTTACCGTGGCAACCGCTGCGGTAGTAGCCAGATTCTCCCATCTGAACAGCTCTCGGACGGCTCCGATACTTTGGAGGTTGGCGTCTAGTTTTCGGCTGATTACATTTAGCATCTCGTGTCCAGCTGCTTTGCACTCGGACTTATCTATGCCAAAGCATGCTGTGGCTTTGTAGTTAAGAGCACCAATGACCTTCTGCATGTGCCCTTCGTGCTTAGTCCATGCCACAGTAACATATGGGCCGTTGTCAGGGCCGACTATACGGTCCAGAATTCCAGCAAGAACAGGTGGGGTCTGATCATCGTCGAAGGTCGAATCACTCATGCCTTCAAGGTAAATATCTAGGAAAACGATCCTGACGGAACCGCAAGGGGTGGATGGCAGTTCGCTTTCTTTCCCTGAAAAGTATCTGTAAGAAATCCCTTTTCGGGAGAGGACCTGCATTAGGGGGAGCGCTTCATCATCAAGCTGATCATCAACAATCACGACGCTCCCATTCATCGGAAGTGCCATCTCATTCCTCCAGTTTGAAAACCAATGAGACAATAGCGCCCCGATTAAAGGAGCTTGGCAAGTCAACGTCTTTAGCCTTTGGAAATTCAATCGAGCCTCCCTGCGCTAACATCACCTCGGAAGTAATATGTAATCCCAATCCCATCCCTCCAGGTTTTGTACCCACAAATGGTCTGATCATTTGCACAGGAGGCAGGCCGAATCCTGCCCCGTTGTCGGCAACAATAAGCACGATGTTCCTTGGGGCGCGATATTTAAGCGTTATGAATATCTTTCTGTCCTTCTTGTTCCAGCGCTCCAGCCAGTAAATAGAATTGTCAATTAAGTTAAGTATTGCCCCCATCACTAACCGACTTGTGCAAACGATGGAGGTCTTTCCTCGATAAGACTCAAACTCCTTGATCACATCGATTTCGTGAACCTTAAGACGATACTGGACATTGAAAAGCGAGTCGCTGACTAGGGTCTTAAGGTCTTGGGATTTTTCTTTGGAACGCCTGATTAGGATGGTATAAGTATCCATCAGGCCTGACAGGTGTTGAACGAGAGAATAAACCCTCTCTGATACATGGTCTTTTTTCACCACAAGCTTAAGTTCTTTGATAATTTTCGATACTTCATGTATCGCTGAGCTGAGATGCAAACCTGCTCCGGCGCCGGTCATCAAAACCTCGTTGATTTGGCGATAGTTTTTCTCGATTATTTCCAGATGTTGGATACATTCTTTTCTGATCTTTTCGTCGTTTACTTTGTTTTCGATTATCTCTTTAAGCTCCCCGATTTCAACCAATACCGGTTCGTTCTTGGTTTCTCCAAAGAATCCCTTCACTTTTTCCTTGTCTTCATTCCTGAAATCTTCAACCGTCGATATGGCGTATGAAACTGCCTTGCGGAATATTCTATAAGCCTCGTTATCAATGAATCCCTCCCTGTTTGTCTTCTCGTGCAGGTCAAGGCTTTCTCTTCGGTCGAGATGAACAGCAGCCAGAAGAAGACCTTTGTTAAGCTTAAAGCTGGGATCATAGAGTCTGCTCTTCTCCAAGCCAAGCCAATCATTCTCCGGCTCCCCGTAATCATAGACCCTGAGTCTGTCGCGGTATACACGAACCCCGCCGTTGCTGTCTAAGTACGATGTGACCTGCTTAGGCGGTATTCCACCGAGTTTCAAAACCTTAGCGCGTCGGTCAAAAACAAATCCTTCAACCACAATAGACCCGATGTGAATATCCTTGGCATTCAGGTCGATTGGAGGCACAACTTTTTTCTTTTCTCCGCTAATCCGCACAGCCTTTCCGACCATGTGTGAAATGACTTCAAAGTTTGTCCGATCTTCGTTCTTCGCGATCTCTCCTGCTCTGTATCTAAAGTGGCGGCCCTCTAATCCCTCCATCGATTTATATGGACGAAACCAATAGTCAAATTCAACGATCCTGTTGCCTGCTAGCTTGCACTTAAATTCATACAGAGCCCATTTCTTTATGTCCTCTACGGAAGGATATTCATCCACCGTTTGATCGGTTGTAAAGCGTACCTCGAATTTGTCAATATTGCTGAAAGGAGAAGTGAAGGCTTTGACGGACCTTTGAATCTCGTCAACTACCGACTTGGTCCATTGACTTTTCCTCAGTCCGGAAATTCTAATCTGGGTTCCTGTTCTCGAACCAGTGTATACCGCTGGCTCGCAAACTTTCGTCTCAATTTCTATCTCGTCGAGATATTGAACTGTTTCGAATTTTGCCCAGTCGAGAACCACCTTGATTTCTGGATTGTTTTCGGCTCTCGTTACGATTTCCGTACACATCCCAAGTTTATGAACGCTAAAACGTCCGATGCCTTTCTCGCCCAAAGGCCGACGAGTATTACGCTTGCCTTTCTCTTCCACAAAAGATTCAAGCTGTCTTTTTTTGTTATCTGTACCAGGTTCCATCCAAATCTCGTGAATCGTATCTGCTGACATGCCAACACCATCGTCTCTAACAGTTATGTATCCAGCATCAATCATCAGTTCGACGTCAACTACCTCGGCGCCGGCGTCGTAAGAATTTTTTACGAGTTCAGAAATGGCGATGCTCTCGTTTTTGATTAATTCGTCACCAAGTTGCAGGAGCAGCCTGGCCTTTGGTCGAAAAATATTTGCATTTGGCATCAGATATCCTCCTTTATCCGCGCTGCAATTCTCTCGGCCATGAGCGGCGTCACTGCATTGCCGATCTGCCTGAAGGTGGATGAACGACTTCCCTTAAAAGAAAGAAGAGAAAAACTGTATCATTGCAGCAACAACATCACAACAATCTTGCAAATAAATACCACTATATTTTACTATGATAACATGCATCGGTCAAATTACATAAGTAATTCTTGCTATTTGAAATGAAAGTTTCAACAACCTATGATTTATGAATCAATTAGCAAAACGTGATGAAAGGACAAAACGCACAGGATTTGCGGTCGGGACAGGGAGTGAAGGAGAGGCCAGCGTCGAAGAGGTGAGTGAAGACGCGGGTGAGGAAGGCCGCGACGACGGGCTGATGGGCGGCGGTGAGCGTATACGGCTCGCCGCGAGAGGGGCGGACGGACACGAATTCGCCGGTGCGGAAGGCGTAGAGCGACAATTGGGTATCCTTCCCCGCGCAGGCGGGGAGTGACTGCACTAGCTGATAATAGAACAACAACTGAAAGACCTCGGAACGATTCGCAAAGAGGGCAAGTGTCTCCTCGGTGCCCGGCACGGCGGCGGGATCGTCGGGCAGGGCGAGGGAGAGCGAACCAATGTTGCCCGTCTTGTAATCGATGATGCGGATGTGGTTGTCACGCTCATCGATGCGGTCGATGGTGCCGTGCAGCTTTACCGTGCGCGGCTTTCCGTCTATCGTGAAGGTGAACGGAACGCTCTCCACTGACAGTTCGGTGCCGTGGAGGATATGACCGGGATCATCGGCTTCGGCACGCAGGAACTTATCCAGCAGATACTCGGCCACATTGGCGAGAAGGAGATTCTTGCCGGTCAGCTCGCTATGCTTCAACACTTCGCCATAGGCGGCAGCGATGGCTTTGGGGAGGCGCGGGATGACGGCAAGCAGCGCCTCCTTCGTTGTCGGCTTGCCGATGAACGGGTGGTAGATATCCTGCAGCACCTGGTGAACAACAATGCCGAAGGTCGACTGCTCGGCGCTCTCAATGACGGCGTTCGGCTCGCGCAGATCGAGCCCGTAGCGGAAGTAGAACTTCAGCGGGCATTGGATGTACGTATTGAGCGCGGAGGCGGAAAACTCGCGCTGCGCCAGTTTCTCAAGCAGTTCCGGTGTCTTGGGTATGGCCAGCGGCGCGCGCTGACGGAATTCCGGCTGCAGCGCACGGACGGTGTCGGTGACAACCGCGTTCGGATTGCGTGCAGGCAGTTCGCAGAGCACCTGCTCGATGAAGCGGCTGCGCCCCGCCTTGCCGATCTCGCTCGTCGTCTCGGTATTGTAGAGCAGGTCGATGCGCCCGGCGCGGGTGAAGAGCCGGTAGAAATGATAGGCGTAGATGGCGTCGCGCTGCTCGTAGGTGGGGAGCCCCACCGCTTTGCGTACATCGTAGGGAATAAGCGAGTTCTCACCCTTGCCGGCAGGGAATACCCCCTCATTGAGCGACAGGATGATCACGCGATCGAAATCGATGGCGCGCGTCTCGAGCACGCCCATGATCTGCACCCCCTCAAGCGGCTCGCCGGTGAAGGGGATGGAGGCAGAAGCGAGTATCTCGCGCAGCACGCGGCGGAATGAGGCGGGATCGAGCTGCACCGGCGCGGCGGCGAGTATATCGCGCAGGCGGATGAGGAGCGTCCACGCGGCATAGAGGTACTCGAAATCGATCGGGGTGGAGCGTTTTTTGGACGCGGGCACCGCCCCCTCATCCCTGCCTTCTCCCCCGGGGGGGGAGAAGGGGGTATTAGAATCATTCTGCTGCATGCCTGCCTTCATGGCGTGGAAAAGGTGCAGCAGGTAGGCGAGGAAATCGTCGGCGCTTTGCGGCGTGCGGGTGAAGATATCGCTGATAAGCGCGTTCCCGCAATCGGCAAAGAGCGCCTGCGGAACGTGGATCAGGTTCTCCTTGCGGATGGTATTGACCAGCTCGTAGCCGACCGGCCAGGTCAGCGAGCGCAGATAGGGATGCAGCAGTATGTTCTCCGCATCGCGGTAATAGCAGGTATTGTCCAGCTCGAGGCGGCGGCGGTTCTCGTGCAGTTCGATGAGCGCGGCGATGAAGGTGTAGACGGGGGTATGACGCAGCGGGAAGCCCATGGTGACGTTGACGGAACTGACACCGTCCGGCAGGGCATGCAGCACCGGCATGAGCAGGTTTTCGTCCGCCAGCACCACGGCGCAGGTCTCGGGCACGGCACCCGCCTGCAGATGTTCGGCAAGTATGCTGCCGCAGAGCTTGGCCTGGGTGACATTCCCCGCGGCACCGGTAACCTTGACCTGCTTCGGGTCAGTGGCGATACGCTCTTCCAGCCAATTGATACTTTCCCCCCTCACCTGGCGCTTCGCGCCTTCCTCTCCCGCCCCGGCGGGAGAGGGGGAGGCCGGAGAGGAGGGGTACACAATACCGGAATTGCGGAAGAAGACGCCCGCTTCGTGGGCGGGATCATCCGCGAAATAGCGGTCCATATCCCAGTAGATGCCGGCATTGCCTGTTTTGAGGGCGGCATTGATGACCTGTTCCTCGCCCGTGGTGAGGGCATTGAAACCGGCAAAGACGATATGCGACCAGCGTTGCAGCAGTTGCGGCTCGGCAGCGATCAGGCCGGCAGTGCGGCGCAGCGCACGCCCGTAGTAGGCAAGTCCGTCACGATCAATACCGGCGGTGAAACGCGCATAGAGCGGTTGCAGCAGCCCGGCAAAGTCGAGATAGGCGCGATGCGTATCGTCGCGCTGGATGCGGTCGCGCACGCGTTCCGCCTCAGTGGTGTCCGCAGCGTAGTTCTCCAGTTGGGAGATGGCGCGGAGATTGGCGAAGAGCTGATTCGTATCGATGAGGTACTGGTCGATCTCGTCGAAATCGGTGAGGATGGTGCGACCCCACTGGTAGAATTCGGCGAATGATTTCACCCTCACCTGGTGCTGCGCACCTTCCTCTCCCGCCGTGGCGGGAGAGGGGGAACACGCAGCAGCGGATGCGACCTGACAATAGTCGCCGTAGAGGCGGAAGACGAGCGCCAGCGGATCGGCGGCAGCGGTGCCGGAGAGTTCGCTGATGAATTCCTCGATGGAATAGACGGCGGGCGAGAAGAGCGGCTTCTGCACCCCGGGATGACGGCGCAGCGCCTCGCGGAAATGGACGCCGGCGCGGCGCGACGGGAAGACGGCAGCGCAGTCGCGCAGCTGTATGCCGCGCTTGACCAGGTCATCGACAATGCGCTCGAGGAAGTTCATGCGGAAACCTCCTCAAGTTCGCTGGCATCGAGCCAGGCAAGGTAGAGTTTTACGGTATGCCCCATCTGCGCGAGGAGCGCACCGTACTCGCGTATCTGCTTGTAATAGGCCTTGCGCTTGGCGGCATCGGGCATACCCGTCTTGTAATCGATGACGGTGGCGGTGTTGCCGCTGATAACGACGCGGTCGGGACGCAACGTCTCGGTGGCGGTGAGGAGCGGGCGCTCGTGCAGGACGGTGATGCCCGGCGCGAACCAGTCGCAAAGGGTGACAGAACCATCAGTGAGCGTCAGCGCCTGCTGCAGGTGCTGCTGCCATGTTTCACGTTCAGCGGCAGGGAGAAGACCGCGGCGCACGGCAGCTTCAACCGCTGCGGCTACGGCGGCAGTGTCATTACCGCGGAGCAGATCGAGAAGCGTATGCAGCAGCGTGCCGCGCTCGACCGCAGCCGCAGCCTGCGGATCGTCAAGCCGCCAGAGATTGCCGGCACGGCGGCGGATAAGGAGGCGGTTGCGCCACTGGCCGGAGATGAACTCCAGTGCGGTCGCGGCGGCAACGCTTTTCTTCGCCCCGCTGCGCGGCTGCGGTGTGCCTGACACCCAGCGATGCGGCTCACTCTCAGTGAGTATGCCGGCATCAGCCAGCAGGGGACAGGCGGCGGCAATGAGCTCGCCCGCACTCTTCATCTCGAGGCGTTCGGGAACGGCATTCTCCTTGTTGAGCACCGGCGCGGCAACATAGAGGCGCTCGCCCGCGCGGGTAAAGGCGACATAGAGCAGGTTGAGATTATCGAGCAGCGCCTGCTGATTCTCGGCGGCAAACGCTGCGGCGAAATGGCTGTGCGGGGTGCTGTACTTTTTCGGCTGCACGAGGTACGGGGCGGCAAGCCCGGCAACCGCAGGTGCGCCGTCAGCTGCCGCCAGCCATTCCGCAGAGCCGGTGGTGCCGGTCTTGGCCTCGAGTTCCCAGCCGGCAAAGGGGATGCAGACGACCGGGAACTCCAGCCCCTTGGCTTTGTGGATGGTGAGGACGGTGACGGCATCGCTCCCGGCCGGCGCCTGCAGCGCGGGCGGTGCATCTTCGTTCTTGGCTTCCCACCATTCGAGGAAACGGGCGATATCGCTCCCCTCGCGCGTGGCGTAGGTATGGACGACATCGAGGAACCCCTGCAGCGCGGCATGGTCGCCCGGCGCGGCAGCGAGGTCGAAGATGCGGATGAGTTCCTCCGCCACCTCGTAGAGCGGACGGCGGCGCAGCTGACCCTGACGGTCGGCATAGTCCTCCGGGAGGAGTTGCAGCAGCGCCGCACTCCCCTCGGCCCGCGCGGCGGCCAACTCGGCGGCGACGGTCGCGGTATCGCGGCTGCGCGTGCGATGGAAGAGGATGAGCGCCGCCAGTTCGATATAGCTCGAGGTGACGAGATGGCGCAGGGCATTGACGAGAAAGACGACCACGGGCTGCGCGCCCAGCAGCAGCGCCTCGGAAGAGAGAACGGGGATATTCGCGGCAAAGAGCGCGTCGGCAACCTGCACGCCATGGTCGCGCGTGCGCACCAGTACGGCGATATCGCCGGCCGTATAGCCGCTGTCGCCGGCAAGGATACTCTTGATGTTCTCAACCAGCCAGCGGAGCGGCTCGCCGCCGGTCCTGGGGAGAAGCTGCAGTTCAATGTAGCCGTCGCCGGTGCGGTGCGATTGCTGGGTGACGGCTTCCGCGCGGTAGATCTCGCGCAGCAGCGGCGGCGCGTCCGCACAGGCCTGCGCGGCGGCAGCGAAAAAGGCGTTATTGAAGCGGATGACGGCCGGGAGCGAGCGGCGGTTGGTGGCGAGCTGCTCGTTCTGCTGGCGGTTGGCGAAATGCTGCGGGATGCCTTCAACCATGATGGTGGCATCGCCGCTGCGCCAGCGGTAGATCGCCTGCTTGGGATCGCCCACGACGAGATTGCGCCGGCCGGTGGCAAGGGCATTGTCGATGAGCGGAAGGAGATTGTGCCACTGCAGCTGCGAGGTGTCCTGGAACTCATCGATGAGGTAATGCTCGTATTTTTCACCCACGCGCCAGTAGATGAAGGGGATGAACTCGTCGCGGATGATGGTGGCAACGAGGCGATTGAAATCAGCGATGGGAACGACGGCCGCCTCGCGGCAGTAGGCATCCACCAGCGCGGTGAGCTTGCCGAGCAGCGCCATGGCATAGATGAACTGATCGATATGCGCGAGGGTCAGGTATGTCTGCGCCGCCGCGAGCAGACGGTCGCGCAGTTCATGTGCGCCGGTAAATGCCGCGGCAAATGAGGTGTCGGCGCTCTTCCCCGGGGCGAAGTCCTTCCCCGCCAGCTGCTCCAGCAGGGTGGCGATGCGCTTGGCATCATCAGCATCGGCGAATTTGGCCATGGTGGCCGGCCCGCTGCGGCTCTTGTCCTTGAACAAGTGCCCGTGGGCTTCATAGAAGAGCTGCGCTTCCTGCGCGATACTCTTCAGGGCGGCCATGGCGGTACCGCGCTGTGCGGCAAGGTCGGCAACGGCAGCGGTGAAATCGACACCGGCAAGCGTATGCAGATGCTCGTGGCTCTTCTCGCGGAAGAGTTCCTGCGCGAATTTCTGCAGGTCGCCCTCGATATTCCAGCTTCCGCCCTCATCGAGCCGGCGCAGGACGAAATCGACGAGGAACTGCTGCACCTGCACGTCCTTGCCGCACAGCGCAATGAGCGAATCGACCGCGGTGCGGGTAATGGCGGGGATGTTGAGTTCCACCTGCGCATTGAGCGGCAGGTTGAGTTCCACGGCAAACGAGCGCACGACGCGGTAGATGAAACTGTCGATAGTCATCACCGCGAAATCGGAGTATTTGTGGAGGATGGTCGAAAGGACCGCAGGGACGCGCGCCCGCACGGTAGCAGCGGGGATGCCGGTCTCGGCGGCAATGGCCTTGAGCAGGTCGGGATCCTTGCCTGCGGCCATCGCTTTGAGGCGCGCGACAATGCGTTCTTTCATCTCGCCCGCCGCCTTATTGGTGAAGGTGATGGCGAGGATATTATTGTGCTTGCCCGGGTTGGCGATGACCAGTTTCAGGTACTCCTTGACCAGCGTATAGGTCTTGCCTGAGCCCGCGGAGGCGGAACAGACGATAAACGGCAGCGTGTCAGCCGGTGCAACCGTTTTGTGTGCAGGTCTGTCTTTCCCTGTGTGTGCCATGTTTCGCTCCATTGGCAACTATTCACCCTCTCCCGCTGCCTGCAGTGGGAGAGGGAGGGGTGAGGGT